>NZ_JBKFAO010000019.1:0-63192 GCF_053345695.1 Paenibacillus sp. D51F | reverse complement strand
CAGCGCTTCGCGCAGCGCGGCTTCCAGCGGCGGCTGCGCGCCGCCGCCGGGGGTGAGGACGGTCAGCGATACCTGACCGTCCCTCACCATAATATCGCGGACGGCAACCCCGTCCGCGGCAAAAGCGGCCGTCACCGAATTGACGGCCTCTGTCACGAGTTCACGTGTAAGCATGTTCCACTCTCCACCTTCCGCATAAATCCATTCCATTATAGCATAATGAAATCGAATTTCTCTCCTCTCCTACGGCCTTGCCGCTGGAGAAGGGAGCGGCGAAGACGGGCTGGAGGAGCTGCCGGAAGGACGTTCCCCGCTGCTGTAGCGGAGAATGCCTTGATAGACCGCCGCCGCCACCTGCTTCTGGTAACCGGCGTCGCCAAGCCTCGCAGCCTCGCCCGGATGAGACAGGAAGCCGACCTCGACAAGAGCGCTTGGCACCGTATCGACGGCTTCGAGCAGATACACCGTATTGGGAGCCTTGGCGGCCACGCGTTCCGTATTCTGCAGGTTGACGCGGATCTCGTCCTGGATGAGGGCTGCAAGCGCGGCATTGCCTTCATGGTTCGGATAGTAGAACGTCTGGGCTCCCGACCATTTGGGCGAAGGGATGCTGTTCATGTGGATGCTGATCATAAGATCCGCTTGATGGTCCTTCACGAATTTGACCCTCTGCGCCAAATCCTCGCTCTTCCTTTGGCGGTAGGCTTTCGTATCCGGGGAAGCCAGATCGGTATCGCCTTCCCTCGTCACGTATACAAGGGCGCCCGATTGCTGCAGATAATCCCGCAGCTGGAGCACGATCGCCAGGTTGAGATCTTTCTCGACCATGCCGCTTTTGCTGACCGCGCCGCCGTCCGGCCCGCCATGACCCGCATCCAGCACGATCGTCTTGCCGCTCAGCGGCATCGACCAGTCGCTCCATGTGCGGGCCGCCGGCATCTGCTCCGTCAGCATCCAAGCGAGGATCGCCAGCATGCCTGCGATGACGCCCAGCCGGGTCCAGCCCCGCGGATTCATCCAGACGACGACGCGCCTGCGGCTGCGGTACAGACCATGCCTATTTTCTCCGGCCGCTTTTTTTGTCAAAAAAACACCCCATCCCGCATACATGATCGGCAGCCCGGGGCTCATGTGGCAAGCCATCCGCGCTCTAATCATTTATATGGGACAGGGCGTTCATTCATTCCGGTTTGTCCGGCTTACGCGTTCGCAGGCTGCTCCTGCATGCCTTCGATGAGAATCTGAGCCACTTCCGGACGGGAGAACTCCGGAGGCGGGCAGATGCCTCCGCGCAGCATCTCGCGCACCTTCGTGCCCGAGAGCGCGACATGCTCCGACTTGTCATGCGGACAAGTTTTGCTCGTGGCCATGTTGCCGCATTTCTTGCAGAAGAAGCTGTGCTCGAAATACAGCGGGGTGATGTCCAGATCTTCCGCCGGGAACGTCTTCAGCAGATCCTGCGCCTCATAGGTGCCGTAGTAATCGCCGACTCCGGCATGGTCGCGCCCGACGATGAAATGCGTGCATCCGTAATTCTTGCGCACGAGCGCGTGGAAAATCGCTTCGCGCGGGCCCGCGTAGCGCATAGCCGCCGGGAACACCCCGAGAAACGTCCGGCTCTCCGGATAGTAATTGTCCAGCAGCGCCAGATAGCTCTTCATCCGCACATTGGCCGGCACATCATCCGATTTCGTCTCTCCGACAAGCGGATTGAGGAAAAGGCCGTCTACAATTTCCATCGCGCATTTCTGGATGAATTCATGGGCGCGGTGGACCGGATTGCGCGTCTGGAAGCCAACCACGGTCTTCCAGCCTTTATCGGCGAAAATCTGGCGCGTCTGGGCCGGATCGAAATAAAACTCGCCGAACTTTTCCGGCTGCGGCCGGTTCAGCACGGTGATCGGACCGCCCACGTACGTATTCGGCCGGGAAAAGAGCTTCTTGACGCCGGGATGCTCGAGATCGTCGGTCTTGAACACTTGCATGGCTTCATGATTCTGATCGACCGAATAGACGCTCTCCACATCCAGCAGCGCATAGACGACTCCATCCTCGCCCTTGAGAGCGACACGCTGTCCCGTTGACAATTCGGAAGCGAAGGCTCCGTCTACAGCCAGCGTAATCGGAATGCTCCACACGATTCCGCTTGTCAGACGCATCCGGTCCACGACCGAACGGTAATCCTCTTCGCCGAGGAATCCCGTCAAGGGCGAGAATGCTCCGACGCCGATGAGATCCAGATCCGAGATCGTCCAATTATCTACTGTCAAAGCCGCAAGGCCCCCGGCTTCCTGCAGCAGACGCTCGCGCTCGGCTCCCTCGGCGATCCGGTTCACCAGTTCTCCGCCATGAGGCTTGATGCTTGCCATGTCTTTATCCTCCCCGCGACTCATTTATGCAGTCCGCATTCGGTTTTGTCGTTGCCGGACCAGCGTCCGGCGCGAGGATCCTCGCCCGGAGCGACTTGGCGCGTGCACTGCTCGCAGCCGATGCTCGGGAAGTTGCGGTCATGCAGAGGGTTGTAGATGATTTCGTTTTCCCGGATATAGTTCCAGACGTCCTCGGAAGTCCAATCCGCGATCGGATTGAATTTGACGAGCCCGAATTTGGTATCGTACTCGATCTTCTTGGCGTTCGCGCGCGTCGGCGCCTGGTCGCGGCGGATGCCGGTAATCCACGCCTCGTATTGGGACAGGATGCGGGTGAGCGGTTCGACCTTGCGGATGTTGCAGCAAGCATTCGGATCGCTCTTCCACAGCTCCTCGCCATGCTGGGCCGCTTGTTCCTCCGGCGTGAGCACCGGCTTCACCTGAACGAACTTGATGCCGTATTTGGCTTCCATCCGGTCGCGCGTCTCATACGTCTCCGCGAAGTGGAAGTCGGTATCCAGATAGAAAATGTCCGACCGCGGGCTTACTTTCTGCAGCATGTCGACGAGCACGACATCCTCGGCTCCGAAGCTGCAGGCAAAAGTAATATTCGGGAAGGTTTCGACTGCGTATTTGAGGATTTCCTCCGGCGATGCCGTTTCCAGCCTAATCGCCTGCTCGGTAATCAGGGCTTCTTTCTCCAAAAGGTTCAAGGTGGTTCCCCTCCTAATCATTAATACCAAGTAAAAAACTATGCTTTACTATGATTATACGGGGAACGTTGCCGTTGAGCAATTGTTTAATTCATCAAAAAAGGCCGAAATTACTTGCCGCATAAGGATTTCTTATCCATTGGATAAGGCTATCTTATGCGGTAGACTCCGTACTTGTCCGCATTGCGGGCAAGCTCCGTCAAGTACTCGAAGAAAGCGTCGCGGTTCACGTCGTCCACGACCGTAACCTTTCTTCCGCCTTCCTTTTCCACTGTACGTCCTTGAGACGGACCGGAAGGAATGACGTCGCAAGTCGCATCTCTCGAGGATACGAGCTCAGGCTTGCCGATGATCGCGGTCGTCAGGACATCCCACAGATAATAAGTGGAGTTGGTGGCGAAGTGAACGAGCGGAGGAACGGTCGCATAACATTGGCCCAGGAAGTCGATTCCCTCATGACAGCGGTTCTGCGCCCACTCCTTGCGGGTTTCCACCATGAGCGGCACTTTGTTCGTGCTTTCCAGTGCTACCATATCGATGGCGATGCCGCTGTCCCATACACGCTTGGCTGCCTCCGGATCCCAATAGCTGTTCCATTCCGCTGTGCCGTCATGCTCGGGCTCGTGCACGTTGCCGTCCGGGAGGAACGTTCCGCCCATCCAGTACAGCTTCTCGATTTTGCTTTCAAGGGTGCTGTCCGCATCGAGAGCTCGGGCAAGATCCGTGAGCGGACCCGTGAACAGCAGCGTCACGGGCTCCTCGCTTGCTTGGAGCTTGTCCACGATATCCAGATGCGCGGGCTTCGCAGCCTCTTGCGTAATGACCTCAGGGCGCTCATTCAGCAGAGGAAGCGCATCGACATAGAATGCGTGCATGCGCCAGTCCTTGGGAAACGGGTTCTTTCCTCTGGAATCGGAACGGGCTACTTCCAATCCCTTCAGCTCCGGAGCGCCATAACGGTCGATGATCTTGCGGCTCGCCGATACGGCCGGCTCCACGTAGCAATCCGCATCGATCACGGATACGCCGATCAGATCGACATCGCTCATCTGCAGCAGCAAAAAGAGGGAGACGAGATCGTCGACGCCTCCGTCATGATTGAAGTAAACGGGTTTGCGGTTATTCGAATTCATTGGCCATCTTCCTTTCTTATGTAAGCCTTGGCGATAGAACGGTTCACTGCCTAGCCACCTACAAAAAACACCTTTTCCGCGACAGCGGAAAAGGTGCTTGTAGAACATATTAACGTTTGGAGAACTGAGGAGCACGACGAGCTGCTTTGAGGCCGTACTTCTTACGTTCTTTCATCCGCGGGTCACGCGTCAGGAAGCCAGCGCGCTTCAGGGATGGACGGAACTCCGGATCTGCTTTGAGCAGAGCGCGGGAGATGCCGTGACGGATGGCTCCGGCTTGACCGGAAGTGCCGCCGCCATGCGCGATGACGATAACGTCGTATTTGCCGACTGTTTCCGTCAGGGCAAGCGGTTGTTTAACGATCAGCTTCAGCGTTTCCAGACCGAAGTATTCATCCATTTCGCGCTTGTTGATAATGATTCGTCCTTCACCCGGCACGAGACGTACGCGTGCTACGGAGTGCTTACGACGACCAGTTCCATAGTATTGAACTTGAGCCATTGTAGGGTCCTCCTTCTAATTAACCGCGCAGCTCGTAAGCTACCGGATTTTGTGCTTGGTGCGGATGTTCCGATCCAGCGTATACTTTGAGCTTCAGCTTCATTTTGTTGCCGAGACGGTTCTTCGGAAGCATGCCGTGTACGGCGTACTCAACGAGGCTCTCAGGCTTCTTGATCAGCTGGTCCTTGGCAGGAGTCACTTTCAGTCCGCCTGGGTGCATGGAGTGACGGTAGTAGTTCTTGTCGTTCCATTTGTTGCCCGTCAGAACGATTTTCTCCGCGTTGATGACAACGACGAAATCGCCGGTGTCGATATGTGGAGTGAATTGCGGCTTGTGCTTGCCGCGGATCAGGCTTGCAACTTCGCTGGCGAGACGGCCAAGCGTTTGGCCTTCAGCATCAACGATGTGCCAGTTGCGTTGAACTTCGGTAGGCTTGGCCATATAAGTGGAGCGCATGAGGGGATCCTCCTTCAATGTTTACGATCATTTATCATGAAACACACGTTTCAAGGTCAATTATCATGGTAGGTTGTTGCTTGTGTTGCCTTTCGGGTTGTGACTTTCTTACGCGGGGCTGTGGGAGAGCCAATAAGAAAGCACAAGTTATATATTACAATAACGGAGCGCCCAGTGCAAGGATTTTTGGAATCGAATCACGATAAAATGACGATATTAGACCGGTATATCTATCCTAGGAAACCGTTCCAAACATCAGCAGTCAAGATTGCTCTCCATAATCCACTTCAACCAGCGTCAATCCATAAGGAACGGCAGTTGGGCCGGCTGCTTGACGGTTCTTGGCCAGAATGATTCCGCCCATCGAATCCGGATCCAGCTTGCCTTTGCCGACGAGCAGCAAAGTTCCGGTTATGATCCTGACCATATTGTAAAGGAAGCCGTTCCCCGTCAAATAAAGATCCAGGTTAGGGCCCTCCTGCCGAAGCTCCGCCTCGTAAATCGTCCTCACATGCGAGGTTTTGTCCGAATGGACCGTTGTGAACGAGGTGAAATCATGTTCGCCAACGATATATTCAAGAGCTCTGCGCATGGCCCCGACGTTCAATTGTGGTGCTGGATGATGAAAATGATAATTACGGCGGAAGACGTCATTGAACTTGCCGGTATAGATCGAATAGCGGTATGTCTTGCGCTTGGCTGCATACCTGGAGTGAAATTCAAGCGGCACTTCCACCGCATTCTCCACGATTCTTATATCGGACGGCAGCCGGCTGTTGAGAGCCAGGGACCACCGTTCAACAGCTATCTGTGCCTCGGTGTAAAAGTTGAATACCTGCCCCAAGGCATGAACTCTGGCATCCGTGCGCCCTGAGGCCGTGATATGGGTTTTAGCATCAGTCAGCACCTCGATAGCCTGCTCAATGACGTCCTGGACCGTATTCCCTCCCGGCTGGGATTGAAATCCGCTGTAGGCGGTGCCGTCGTAGGCTACCTTCATCCGTATGTTTCTCAAAGCTTTTCTCTCCTTGGCCGCCTTAACTAGTTCTCGTTGCAGTGCAAGCTAACCCAATGAATTCATAAAGGAGTCCTGGTGGCTCGCAGCTGAATGATCGTTCCGATCGCTGTTGAAGCCCGATTTCTGGATAGGATTATGCTTATGTTGAAATCCGGCTTCAAAGGCGAACGCTGACGCTTCTCCACGATTCATTCTTCTGCTTCACTGCCTGCCCCTTCATTCTTGGAAATTGCTCTACAACTCGAAAAATAGACCGTTCCCCAAAGGGGTCAAAGGCATGCTCACGCTCTGCCGGAGGGCAAAAGAAAAAAGGTGGCCGCTTAGGTCCACCTTTTGCTTGCCGCCGGCAGCGGCAGCGGGTGCTATTTACGCGCGGTCAACCAATTCGAGGAAGACCATAGGAGCCGAATCGCCGCGGCGAGGTCCCAGCTTGAGGATACGAGTGTATCCACCAGCGCGTTCGGAGTAGCGGCTCGCAAGTTCCGAGAACAGCTTTTGGATTGCGTCTTGCTCTCCGTCGATCGTTTCGCGGCGCACGTATGCAGCCACTTGACGGCGGGCGTGGAGATCTCCGCGCTTCGCTTTCGTGATCAGTTTTTCTGCAATCGAACGCACTTCTTTCGCTTTCGCTTCGGTCGTTTGAATACGCTCGTACAGGAACAGGTCGGTAACAAGGTCACGGAACAGTGCTTTCCGCGCGCTTGCGTCGCGTCCCAGTTTAGAGTATGCCATCGATTTCCCCTCCTTGATGCTTATTCTTCCGTGCGGAGGCCAAGACCCAGCTCTTCGAGCTTCTCCTGAACTTCTTCCAAAGACTTGCGGCCCAGGTTGCGGACCTTCATCATGTCTTCTTCCGTCTTCAGGGTCAGTTCTTGAACGGTGTTGATGCCAGCACGTTTAAGGCAGTTGTAAGAACGGACGGACAGGTCCAGTTCCTCGATCGTCATCTCGAGAACCTTTTCCTTCTTGTCCTCTTCCTTCTCAACCATAATTTCCGCGTCTTTAGCTTCATCGGTCAGTCCGACGAACAGGTCCAAATGCTCGGTCAGAATTTTAGCGCCGAGGCTTACAGCCTCTTCGGGGCGGATGCTTCCATCCGTCCATACTTCAAGCGTCAGCTTGTCGTAGTTGGTCACCTGACCGACACGTGTATTCTCAACGCTATAGTTCACACGAGTAATTGGCGTGTAAATCGAATCAACGGGGATGACGCCAATCGGCTGGTCTTCACGCTTGTTGCGGTCTGCTTGCACATAACCGCGGCCGCGATTGGCGAAAATCCTCATATGGAGCCGTGCGCCGGAAGCCAAGGTTGCGATATGAAGATCAGGGCTGAGAATCTCGACATCGCTGTCTGCGCGGATGTCGCCCGCCGTTACGTTCCCTTCGCCTTCTGCATCAATTTCCAGCACCTTCTCTTCGTCGGAGTGGATCTTGAGCGACAGGCCTTTCAGGTTCAGGATCATTTCGGTAACGTCTTCCATGACCCCCGGAACCGTGGAAAACTCGTGAAGAACTCCGTCAATCTGCACGGACGTCACTGCCGCGCCGGGAAGCGACGAGAGCAGGATGCGGCGAAGCGAGTTTCCAAGTGTCGTGCCGTAACCCCGTTCCAGGGGCTCGACGACAAATCGGCCATAAGCTCCGTCGTCACTCAGCTCAACGGTTTCGATTTTCGGCTTTTCGATCTCAATCACTATAGTACCCTCCTTCAAAACGTCGCTCCGTATCAATAACGTTCAATGGCGTCAAATCATGTAGTATGCCAAACCTTCACAACCATTATTCACAAGTTGCAGCAATTTGATACCACAGACCGACGAACTATACGCGACGGCGTTTCGGCGGACGGCAGCCGTTGTGAGGAACCGGAGTTACGTCCTTGATCAGGTTCACTTCGAGGCCAGCGGCTTGAAGGGAACGGATCGCGGCTTCACGGCCGGCACCAGGTCCTTTAACCATGACTTCAACGGCTTTCATGCCATGTTCCATAGCGGCTTTAGCAGCGGATTCAGCAGCCATTTGAGCGGCGTAAGGCGTGCTCTTGCGCGAGCCTTTGAATCCGAGGTTGCCGGAGCTTGCCCAGGAGATGGCGTTGCCGTGCGGATCCGTAATCGTGACGATCGTGTTGTTGAACGTCGAGCGGATGTGCGCTACGCCGGATTCGATATTCTTCCGGTCACGGCGTTTGGTGCGAACCACTTTTTTAGGTTTAGCCATTGTTCTTTATCCCCCCTTATTTCTTCTTGTTCGCTACAGTCCGACGAGGACCTTTACGCGTACGAGCGTTGGTCTTCGTGCGTTGTCCGCGAACCGGCAGACCGCGGCGGTGGCGGATACCACGGTAGCATCCGATTTCAACAAGACGTTTGATGTTGAGGGAAATCTCACGGCGGAGATCGCCTTCTACTTTAACAGACTTGTCGATTACTTCGCGCAGCTTGCTTACTTCGTCTTCCGTGAGGTCGCGAACGCGCGTGCTTGCGCTGACGCCAGTTTCAGCCAGGATCCTCTTAGCAGTCGTTTGACCGATGCCGAAGATGTACTGGAGAGCAATCTCAACGCGCTTGTCGCGCGGCAAATCCACACCAGCTATACGTGCCATGGGCAGTGTCCTCCTTTCTTAACCTTGTCTTTGTTTGTGTTTCGGATTTTCGCAAATGACCATAACGTTGCCTTTGCGGCGAATGACTTTGCATTTCTCGCAAATAGGCTTAACCGAAGGTCTGACCTTCATTGGTAATTACCTCCCGATTCCTTCTTCCATAGAACCCCGCGGTCCTATTTCCGATAGGTAATGCGTCCTCTGGATAAATCGTAAGGCGACAACTGGATAACCACTTTGTCTCCGGTCAGAATACGGATAAAGTGCATTCTGAGCTTGCCGGATACATGAGCGAGAATCTGGTGACCGTTCTCCAGCTCAACCTTGAACATGGCGTTAGGCAGCGGTTCAAGAACCGTTCCTTCGACTTCAATGACGTCTTCCTTGGCCATCCTCATTCTCCTTTCGATCAGCGTACTTCTGTATAACGAATCTAAGCTTGGCATTGGTCACCCGGCCCGTCTCGGACATGCTGTCCGAAACTTCGCTGCTGAGAGCCGGCAGTAACTGAAGATGCTGCACGTTCTTCTTCTTCGGCGAGTCGAAGCGCCGTGCGTCTCCATCGGCGATCAAGACGAACCGGTCGTCGATCAATCCGATGATGATGGCGCAGCTGCCCTCGTCCTTGCCTCGAAGCACTTTGACAAGACGGCCGATCTGAGCCAGCGGATCCAAGTTCCTCTTACTCCGAATCCGGCAGCTTCGTCAAAATCTCGCAGCCGTTCTCCGTGACTGCAACCGTGTGCTCGAAATGAGCGCACCAGGAGCCGTCAACCGTTACAACCGTCCAATTGTCCGTCAGTGTGCGGACATAACGCTCCCCGATGTTCACCATCGGCTCGATGGCCAGCACCATGCCTGGTTTCAGCCTCGGGCCCCGGTCCGGAATGCCGTAGTTCGGAATCTGCGGCTCTTCGTGAAGATCCTGGCCGATTCCGTGACCTACATATTCGCGAACGATGGAGAAGCCCTCGTCTTCCACCGCTTTCTGGATGGCGTGCGAGACCGTATACAGCCGAACATCCGGTTTGACCTGTTCAAGCCCGGCGAACAGCGAACGTTCGGTGACCTCCAGCAGTCGGGAGACTTCATCCGTAACCGTCCCTACCGGATAGGTCCAAGCCGAATCCCCGTGGTAGCCCTCGTACTGAGCGCCGATATCAAGCGTGATGATATCGCCTTCGTTCAGCTTGCGGGATCCAGGGATGCCGTGCACCAGTTCTTCGTTGACAGAAGCGCAAATGCTGCCAGGGAATTGATTGTAGCCTTTAAACGACGGAATAGCGCCTTGACTGCGAATGTAGCGATCGGCGATATCATCCAGCTCGCGGGTCGTAATGCCCGCCCGCACAGAAGCAGCCATAAGACGGTGTGTCTCGGCTACTATGCGTCCCGCCTCTCTCATGAATCGCAGTTCGGCTTCAGACTTGCAGATTATCATTCGTTCGAACCCCGCAGAGCGGCAACGATCTCGGCCGTTACTTGGTCAATTTCCTTCTCTCCGTCCACTTCGCGCAGCAAGCCTTTGCCGCCGTAGTATTCCAGAAGAGGAGCCGTCTTCGAGATGTACTCGTCGAGGCGTGTACCGACCTTCTCCTCGGTGTCGTCCGAACGCTGGTAAAGCTCTCCGCCATCCTTGTCGCAGATGCCTTCAACCTTGGGAGGGTTGAACATCACGTGATAAGTGGTGCCGCAGGTTTTGCAGATGCGGCGTCCCGTCAGCCTGGCCAGCAACAGACCGCGATCGACATGCAGGTTGACTACATGATCGATGCCGCGTTCCATTTCTGCCAGCATGGCGTCAAGCGCTGCAGCTTGCTGAAGAGTGCGCGGGAAGCCGTCCAGCAGGAAGCCTCTCTCGCAATCAGCCAGCAGCAGGCGTTCCCGCACGATCCCGTTGGTGATTTCATCCGGGACAAGAAGACCTTGATCCACGAATTCTTTCGCCTTCTGGCCAAGCGGAGTGCCCTGCTTCATCGCCAGCCGGAACGCATCGCCGGTGGAGATGTGAGGAACGTTGAACTTTTCTACGATTCTCTCGGCCTGGGTGCCTTTGCCGGCCCCCGGAGGACCCATGAAAAGAATGTTCATCCTGTCTTCCTCGCTTTAAGCACAATAGGCACGCGCGGGCTGACCACTACCTCCAGCTGGAGCCAGCAAGCCGCCCGTTCGAAGCCCAGTGTTATTTATTGATAAACCCTTTGTAGTGACGCTTGATCAATTGGGTTTCGATCTGCTTCATCGTGTCGAGAGCGACGCCGATGACGATCAGCAGCGAAGTACCGCCAAGCTGAATCGAACGATCCAAGCCGGCCAAGGATCCGAACAGTATCGGCATCAGCGAGATAACCGCCAGGAACAGAGCTCCGAAGAGGGTTATGCGGGACATGACGCGCGTAATGTAGGTCGAGGTCGGTTTGCCCGGGCGAACGCCTGGGATATAGCCGCCGTTCTTCTTCATTTGATCCGCCATCTGTACAGGGTTGATCTGCACGAAGGTGTAGAAGAAGGTGAAGCCGATAATCAGTATAACATAGATCACCATGCCGAGCGCCTTGTCGTAGCTCAGGTGGTTGATGATCCATTGAGCCCAGCTGTGGCCGGACCAGAACTGAGCGATCGTCGATGGGAACATCAGCAGCGATACCGCGAAGATGACCGGGATAACCCCTGCGCCATTGACCTTCAGCGGAATATGCGTCGATTGTCCGCCGTACATCTTGCGTCCGACAACACGCTTGGCGTATTGGACAGGAATCTTGCGGATGCCCTGTTGGACGAAGATGACGCCGACGAGCACGGCCAGAACCACAATCAGAATGGCCAGAACCTTCAGCACGCCCATGAATACTTCACCAGGCTGATCTACGAAGTAAGTCGTGTAGATCTTCCCGATGTGGCCCGGCATGGCCGCGATAATACCCGCGAAGATAATTACCGAGATGCCGTTGCCGATGCCGCGCTCCGTAATCTGCTCGCCCAACCACATGAGGAAGGCTGTACCGGCCGTCAGGATGACGGCGATCATCGCATAGGTAGCGAAGCCCGGATTTTGAACCAGTTCCATGTTAGTGAGACGATTGAAGCCTACTGCCGTGGCAAAGCCCTGAACAAGACCCAACACAATGGTACCATAGCGCGTAATCTGCGCCAGTTTCCGTTTGCCGTTCTCGCCTTCCTTGGCCCATTCCGCGAAGCGCGGAATGACATCCATGGAAAGCAGCTGCACGATGATCGATGCCGTGATGTAAGGCATGATTCCGATCGCGAAGATCGAGAATTTGAAGAGCGCGCCGCCCGTGAACGTGTTCAGCAAACCGAACAGATCCGAACCTTGGTTATTGCTTGTGAAGACGCTCTTGTCGATGTTGGGCACCGGAATGAAGGAACCGATGCGGTATACAAGCAAAATGAAAAGGGTAAAGAGGATCCTCTTGCGAAGGTCTTCCACTTTCCAAATGTTTGAAACCGTCTTGAACAATTAGATCACCTCGGTTTGACCGCCGGCAGCCTGGATCTTCTCTACCGCAGATTGAGAGAACTTGCTTGCTTTAACCGTAAGTTGAACCGTTACTTCGCCATTGCCGAGAATCTTGATTCCTGCGAGAGGGTTTTTGATGATGCCCTTCTCAACGAGAACTTCAGGAGTTACTTCGGAGCCAGCTTCAAATACATTCAACTCTTCGATGTTGACAATCGCGTACTCTTTGCGGAATGGATTGTTGAAACCACGCTTAGGCAGACGACGATACAGCGGGTTTTGACCGCCCTCGAATCCAGGACGGACACCGCCGCCGGAACGGGCGTTTTGACCTTTATGGCCTTTGCCCGCCGTTTTGCCGTTGCCGCTACCGATACCGCGTCCTTTACGGAACGGGCTCTTGCGGGAACCTTCAGCTGGTTTAAGATCATGCAATTTCATCGTTCGTTGCACCTCCTTGTTGCTCTTTGAAAGTCTATGGATAGCGATTTGCTCGCTCTTATACTTCTTCTACTTTAACCAGGTGGTTAACCGTAGTCACCATGCCGCGGATAGCGGGGCTGTCGTTAAGGACAACCGTCTGGCGAATTTTGCGAAGACCGAGCGAAGCGACCGTTGCGCGCTGCTTCTCGTTGCGGCCGATCAGACTGCGGACGAGGGTTACTTGCAATTTAGCCATCGTGTTCCCCTCCTTAACCCAAGAGCTCTTCGACAGTTTTTCCGCGAAGCTTGGCAACATCTTCAGCGCGTTTCAGGCGGGAAAGGCCTTCGAGCGTTGCGTTAACCATGTTCATGGAGTTGGAAGAACCGAGGGATTTGGTCAGGATGTCGCCGACACCTGCCAGTTCCAGTACTGCACGCACAGGGCCGCCGGCGATAACGCCGGTACCTTGGGATGCTGGTTTAAGCAGAACTTCACCAGCGCCGAAGTGGCCGAGCACCAAGTGCGGGATCGTCGTGTTCACGAGCGGAACAGAGATCAGGTTTTTCTTGGCATCCTCAATACCTTTGCGAATGGCTTCAGGTACTTCAGCTGCTTTGCCGATACCAGCGCCTACA
Organism: Paenibacillus sp. D51F; assembly: GCF_053345695.1. NCBI lineage: Bacteria > Bacillati > Bacillota > Bacilli > Caryophanales > Paenibacillaceae > Paenibacillus > Paenibacillus sp. D51F. The sequence continues at coordinate 49,855 of NZ_JBKFAO010000019.1, read as the reverse complement.
TGTCCTTTGCCGTCTCCGACAACAACCAGGGCGCTGAAGCTGAAGCGGCGTCCGCCTTTAACTACTTTTGCTACGCGGTTGATGTGGACAACCTTTTCGGTCAGTTCACCCAACGCATTTGCATCAATACGCAAGTCGATTTACCTCCTTTTAGTTAGAATTGGAGACCCGCTTCACGGGCTGCATCAGCCAGTGCTTGAATCCGTCCATGGTACAGGTAGCCTCCACGGTCGAATACGACGCTCTCATGGCCTTTATCCTTCGCACGCTTCGCGATCAGTTCGCCTACGAGTTTAGCGGATTCGACGTTGCCGCCGTTGTTCACTTTCTCAGCAAGCTCTTTGTCCAGCGTAGATGCGGATGCGATCGTTACTCCAGCCACATCGTCGATCAGCTGAGCGTAGATGTGCTTGGAGGAGCGGTAGACGGAAAGCCGAGGACGCGCTACAGTGCCGTTGATTTTCTTGCGCACGCGCAGGTGGCGTTTCAGACGGGCTTTGTTTTTGTCGCCTTTGGTGATCATTGAGGGATCCTCCCTTCTTGAATAGATGAACCTCTATACCAATAAGCATAGCCTTATGCTTATTTTTTCTTACCGGCTTTGCCTTCTTTGCGGATAATGCGCTCGCCTTCGTACTTGATGCCTTTGCCTTTGTATGGCTCTGGCTCGCGTACGGAGCGGATTTTCGCAGCCGTTGCGCCGACAAGCTCTTTGTCGATGCCGCGGACCGTGATTTTGTTGTTGCCGATCACTTCGAACTCGATGCCGTCAGCAGGCACGATTTCAACCGGGTGGGAGTAGCCGACGTTGAGGACGACTTTCTCACCGGATTTGCTAGCGCGGTAACCAACGCCTACCAGCTCAAGATTCTTGGAGAATCCATCCGTTACACCGCTGACCATGTTCGCGATGATGCTGCGGGTCGTGCCGTGCAGGGAGCGGTGCAGCTTGTTGTCGGAAGGACGTTCTACGAGGATCGTGCCTTCTTCCAAGTTGACTTTGATATCTTTGTGAACCGGACGGCTAAGGGAACCTTTCGGTCCTTTTACCGTGATCACCGTTTCGTCCAGGGAAACATTCACGCCGCTAGGGACGGTAATCGGTTTGCGACCAATACGGGACATTGTTGCACCTCCTATCGTTGTGGCGATTTATTACCAGACGTAGCAGACGACTTCGCCGCCAGCTTTGCCTTGACGTGCTTCTTTGTCGGTCATAACTCCCTTGGATGTGGAGATAATCGCGATTCCGAGACCGCCGAGTACGCGCGGAACCTCGTTGGATTTCGTGTAAACGCGCAGGCCAGGCTTACTGATACGTTTCAGACCAGTAATGACACGCTCGTTGCTGGAGCCGTATTTCAGGAAAATACGGATCATCCCTTGCTTGCTGTCCTCGATATATTCAGCGTCACGAATGAAGCCCTCGCGCTTGAGAATATCAGCGATTTGCTTCTTGATTTTCGAAGCGGGCATTTCAACGGTTTCATGACGAACAAGATTCGCGTTGCGGATACGGGTAAGCATATCTGCGATCGGATCAGACATAACCATTCTTGTGTACCTCCTTCCCGACTAAAGCTGATTACCAGCTGGCTTTTTTGACGCCAGGGATCTGGCCTTTGTATGCTAATTCACGGAAACAAATCCGGCAAATTTTAAACTTTTGCAGAACCGAGTGCGGACGTCCGCAACGCTCGCAACGAGTGTAGGCGCGGACTTTGAACTTCGGAGCGCGTTGCTGCTTAACTTTCATCGAAGTTTTTGCCACTTTGGTATTACACCTCCTGATTCGCGATTACTTCGCGAACGGCATTCCCAGTTGGGTCAGCAGCTCACGAGATTCTTCGTCCGATTGAGCCGTCGTTACGATAACGACGTCCATACCGCGGACTTTATCGACTTTATCGTATTCGATCTCCGGGAAGATCAGCTGCTCTTTAAGGCCAAGGGTGTAGTTGCCGCGACCGTCGAAAGCTTTGGTCGATACGCCGCGGAAGTCGCGTACGCGAGGCAGGGCAACGTTGAACAGCTTGTCGAGGAAGTAGTACATGCGGTCGCCGCGCAGTGTAACTTTAACCCCGATCGGCATATTTTCACGAAGCTTGAAGCCGGCGATGGACTTCTTCGCACGCGTGATTACCGGTTTTTGACCGGAGATGAGGCGGAGATCTTCGACAGCGACGTCAAGCACTTTGGAGTTGGCAACAGCTTCGCCTACGCCCATGTTGATGACGACCTTTTCGATCTTCGGCACTTGCATCACCGTCTGGTAGCTGAACTTCTGCATAAGAGCAGGAGTGATTTCATTCAGAAAACGATCTTTCATTCTTGCTGCCATGGTAAAGGGTCCTCCTTTCCGTAAAGAGTAATTAGTCGATAACTTCGCCGGAGCGTTTAGCTACGCGGACTTTTTTGCCGTTATCAAGCACTTTGTAGCCGATGCGCGTTACTTTGCCGCTCTTCGGATCTACGTGCATCACGTTGGAAACGTGGATCGGAGCTTCCTGCTCGAGGATGCCGCCCTGCGGGTTCGCTTGGGAAGGACGCGTATGCTTCTTCACCATGTTAACGCCTTCGATCAGGACACGGTTCTCACGAGGATAAGCTGCGATGACGCGGCCTTTTTTGCCTTTATCCTTGCCCGTGATGACGATAACGGTATCGTCTTTCTTCACGTGCAGCTTGTTGTTGTGGGATTCCAGAACTTTTTTAACCTTTGGCATGTGTTACACCTCCTGCTCCTTGACTTCAATCACGCCGCCAGGGCGTTAATTAGATAACTTCCGGTGCAAGCGATACGATCTTCATGAAGTCTTTCTCACGAAGCTCACGGGCAACTGGTCCGAAGATACGGGTACCGCGCGGGCTCTTGTCTTCCTTCACGATGACTGCTGCATTCTCGTCGAATGCGATGTAGGAACCGTCCTTACGGCGAACTGTACGCTTCGTGCGCACGATGACCGCTTTGACTACATCGCCTTTTTTGACAACGCCACCGGGTGTTGCTTGTTTGACAGAGCAGACGATCAGATCGCCGATGTGTCCTACGCGACGTCCCGTACCACCCAGAACGCGGATACACATCAGTTCCTTTGCGCCAGAGTTGTCAGCAACCGCAAGGCGTGTAAAAGGTTGAATCATTGAAATGTCCTCCTTTCAGTCATGATGGCCGAATCGTCTTAAAGTACAACGGCTTCTTCGACGACTTGAACCAGTCTCCAACGCTTGTCTTTCGACAGCGGACGAGTTTCCATGATTTTAACCGTATCACCGATTTTCGCAGTGTTGTTTTCATCATGGGCTTTGAATTTCTTCGTGTATTTGATGCGTTTATGGTACAGATCATGTTTTTTGTAGGTTTCTACAGCCACCACGATCGTTTTATCCATTTTGTCGCTGACCACTTTGCCAATCTGAACTTTGCGGTTGTTGCGTTCGCTCATGTTCTTCCTCCTTCCTCAGGCTGGGCCGTTCAGGCACAGGACTGAATTAGCTGCTGATTCCCAGTTCTCTTTGGCGCAGTACCGTTTTGGCACGTGCGATTTCTTTCCGTACCGCGCTGATGCGGGTCGGATTATCCAATTGGCCGGTAGCCAGTTGGAAGCGGAGGTTGAACAGCTCTTCTTTAAAGCCGGCAACCTTTTGGTTCAGCTCGTCAGTGGTCAGGTTGCGGAATTCATTAGCTTTCATTTGCTTCACCACCCACTTCTTCGCGTTTCACAAACTTCGTTTTAACCGGGAGCTTGTGGGCCGCAAGGCGCAATGCTTCGCGTGCGATTTCCTCGGATACGCCGGCAAGTTCGAACATCACTTTGCCTGGTTTAACGACGGCAACCCATTTCTCCACGTTACCTTTACCGCTACCCATCCGGACCTCGAGAGGCTTTTGGGTGATTGGCTTGGAAGGGAAGATCTTGATCCATACTTTACCGCCACGTTTGATGTAACGGGTCATGGCGATACGAGCGGATTCGATCTGACGGTTCGTGACCCAACCAGGCTCAAGCGCTTGAAGGCCGAATTCACCGAAGTGAACTTCCGTGCCGCCTTTAGCGCGGCCTTTCATATGTCCGCGTTGTTCTTTGCGGTGTTTGACGCGTTTAGGTACCAACATGATTAGTTGCCTCCTTCCTGGACGGCTGCTTTCTTCTTCACAGGAAGGATTTCACCGCGGTAGATCCATACTTTTACGCCGATGCGGCCGTAAGTCGTATGTGCTTCAGCTGTGCCGTAGTCGATATCGGCGCGCAGCGTATGAAGCGGCACGGTTCCTTCGCTGTATCCTTCTTGACGAGCGATCTCGGCGCCGCCGAGACGACCGCTGACAGAAGTTTTGATTCCTTTTGCGCCTGCGCGCATCGAGCGCTGCAGAGCTTGCTTCATCGCGCGGCGGAACGAAGTCCGGCGCTCAAGCTGTTGTGCGATGCTTTCGGCAACGAGCGTTGCGTCCAGATCGGCTTGTTTGATTTCGGAGATGTTGATGTGTACTTTTTTGCCGTTCGTCAGGCGAGTCAGTTCGTTGCGAAGGTTTTCAACTTCGGAACCGCCCTTGCCGATTACCATGCCTGGCTTCGCGGTGTTGATCGTGACGTTCACGCGGTTGGATGCGCGCTCGATCTCGATGCGGGACACAGCAGCGTCTTTCAGCTTGCCTTTGAGGAATTCGCGAACTCGAACGTCTTCCATCAGAAGATCGCCGAAATCTTTACCGGCGTACCATTTGGATTCCCAATCCCGGATGACCCCGATGCGAAGACCAACCGGATTTACCTTTTGACCCACTCGTTATCCCTCCTTATTTTTCAGATACGACCAGCGTGATGTGGCTGGTGCGTTTGTTGATACGGCTTGCGCGGCCCATAGCGCGCGGCATAAACCGTTTCATAGTCGGCCCTTGGTTAACGAATACCTGGGATACGACCAGTTTGTTCACGTCGAGCTGGTAGTTATGCTCGGCGTTCGCAATTGCAGAGTTCAGAAGTTTTTCCACGATCGGGGATGCGGCGCGCGGAGTGTGGCGCAGAATTGCGATCGCTTCGCCAACTTGCTTGCCGCGGATCAGGTCGATAACGAGCTGAGCTTTGCGGGGTGCAATGCGCACTTGGTTAGCATGTGCTTTAGCTTCTGCCATGACAGGTACCTCCTCTCAAACAGCGATGGTATGGAAAGGGCAACGCAACTTAACGTCTGCCCGTTTTTTTGTCGTCGTCGTGACCTTTGTAGGTACGAGTCGGCGCGAATTCACCGAACTTGTGTCCAACCATGTCTTCCGTCACGTATACCGGCACGTGCTTGCGGCCGTCATAAACAGCCAGCGTGTGTCCGATGAATTGCGGGAAGATGGTGGAACGGCGGGACCAGGTTTTGATCACCGTTTTCTTGTTCGCTGCATTCAGTTCTTCAACTTTCTTCAGCAGGTACCCGTCGATGAAAGGACCTTTTTTCAAACTACGACCCATGGATCTGCTCCTCCCTTCCTCGAAGCGTTAGCGTGACGTACTTACGTCACGCACAATCGCTCAAGCGGTTATTATTTCGTACGGCGACGAATAATATATTGGCTCGATGCTTTCTTCTTCTTGCGCGTTTTGGCACCAAGGGTTGGTTTGCCCCATGGAGACATAGGCGACTTGCGTCCGATTGGAGCGCGGCCTTCACCACCACCGTGCGGGTGATCGTTAGGGTTCATGACAACGCCGCGAACTTCAGGACGCTTGCCCAGCCAACGGGAACGGCCGGCTTTACCGATTTTCACGAGCTCGTGATCCTCGTTGCCGACAGAACCGATCGTTGCACGGCAAGTTTTCAGGATGCGGCGCACTTCGCCGGAGCTGAGACGGATAACCACGTAGGTTTCCTCTTTACCGAGAAGTTGAGCTTCCGTGCCGGCTGCGCGAACAAGTTGTCCACCTTTGCCAGGCTTCAGCTCGATGTTGTGGATAAGCGTACCGACTGGAATGTTTTCCAGTGGAAGCGCGTTGCCCACTTTGATGTCTGCGGATGGACCGGAAACGATCGGATCGCCGACTTTAAGGCCTTTAGGCGCGATGATGTAGCGCTTCTCGCCATCGACATAGTTGATCAGAGCGATGTTCGAAGTGCGGTTCGGATCGTATTCGATCGTCGCTACGCGGCCTTCGATGCCGTCTTTGGTCCGCTTGAAGTCGATGATGCGGTATTTGCGCTTGTGCCCGCCGCCGTGGTGACGAACCGTGATTTTACCCTGGTTGTTGCGTCCGGCTTTTTTGAAAAGCGGCGCCAGGAGCGATTTCTCCGGTACGTTTGTTGTGATCTCTTCGAATGTCGAGACCGACATGTGGCGACGAGCCGGGGAAGTCGGTTTGTACTTCTTGATAGGCACTATGTTTCCCTCCTTATCTTGTCAGGTTAGACCGACTCGAAGAATTCCAGCTCTTTGCTGTCTTCGCTCAGTTGAACGAAGGCTTTCTTCCACTCGGACGTGTATCCGGAATGACGGCCGTAGCGCTTAGGCTTGGCTGGCACGCGAAGCGTGTTCACGTTCGTCACTTTAACGCTGAAGATCTGCTCGATGGCAGCTTTGATTTCCGTTTTGTTGGCACGGATGTCAACTTCGAACACATAGCGTTTTGCGCTCATGAGCTCAGTTGTCTGTTCCGTGATAACCGGGCGCTTGATAATATCGCGTGGATCTTTCATTACGCAAGCACCTCCTGTACTTTCTCGACCGCATCCTTGGTGATGATGAGTTGGTCATGCGACAGCACATCCAGAACATTGATGCCCGAGGCTGCGACGAACTTCACACCAGGAATGTTGCGGGCGGACAGAGCCACGTTGTTCTCGAATTCAGCCGTTACGACGAGCGCTTTGCGGCCTACTTTGAGGTTGTTCAGAACGGCTTGGAATTCCTTGGTCTTCGGAGCAGCGAAGCTCAGTTGATCGAGAACGATCAGCTCGCTAGCGATGACTTTGGAAGACAGTGCCGAACGAATAGCCAGACGACGAACTTTGCGTGGCAGCTTGAAGCTGTAGCTGCGCGGAGTCGGTCCGAATACCGTACCGCCGCCAACCCATTGCGGGGAGCGGATGGAGCCTTGACGCGCGCGTCCGGTTCCTTTTTGCTTCCAAGGCTTGCGGCCACCGCCGCGAACTTCGGAGCGTCCTTTGGTTTTGTGCGTGCCAGCGCGCTCGGCTGCTTGTTGCAGCAGAACTGCGCTATGCAGTACGTGAGTGTTAGGCTCGATGCCGAAGACATGCTCGGAGAGCTCGATGTCGCCGACTTTTGCGCCGCTCACATTTACCACATCTACTTTAGGCATAGCTTGTTCCTCCTTTCTTCAGGCGGCTAGTTATTTCTTCACCGTTTGTTTGATTTTAACGAAGCTGTTTTTAGGACCCGGAATGGAGCCTTTAACGAGCAGTACGTTGCGTTCAGCATCGACGCGTACGACTTCAAGCTTCTGAATCGTAATCGTCTCATGGCCCATATGTCCCGGAAGGCGCTTGCCTTTCGGTACGCGGTTCGCTTGGATGGAACCCATCGAACCAGGACCGCGGTGGTAACGCGAACCGTGCGCCATAGGGCCGCGGCTTTGTCCCCAGCGTTTGATAACGCCTTGGAAGCCTTTGCCTTTGGATACGCCCGTCACGTCAACGAACTCGCCTTCAACGAACAGGTCAGCTTTGATTTCTTGGCCAACTTCGTATTCGCCCAGGCTGATGCCACGAATCTCACGAACGTAGCGCTTAGGAGCCGTATTGGCTTTTTTGGCATGGCCGACTTGCGGCTTGTTGGCGTTTTTCTCTTTTTTGTCAGAGAAACCGAGCTGAACAGCTTCGTAGCCATCATTTTCTTGGTCTTTCTTTTGCAGGACGACGCATGGGCCGGCTTCGATAACCGTGACTGGCACGACATTACCTTCAGCTGTGAACACTTGCGTCATTCCGAGCTTTTTACCTAAGATACCCTTCATGTTGACACCTCATTTCGTTCTCACTTTAGCTTGCGCTTGTGGATAACTTACAGTTTGATTTCGATATCTACACCGGACGGCAGGTCCAGGCGCATCAGAGCATCGACCGTTTGCGGAGTCGGGTTCACAATATCGATCAGACGCTTATGCGTACGCTGTTCGAATTGCTCGCGCGAATCCTTGTACTTGTGTACTGCACGGAGAATGGTGATGATTTGCTTTTCCGTCGGAAGCGGAATCGGACCGGAAACGCCTGCCCCGGAACGTTTTGCAGTTTCAACGATTTTCTCTGCAGACTGATCAAGAATGCGGTGATCGTATGCTTTCAAGCGAATACGAATCTTTTGCTTTGCCATATAAGTCCCTCCTTCTATCGCCCAATTTAGTATCGGACATACTCCGCGTGAACTCCTTACACATGCTCCATGGCAAAGGAGCCGGGTGTGTCAGCAACCTCCCGCATCATCGCAACGTCACAGACCAACAGACAATATTTTATCACGTCACACATGCTAATGCAACATGTAAATAGGCTTGCGCTTATGTTTCCTTCTTTTGCTCTGAAAAGCCTTCTATAGGCCGTTTTTTTCGATGAAGGCTTAGCACGGATACGAGATGTCGGATGATTGGATTCCTACCTGCAATAGAGAGATTCGATTGAGTTCCTTCTATAGAAATAGAGATGCGTAATCAACATGCCTTCTATGGTCATATAGGTGAGAGACGCTCATCCACCCCATTCCACTTCCCGTTAAACACCAAACCTAAGCGCTGGATAGATTATAGAAATAAGATGGAAAACAAAAAAAGCCCCCGCCGAAGCGGGGGCTTGTCCGATCCGCAGCTAATGCTGCAGGATCATTATTTTTGGATGGTTGCTACGGCGCCAGCGCCTACCGTACGGCCGCCTTCGCGGATCGAGAAGCGAGTTCCTTCTTCGATAGCGATTGGAGCGATCAGTTCAACGGTAACCGTGATGTTGTCGCCAGGCATAACCATTTCCGTACCTTCAGGCAGGTTGATGATGCCCGTTACGTCCGTTGTACGGAAGTAGAACTGTGGACGGTAGCCTGTGAAGAAAGGCTTGTGACGTCCGCCCTCTTCTTTAGTCAGGACGTAGATTTGAGCCGTGAAGTTCGTGTGCGGCTTAACCGAACCCGGTTTAGCCAGAACTTGTCCACGCTCGATGTCTTTACGGTCAACACCGCGAAGCAGTGCGCCGATGTTGTCGCCCGCTTGAGCGGAGTCCATCAGCTTGCGGAACATTTCCACGCCCGTAACGACGGATTTGCGGGATTCTTCAGCCAGACCGATGATTTCAACTTCATCGGAGACTTTGACTACGCCACGGTCGATACGGCCAGTTGCAACCGTACCACGGCCCGTGATCGTGAACACGTCCTCGACAGGCATAAGGAAAGGCTTAGCCGTGTCGCGCTCAGGAGTCGGGATGTAAGTATCAACTTGCTCGAAGAGCTCGATGATTTTTTCAGCCCAAGGACCTTCTGGGTTTTGCAGAGCTTCACGAGCAGCGCCGCGGATGATTGGAGTGTCGTCGCCTGGGAACTCATACTCGTTAAGAAGGTCGCGAACTTCCATCTCAACCAGCTCGAGGAGCTCTTCGTCTTCAACCATGTCGCATTTGTTCAGGAATACGACGATGTAAGGCACGCCTACTTGGCGGGAGAGCAGGATGTGCTCGCGCGTTTGCGGCATAGGGCCGTCAGCTGCGGATACAACCAGGATCGCGCCGTCCATTTGAGCTGCGCCGGTGATCATGTTTTTAACATAGTCGGCGTGGCCTGGGCAGTCAACGTGTGCATAGTGACGGTTAGGCGTTTCGTACTCAACGTGAGCCGTCGAGATCGTGATACCGCGCTCGCGCTCTTCTGGAGCTTTGTCGATTTGGTCGAAAGCCGTAGCTACACCGCCGTATTTTTTGGAAAGAACAGTCGTGATGGCAGCCGTCAGCGTCGTTTTACCATGGTCGACGTGACCGATCGTACCGATGTTAACGTGCGGTTTATTACGTTCAAATTTAGCTTTTGCCATTGAACTTAATCCTCCTTAAGGTCAGGAAAGTTTATGTTAGGTGACAGACGAACACCGCAAGCGGTTCTTCGCCTGTCACAGCGAACCTATATAGAGATTACTCCGATTTGCTCTTGGAAACAATCTCTTCTTGGATCGATTTCGGAACTTCTTCGTAGTGGGAGAGTTCCATGGAGAACACGCCGCGACCTTGGGTACCGGAGCGAAGGGTCGTGGAATATCCGAACATCTCGGCGAGAGGCACCTTGGCACGAACGATTTGCGCGCCTGCGCGCGAATCCATGCCTTCGATGCGTCCGCGACGGGAGTTCAGCATGCCCATGACGTCGCCCATGTACTCTTCTGGGATCGTGACTTCGACCTTCATGATCGGCTCGAGAATGACAGGTTTACACTTGTCTTTCGCAGCCTTGAGGGCCATGGAGCCTGCAATCTTGAACGCCATCTCCGAGGAGTCGACGTCATGATAGGATCCGTCGACGATCGTAGCTTTGATGTCGACCAGCGGGAAGCCGGCAATGACACCATTCTTCATGGACTCTTCAATACCCGCTTGAGTTGGGCCGATGAATTCACGAGGTACGACGCCACCGACGACTTTGTTCTCGAAGACGAAACCGCTGCCCGGCTCGAGTGGTTCGAATTCGATCCACACGTGGCCGAATTGACCGCGACCGCCGGATTGGCGAACGAACTTGCCTTCGACCTTAGCCGCTTGACGGAAGGTCTCACGGTAAGCTACTTGCGGTTTACCAACGTTCGTCTCTACTTTGAATTCGCGGAGCATGCGGTCAACGAGGATTTCAAGGTGAAGCTCACCCATGCCTGCGATGATCGTTTGTCCCGTTTCTTCGTCCGTATGAGCACGGAACGTCGGATCCTCTTCCGAGAGCTTCTGCAGAGCGATACCCATCTTGTCTTGGTCAGCCTTGGTCTTAGGCTCAACCGCGAGTTGGATAACCGGCTCAGGGAAGTTCATGGATTCGAGGATGACCGGATTCTTCTCATCACACAGCGTATCGCCAGTCGTCGTATCCTTGAGGCCTACTGCAGCGGCGATATCGCCGGAGTATACCGAGCTGATCTCTTGACGGCTGTTCGCATGCATTTGAAGAATACGTCCGACCCGTTCGCGCTTGCCCTTCGTTGCGTTGACAACGTAAGAACCGGAGTTCAGTACGCCGGAGTAAACGCGGAAGAAGGTCAGCTTGCCGACGAAAGGATCCGTCATGATTTTGAATGCGAGAGCCGAGAACGGCGCTTCGTCGGAAGATTCGCGGGTCGTCTCCGTACCATCCTCAAGGGTACCCTTGATAGCAGGAACGTCGATTGGAGCCGGCAGATAGTCAACGACTGCATCCAGCATCATTTGCACGCCTTTGTTGCGGTACGAGGAGCCAGCGATGACCGGGAAGATCTTCACTTCAATGACGCCTTGGCGGAGCGCTGCTTTGAGTTCTGGAATGGTGATTTCTTCGCCTTCCAGATACTTCATCATGAGTTCTTCGTCCAGCTCGGCTACTTTCTCGACCAGTTCTGCGCGGAGCTCTTCGGCTTGGTCAGCCAACTCGGCAGGAATTTCGACTTGCTCAGGATCTTTCCCGAGGTCGTCTTTGTATTTGTAGGCAACACGTTCAACGAGATCGATTACGCCGACAAAATCATTCTCGGCGCCGATCGGCAGTTGAATCGCAACAGCATTGGCTTGCAGACGATCGCGCATGTCTTTGATGACATTCAGGAAGTCAGCGCCGATGATGTCCATTTTGTTGATGTAAGCAATCCGCGGAACGTTGTAGCGGTCAGCCTGGCGCCATACGGTTTCGGACTGAGGCTCTACGCCTTCCTTTGCACTGAAAACACCAACTGCCCCGTCCAATACGCGCAGGGAACGTTCAACTTCAACGGTGAAGTCAACGTGTCCCGGGGTGTCGATGATATTGATGCGGTTGCCCTTCCACTGAGCGGTCGTCGCGGCAGACGTGATCGTGATGCCGCGCTCCTGCTCTTGTTCCATCCAGTCCATCGTCGCTGCACCTTCGTGCACTTCGCCGATTTTGTGGGTACGGCCTGTGTAGAACAGGATCCGTTCGGTCGTGGTGGTTTTACCCGCATCGATATGCGCCATAATCCCGATGTTACGCGTATTTGCCAAGGAGAACTCTCTTGCCATTGGAATGTCTCCCTTCAAATTGTACTGCTAGAATCCTACCAGCGGTAGTGAGCGAATGCTTTGTTGGCTTCCGCCATTTTGTGCGTGTCTTCGCGTTTTTTAACGGAAGCGCCGGTGTTGTTGGAAGCGTCGAGAATTTCAGCTGCAAGACGCTCTTCCATCGTTTTCTCCCCGCGGTTGCGCGAGTAGTTCACGAGCCAACGGAGACCAAGCGCGGTACGGCGCTCAGGTTTAACTTCGATCGGCACCTGGTAGTTGGCGCCGCCTACACGGCGGGCTTTAACTTCCAGTACAGGCATGATGTTCTTCAGGGCTGCTTCGAATACTTCCATCGGATCTTTACCGGAGCGTTCTTGAATCAGTTTGAAGGCATCGTACAGCAGTGTTGCAGCAACACCGCGTTTGCCGTCGATCATGATGCGGTTGATGAGACGCGTAACGAGCTTGCTGTTGTACATAGGATCCGGCAGTACGTCGCGTTTTGTTACAGGACCTTTACGTGGCATGTAGCAAGTCCCCCTTTCCCTCAGTATCTAATAAGTTGAAGTTTATAAAAGTATTACTTTTTAACTTTAGGACGCTTCGCGCCATATTTGGAACGAGCTTGCATACGGTTGTTGACGCCAGCCGTATCCAATGCACCGCGAACGATATGGTAACGTACGCCCGGAAGGTCTTTTACACGTCCGCCGCGAATCAGAACGACGCTGTGCTCTTGCAGGTTGTGTCCGATACCCGGAATGTAAGCCGTAACCTCTACGCGGTTCGTCAGACGAACACGAGCGTATTTGCGAAGTGCGGAGTTAGGCTTCTTCGGAGTCATCGTGCCTACGCGAGTGCAGACACCGCGTTTTTGCGGAGCGCTGATTTCCGTAGCCTCACGCTTCAGGGCATTGAATCCCCGCTGCAGTGCTGGCGATTTGGACTTGACCACTTTTGCTTGACGGCCCTTGCGGACCAGTTGGTTAATTGTTGGCATGTCGGTTGCCACCCCCTTCCCATAATTCATGAAACGCTGAACTGATTGACGCTCATTATTTAAGCCCACAGATCCAGGCGGTTCATCTTTGGACAAACAAAAGTTTTTGCCTGACGTATTGAGCGGAAAAATCCGAACCTTACCGGCAAAAACAACGTTCCTACTCTTCATCTCCAACCATTGCTGCCATCGCGGCTCCGACTTCAATCCCGCATTGCTCTCCGAGATCGGTCATCGTCTCCGTCCAAGTCACTGGCACGCTCATTCTTCCGCATAACTCGACGATAGCGCCGGTCAGCCTGTCATCAGCGTCTCTGGCTACATAGACGTGAATCGCCTTGCCTGATTCAACGGTCTTGGTCGTCTGCTTCGTGCCAATCTTGTAAGCCATGGATTCACCATCCTTGCTTAAGCACAGAAATCCACTCACAGGCACACTTCGATATAGTAGCACTAGACTTATCCCCATGTCAAGATGGGCATGTCCATTTGATCAAAAGATATTCCGGTTTCAAGAGCACGCCCATAAAAGAGCAGCCGCCCGAAGGCCGGGCAGCTGCTGATGTTGAGCGGTGTTGCAAGGCTCCGTCGAATTAGGATTCGACCGGAACCGTCTCGCTGAGCTCGGCTTCCGCAACTGCGGTCTCGAGTTCGTCCTCTTGGCCGACGAAGCGGATGCTGCGGTAACGGTTCATGCCCGTACCGGCAGGGATCAGCTTGCCGATGATGACGTTCTCCTTGAGGCCGAGCAGCTGGTCGACCTTGCCTTTGATGGCAGCGTCGGTCAGGACGCGGGTCGTTTCCTGGAAGGATGCCGCGGAAAGGAACGAATCCGTCTCCAGGGAAGCCTTGGTGATGCCGAGCAGTACCGGCTTGGCGACTGCCGGCTCGCGGCCGGACAGAAGCACTTCGCGGTTGGCTGCTTCGTATTCATGCACATCGACAAACGCGCCAGGCAGAAGCTTCGTGTCGCCGGCATCGACGATGCGGATTTTGCGGAGCATCTGCTTGATCATGACTTCGACGTGCTTGTCGTTGATTTCTACGCCTTGGTTCCGGTATACGCGCTGAACTTCCTGCAGGATGTAGTTCTGTACCCCGCGGATGCCTTTGATGCGCAGCATTTCCTTCGGATCGATGGAGCCGTCTGTCAGCTCGTCGCCGGCTTCCAGATGCTGGCCTTCGATGACGCGGATCCGGGAACCGTAGCTGACCGGATACACTTTGGACTCGGCTTCGCCTTGAACTTCGATCTCACGGCGGTCCTTCGTTTCGCGGATGCTCTTCACGACGCCGTCCAGTTCGCTGATGATCGCTTGGCCTTTAGGGTTACGCGCCTCGAAGAGCTCCTGGATACGCGGCAGACCTTGCGTGATGTCGTCGCCGGCAACGCCGCCGGTATGGAACGTACGCATGGTGAGCTGGGTTCCCGGCTCGCCGATCGATTGAGCCGCGATGATGCCTACGGCTTCGCCGATCTCTACATGCTTGCCTGTCGCCAGGTTGCGGCCGTAGCAGATCTTGCAGACGCCGTGACGGGCGCGGCAGCTCAGTACGGAACGGATCTGAAGCTTCTCTACGCCTGCATCGACGATCGCATCGGCCTTCTCGGCGTCGATGAGATCGTTGCGGGCAACGATGACTTCTCCCGTCTGCGGATGACGGATCGTCTCGAAGGAATAGCGGCCCTCGATACGGTCGTACAGATCCTCGATGACTTCCTTGCCGTCCTGAATCTTGGCGACCGTGATGCCTTTGTCCGTGCCGCAATCGTCCTCGCGGACGATAACGTCCTGGGCGACGTCGACGAGACGGCGGGTCAGGTAACCGGAGTCGGCTGTACGGAGGGCGGTATCGGCAAGACCTTTACGCGCGCCGTGAGTCGAGATGTAGTACTCGAGTACCGTCAGGCCTTCACGGAAGTTCGACTTGATCGGGAGCTCGATGATGCGGCCGGATGGGTTGGCCATCAGACCACGCATGCCGCCCAGCTGGGTGATCTGCGATTTGTTACCCCGCGCCTTGGAGTCCACCATGAGCATGATGGAGTTATAGCGGTCCATCGATTTCATGAGGATTTCGGTAATCTGGTCTTTTGTCTTGCTCCAGATCTCGATGACGCGGTCATAACGCTCTTCGTTGGTGATCAGGCCGCGACGGTATTGGTTCGTCACGACTTTGACCTTCTCGTCGGATTGCTTCAGGATTTCTTCCTTCTCCGGCGGCACGATGACGTCGGAGACGGCTACCGTGATGCCCGCGCGGGTCGAGTACGTAAATCCGAGCTCCTTGATCTTGTCAAGGATGACCGACGTCTTGGTCGTGTGGTACTGGCGGAAGCATTCCGCGATCAGAAGACCGAGGTATTCCTTGCCGACAGCGCCCATTTGCGGCACGTTGTCCAGGAAGGAGTTCAGGTCCGCGCCTTTTTCGTACACGAAATATTTATCCGGCGTTCCGTCCATCAAGTTGGTCTTGGTAGCCTCGTTGATGTAAGGGAACGAGCTCGGGAAGATCTCGTTGAAGATGACTTTGCCGACCGTCGTCGAGATGAGCGAGCTGTTCTGCTGATCCGTGAAGGCATCCTTCTTGAGGACCTTCGCCGGAATGAAGATGCGCGCATGCAGCGACACGATGCCCCGCTGATAAGCGGAAACGGCTTCGTTGACGGAGCCGAAGACAGAGCCGGATCCTTGGGCTTCCTTGTTGTCCATCGTCAGATAGAAGGAGCCGAGGACCATATCCTGGGACGGAGTTACGACCGGCTTGCCGTCCTTAGGGTTGAGGATGTTGCCTGCCGCCAGCATCAGAAGGCGGGCTTCCGCCTGCGCTTCCGCGGACAGCGGAACGTGAACGGCCATCTGGTCGCCGTCGAAGTCGGCGTTGTAAGCCGTACATACGAGCGGGTGAAGCTTGATGGCGCGTCCTTCGACAAGGATCGGCTCGAAAGCCTGGATTCCGAGTCTGTGAAGCGTAGGGGCACGGTTCAAGAGAACCGGATGCTCCTTGATGACTTCTTCAAGAACGTCCCACACTTCGGCGCTGACGCGCTCGACTTTGCGCTTGGCGCTCTTGATGTTGTGGGCGAGCCCTTTGTTGACCAGTTCTTTCATGACGAACGGCTTGAAGAGCTCCAGCGCCATTTCCTTCGGAAGGCCGCATTGGTACATCTTCAGGCTCGGTCCGACAACGATAACGGAACGGCCGGAGTAGTCGACGCGCTTGCCGAGAAGGTTCTGGCGGAAGCGGCCCTGCTTGCCCTTCAGCATATGGCTGAGGGATTTCAGGGGACGGTTGCCGGGACCCGTAACCGGACGGCCGCGGCGGCCGTTGTCGATGAGGGCATCGACAGCTTCCTGCAGCATGCGCTTCTCATTCTGCACGATGATGTCGGGAGCGCCGAGATCAAGCAGGCGCTTCAGACGGTTGTTGCGGTTGATGACGCGGCGGTACAGGTCGTTGAGGTCGGAAGTCGCAAAGCGTCCGCCGTCCAGCTGAACCATCGGGCGAAGCTCCGGCGGAATGACCGGGAGCACGTCGAGGATCATCCAATCCGGCTTGTTGCCGGAATGGCGGAACGCCTCGATGACTTCGAGACGCTTGATGGCGCGGTTGCGGCGCTGGCCTTGGGCCGTGCGCAGCTCTTCCTTGAGCTGATCCAGCTCACGCTCGACGTCGATGTCCTGAAGCAGCTTCTTGACGGCTTCAGCGCCCATGCCGGCTTGGAATCCGTAGCCGTATTTCTCGCGGTAGCTGCGGTATTCCTTCTCGGACAGAAGCTGCTTTTTCTCCAGCGGGGTTTCGCCCGGATCCGTCACGACATAGCTTGCAAAGTAGATGATTTCCTCGAGCGAACGGGGCGACATGTCGAGAGCCAGCCCCATCCGGCTAGGAATTCCTTTGAAGTACCAGATATGGGAGACAGGAGCGGCAAGCTCGATGTGTCCCATGCGCTCGCGGCGCACTTTGGCACGGGTGACTTCAACGCCGCAGCGATCGCAGACGACGCCTTTGTAGCGGACGCGCTTGTACTTGCCGCAGTGGCATTCCCAATCCTTGGTCGGGCCAAAGATCTTCTCGCAGAAGAGCCCTTCCTTCTCCGGCTTGAGCGTCCTATAGTTAATGGTCTCCGGCTTCTTGACTTCTCCGCGGGACCAAGAGCGAATCTTCTCCGGCGATGCAAGGCCGATCTTCATGTACTCGAAGTTGTTCACATCCAACAAGGAGCAACCCTCCTTAGTTCAAGTATGCCTTAGGCTTATTCCGCGCCAGCTTCGGCGCCTTCCAGGTTGAGGTTCAGCTTGTCGCTGGCGCCTTCGTCCTCGTCGTCGATTTCTCTCATTTCGATCTCGTTTTCGTCCTCGTTCAGGATTTTGACGTCCATGCCGAGAGACTGCAGCTCTTTGATCAAGACCTTGAACGACTCCGGAACGCCCGGCTCCGGCACGTTCTCGCCCTTCACGATCGATTCATACGTCTTCACCCGGCCGACCACGTCGTCGGATTTGACCGTCAGGATCTCCTGGAGGGTGTAAGCCGCGCCATAGGCCTCGAGCGCCCATACTTCCATCTCGCCGAAGCGCTGGCCGCCGAACTGGGCTTTGCCGCCGAGAGGCTGCTGCGTTACGAGCGAGTATGGACCCGTGGAACGGGCGTGGATCTTGTCGTCGACCATGTGCGCCAGCTTGATCATGTACATGACGCCGACGGTGACTTCGCGCTCGAACGTCTCGCCCGTGCGTCCGTCATACAGAACCGTCTTGCCGTTGCGCTGCATGCCCGATTCTTCCATCGTGTCGAACACGTCGTACTCGCGCGCTCCGTCGAATACCGGCGTAGCGGCGTGGATGCCCAGACGCTTGCAGGCCATGCCGAGATGGACCTCGAGCACCTGGCCGATGTTCATCCGGGAAGGTACGCCCAGCGGGTTCAGAACGACTTCTACAGGCGTTCCGTCCGGCAGGAAAGGCATATCCTCTTCCGGCAGGATGCGGGCGATGACGCCCTTGTTGCCGTGGCGTCCGGCCATTTTGTCGCCTTCGGAGATTTTACGCTTCTGGGCGATGTAGACACGGACCAGCTGGTTCACGCCAGGAGGCAGCTCGTCGCCGTTCTCGCGGGTGAACACTTTGACGTCGACGACGATGCCGTCCGTGCCGTGAGGCACGCGCAGGCTCGTGTCGCGGACTTCGCGCGCTTTTTCGCCGAAGATGGCGTGCAGCAGGCGCTCTTCAGCCGTCAGCTCCGTTACGCCCTTAGGCGTTACTTTGCCGACGAGGATGTCCCCAGCGCTGATCTCGGCGCCGACGCGGATGATGCCGCGCTCGTCGAGGTTCTTGAGCGCTTCTTCGCCGACGTTCGGGATGTCGCGCGTGATTTCTTCAGGTCCGAGCTTCGTGTCGCGGGCTTCGGACTCGTATTCTTCAATGTGGATGGACGTGTACACGTCTTCCTTCACAAGCTTCTCGCTGAGCAGGATGGCATCCTCGTAGTTGTAGCCTTCCCATGTCATGAAGGCAACGACGACGTTGCGGCCCAGAGCCAGCTCGCCCTGCTCGGTCGAAGGACCGTCGGCGAGGATATCGCCTTTCTTGACGATGTCGCCCTTGCGCGCCAGCGGACGCTGGTTGATGCAAGTGCCTTGGTTGGAGCGCATGAACTTGTGCAGCTTGTGCTTCACGAGATCGCCCGTAACCTGCTTGCCGTCCACCATCTCGACGCGGCGCAGCCAAATCTCGTTGGCCGAGGAGCGCTCGATGATGCCGTCATGCTTGGCGACGATGCAGACGCCGGAATCCTTCGCGGACTTGTGCTCCATGCCGGTGCCGACAAGAGGCGCCTTCGGAATGAGCAGAGGCACCGCTTGCCGCTGCATGTTGGACCCCATGAGCGCGCGGTTGGAGTCATCGTTCTCGAGGAACGGAATCAGAGCCGTCGCGACGGATACGACCTGCTTCGGCGATACGTCCATGTAGTCGACGCGCTCGGTCGGCATCGTCAGGATGTTGTCGGCCTGCTTGTTGTAGCGGACGACGACCTGATCGTCGACGAACTTGCTGTCTTCCGTCAGGAGGGCGTTTGCCTGTGCGATGACGTAGTTGTCTTCCTCATCCGCGGTCAGGTAAGCGATCTGCTCCGTGACCACAGCTGTCTTCGGATCCACCCAGCGGTACGGAGCTTCGATGAAGCCGTACTCGTTGATGCGGGCGAAGCTGGACAAGGAGTTGATCAGACCGATGTTCGGTCCCTCAGGCGTCTCGATCGGACACATCCGCCCATAGTGGGAGTGATGGACGTCTCGGACTTCCATGCCGGCGCGTTCCCGGGTCAGACCGCCGGGTCCGAGTGCGGACAGACGGCGTTTGTGCGTCAGCTCGGCCAGAGGGTTCGTCTGGTCCATGAACTGCGACAGCTGGGAAGAGCCGAAAAACTCCTTGATGGATGCGATGACCGGACGGATGTTGATCAGCGCCTGCGGCGTGATCGCGTTGGCATCCTGAATCGACATGCGCTCGCGGACGACGCGCTCCATGCGGGAGAGACCGATCCGGAACTGGTTCTGCAGCAGCTCGCCGACGGAACGCAGGCGGCGGTTGCCCAGATGGTCGATATCGTCCGTGCTGCCTACGCCGTGCAGCAGATTGATGAAGTAGTTGATCGACGAGATGATGTCGGCCGGCGTAATATGTTTGACCGATTTGTCGATGACGTCATTGGAAATGACCTTGATGATTTTGCCATCTTCGTTGGGAGCGAATACGCTCACCGTCTGCAGTGGGATACTATCCGCATCCAGAACGCCGTTGGCGACGTGGTACGTGTTGCTGTTCAGCTGTTTTTCCAGGAATGGAAGCAGCTCATCCAGCAGGCGGCGGTCGATCATTTGGCCGGCTTCGGCCAGAATTTCGCCCGTCTCGTTGTCCACGAGGGTTTCAGCCAGACGCTGGTTGAACAGTCGGTTCTTAATGTGGAGCTTTTTATTGATCTTGTAACGGCCGACATTGGCCAGATCATAACGTTTAGGGTCGAAGAAGCGCGCGACGAGCAAGCTCTTCGCATTGTCCAGCGTAGGCGGCTCGCCTGGACGCAGGCGCTCGTAGATCTCGATCAGGGCTTTTTCCGTGGAGTCGGTGTTATCCTTGTCCAGCGTGTTCTTGATATACTCGTCCTGTCCGAGCAAGTCCAAGATTTCGGCATCGCTGCCGAATCCAAGGGCGCGAAGAAGCACCGTTACCGGAATCTTCCGGGTACGGTCGATGCGCACGTAGATGATATCCTTGGCATCCGTCTCCAGTTCCAGCCAAGCACCGCGGTTAGGAATGACAGTGGCCGTGTAAGTGCGCTTGCCGTTTTTGTCGACCTTGGTGCTGAAGTACACGCTGGGGGAGCGTACCAACTGGCTGACGATAACGCGTTCCGCACCATTGATGATGAAGGTGCCGGTCTCGGTCATCAGCGGAAAATCGCCCATGAACACTTCCTGTTCCTTAACCTCGCCCGTTTCCTTGTTAAGGAGCCTTACCTTAACGCGAAGCGGCGCTGCATACGTAACGTCGCGCTCTTTCGACTCGTCGACGGAATACTTAGGCTCTCCCAGGCTATAATCGATGAATTCCAACGAAAGATTCCCCGTGAAGTCCTGAATTGGAGAAATATCCTGGAACAACTCCAGGAGATCGCTCTCCAGAAACTTCTCATAAGACTTTTGTTGGATTTCAATCAAGTTCGGGACTTCGAGCACTTCGTGAATCCGGTTATAGCTCCTGCGCGTGCGTCGACCATACTGAACAAGTTGTCCTGCCAACTTAACCTCACCCCTCATGTCTGCTTCTCAGCGTGATAAGCGCACTCATGAAACATGACCTAGCCAGACCTCAGCCGGTTACCTTCGGGCCGGCCGGTTTGAGCCTCAATCCCATGGTGGTAAATAAAGAAAAGCCCTTATCGAAGTGGTTTCGAAAAAAGAGCATACTTCCGGTCTGAAACCTCGGCCTCCCCCGCATGGACGAACCATAGGGAAGACATGGTCTCCTATCATGTAATTTTGCCCAAAATCTAAACATTATACGTCAAAAACCAATTTTGTATGCATTGCGCATCAAATAAATAATTCTTGACATTTTAGCGGACTAAAGAGATTCCGCCTATTTTAATGCTGACATTTCATAATAATAGCACATCGACAAAGGCGAGTCAACAAAAATGAGAATTTAGTCTCTAGTCAAAAACGGAAGCTTGCCCTGTATGTCCATTCGCCGTTCTTCCAACGCTTCGCATACGGATAGTCCCTCCAATCGCTGTTGTCGCCAGATTCCTTCCATTACGGATGAATAGGTTCGAATCCGGCGACAAAGGCGACCGCTGCGCTTTTCCAGGATCATTCCGTTTACTCCGCTGCAGCAGGCGACATTCATTGCAAGTATTGCACCGTATCTGGCTAGCCGGCTAATTCTCGATGGAACGGATAGCCTTAAATATCCGGAACCCTTTATCCTTGCCGACTTCCTTGACGCGGCCGAACAGCTGCTGAAGCTTGGCTTCGGCAGAAGGAGCCCCCTGCTTCTTTTGAATGACCACCCACATGCTGCCGCCGGGCTTCAGCAACGAGTACCCTTCCTCGAAGATTCGGTGAACAGTCGCTTTGCCTGCCCGAATCGGCGGATTCGTCAAGATCACATCAAACGGCTCGCCGCCGGCCTTCTCGAACAGATCGCTCTGCTGTATGGACACATTGGCGATTCCATTCAGCTTCGCATTCTCTCCGGCCAGCTCCACGGCGCGCTCATTGATATCCAGCATGACAACCTGTCCTTGCGGAGCCAGCCGCGCTGCCGTCAGACCGATTGGTCCATAGCCGCAGCCGACATCCAGCACGCGGTCATACTCGCCGATCTCCATCTCCTCGATGAGGAAACGGCTGCCGTAGTCGATTCCGCTTTTGGAAAAGACTCCGTTGTCCGTCATGAACTGAAACCTGAAGCCTCTCAGCTCCGTCTCATGCTTCTGCCGGTTCTGCTGCGTTCCCGGCGTACGGGAATAGTAGTGGTCCGACATCATGTCCCTCCTTCCGGATATGCCTCCTCATAGAGAGAACCCCTTGGAACCGCGAGGCTCCAAGGGGTTCTCAAGCTTTTAAGAGAAAGCTTATTTCACTTCTACAGCTGCGCCTGCTTCTTCAAGCTTAGCTTTGATAGCTTCTGCTTCTTCTTTAGCTACTTTTTCTTTGATTGCTTTTGGAGCGTTGTCGACAACTTCTTTCGCTTCTTTCAGGCCAAGACCCGTCAGCTCGCGAACGACTTTGATGACGTTGATTTTGGAAGCGCCAGCGCTCATAAGGATAACGTCGAATTCGGATTGCTCTTCAACTTCAGCAGCGCCGCCGCCAGCAGCTACAACCGTAGGTGCAGCAGCCGTTACGCCGAATTCTTCTTCGATTGCTTTAACGAGATCGTTCAGTTCCAGAACGTTCATGCCTTTAATGGCTTCCAAGATTTGTTCGTTGCTCATGGTTGAACCTCCATTGGGTATAAGTTTTTTTGGTGGTGCTGGGATGCCGGCTATGCCGGCGAAAGGATCAAGCAATTCCTGCCGGCAGCCGGAAGGCCGCCGGACGGAGGAAAATCGTTCTTAAGCTTCTGCTTCTTGCTTTTCCGCCACGGCTTTGACCGCCAGCGCGAAGTTGCGCATAGGAGCCTGGAGGACGCTGAGGAGCATGGAGAGCAGGCCGTCGCGGGATGGCAGGTCTGCCAGCGCCTTGATTTGGGCTGCGTCTACGACTTGGCCTTCGAGGATGCCGCCTTTTACTTTCAGGGCGTCATTTTTCTTGGCGAAGTCGGAGATGATTTTTGCAGGAGCTACGACGTCGTCCGCGCCGAAGGCGATAGCCGTCGGACCCGCGAGAACTTCCGTCAGAGCGGAGAGCTCGGCGGATTCGGACGCGCGGCGCACGAGGGAGTTTTTGAGAACCTGGAATTCGATGCCTGCTTCGCGAAGCTGCCTGCGCAGTTCCGTTACTTGAGCCACGTTCAGTCCGCGGTAGTCAGCTACAACCGTCGTCGTGCTTGCTTTCAGCTTGGCGGCGATTTCTTCCACCTGCTGCTGCTTGGATTCGATAACTTTTACGTTTGCCATTTGTTTACACCTCCCGATGTGGATATCCGTTGCATCCTTTAGAACGGTTTACCTTCAACCTGCCGGTGCATGAATAAAGGCCTCCGCCAAGACAGCGAAGGCCATGATTGTCCGTTTACGGGAAACGTATATCATAACACCTCGGTAGGGGATTAAGCCCGAAGGCACCTACTGTCTTAGGTATGCGTGTTCTGAAGTTAGAATCGCAGCTCTTAGCGGAACGTGGAAACGTTGACGCGAGCGCCAGGTCCCATCGTGGAAGATACAGCGATGTTTTTCAGGTAAATCCCTTTGGCCGATGCCGGTTTGGCACGGTTCAGAGCGTCGATCAGCGATTTGAGGTTCTCAGCCAGCTTCTCGGCGTCGAACGACACTTTGCCGATCGGTGCATGGATTTGACCTGCACGGTCAAGACGGTATTCGATCTTACCGGCTTTGATCTCCTGAACAGCCTTCGTCACGTCGAACGTTACCGTGCCGGCTTTAGGGTTAGGCATGAGGCCTTTACCGCCGAGGATACGTCCGAGCTTGCCGACTTCAGCCATCATGTCAGGCGTAGCCACGCAGACATCGAATTCGAACCAGCCTTGTTGGATTTTGTTGATCATGTCCGCATCGCCGACGAAGTCAGCGCCTGCAGCTTCGGCTTCCTTCGCTTTGTCGCCTTTAGCGAAAACGAGGACGCGCTTTGTTTTGCCCGTACCGTGCGGGAGTACAACGACACCGCGAACGGCTTGGTCTTGTTTCCGCGGGTCAACGCCCAGGCGGACAGCCACTTCGACGGATTCGTCGAATTTGGCGGTTGCTGCTTTTTTCACGAGCTCGATTGCTTCAGACGGCTCGTAAGTCGCTTCGCTGTCGATCAGCTTAGCGGCTTCAACGTATTTCTTGCCATGCTTTGCCATGAAGAGTTCCTCCTTATGTGGTGTGTAGCGGAACGCCTGACGTACAGCCGTCCCTCCCACTGCGAAACCTAGCGGTCTCGCTGTGACGCCGCGCCGCGAGGCGCGTCCTGGATTAGTCGACGATCGTTACGCCCATGCTGCGGGCAGTACCTTCGACCATACGCATTGCAGCTTCTACGGATGCAGCGTTCAGATCCTGCATTTTTTGTTCTGCGATCTCACGGACCTTGGAACGGTTGACCGTAGCGACCTTCTTCTTGTTCGGTTCGCCGGAACCCTTCTCGATGCCTGCTGCTACGCGGAGCAGTACGGCTGCTGGAGGAGTTTTCGTCTCGAACGTGAAGGAGCGGTCTTCGAATACGGTGATGACGACCGGAATGATCAGGCCGGCTTGATCAGCCGTACGCGCGTTGAACTCTTTACAGAACGCCATGATGTTGACGCCTGCTTGACCGAGTGCAGGACCGATTGGCGGAGCCGGGTTGGCTTTGCCTGCCGGTACTTGCAGCTTGACGAGTTTGATGACTTTCTTTGCCATGTGTTACACCTCCTGCGATCGAAGTCAGTTGCCTGACATGAAATGCTCATGCCGCCATCCGGATGAATCCGGAGGCCGGAAACCGGTTCATTATACCTTCTCGACCTGCGTGTAGTCAAGTTCAACCGGGGTTTCACGACCAAACATGTTGACATGGACTTTCAGCTTGCTCTTGTCCATTTGAATTTCTTCAATGACGCCGACAAAGTTAGCAAACGGACCTACTGTAACGCGAACGGTTTCTTTCAGCTCGAATTCCATCTTCGGCTTAGGCTCGGACATTCCCATATGGTTGAGAATGGCGTCCACTTCCTCCGGAAGCAGTGCCGTCGGCTTGGAGCCGGAACCTGTGGAGCCCACGAATCCCGTTACGCCAGGCGTATTGCGAACAACATACCAGGAATCGTCGGTCTGAATCATTTCCACCAGGACGTATCCCGGATAGACTTTGCGCATGACGGTCTTCTTCTTCCCGTCCTTGTTCACGATTTCTTCTTCCATCGGAACCAGCACGCGGAAGATCTTGTCTTCCATGCCCATCGATTCGACGCGGCGCTCGAGGTTGGCTTTCACCTTGTTCTCATAGCCCGAGTAAGTATGAACCACATACCATCTTTTTTCCATTAACAATCCACCTTTGGACCCTTCTTAAACGATCAGTTCAACCAGAGATGAGATCCCGATGTCAAGAAGCCAAAAGTAAATCGTCACAAACACGATCGTGACGAGTACGACGATCGTATAGCTTGTCAACTCTTTACGGTTTGGCCAGCGAACTTTCTTCAGCTCAGCCCAACTGTCTGTGAAAAAACCAAACGTCGATCCGAAGTTTTGCTTCAGCTTTGCGATAAAAGTCACCTGAACCCACCTCCTGACTATCTCGTCTCGCGGTGAGGAGTATGCTCGTTGCAGTACTTGCAGAACTTCCTCATTTCCATGCGGTCGGGGTGATTGCGCTTGTTCTTGGTGTTCGTGTAGTTTCTTTGCTTGCAGTTCGTGCATGCAAGCGTGATAATAACCCGCATTTAGGTCACCTCCCGATCTTAAGAGTGCGCTTCGTCAAACAACGTGCGATAGGACCCGAGAGGGCCTCAGGCCTGATCCGAGTCACTCTAAGTACCTTATCATAACGGATTCTTGCATGTCAATGCAAAATGGAAGGCGTCCGGCGGCCCGGAAGCCGCGCGCAGAGCGGCGGGAAGGCTGGAGAGGCAGGCAGCGGGCAGCCCTTGCCGGCATCGGGACCGGGGGACGGCGCGCAGCTTTCATCGCTGTTTCCAAGTATAGCCGTTTTGATAGACTTCTAAACGGCCGTCCATCGGCAGCCGGGCGGCGCGCAAAAGAAAAAGACCCGTCGTCCGGGTCTTGGATAAAAGCAGGCAGGTTCGGGACAGGGCGGCAGCCTAGCAGCTGACGTCCCGCAGCTCGAGGTACTTCTCCAGCTTGCGTTTCACTCGCTGAAGGGCGTTGTCGATCGACTTGACGTGCCGGTCAAGATCCACGGCGATCTCCTGGTAGGAGCGGCCATCCAGGTACAGCATCAGAACTTTCCGCTCCAGATCGCTCAGAATCTCGGACATCTTGTCTTCGAGGCCGTCGAACTCCTCCCGATTGATGATGAGCTCTTCCGGATCGCTGACGCGGGTGCCGCAGATGACATCCAGCAGCGTGCGGTCGGAATCTTCATCATAAATCGGCTTGTCCAGCGAAACGTAGGAGTTCAGCGGAATATGCTTCTGCCGGGTCGCCGTCTTGATTGCGGTTATGATTTGGCGGGTGATGCACAGCTCCGCGAAAGCTTTGAAGGAAGCCAGCTTGTCTCCCTTGAAGTCGCGGATGGACTTGTAGAGCCCGATCATGCCTTCTTGCACGATGTCTTCCCGGTCCGCGCCGATGAGGAAATAAGAGCGGGCCTTGGCCCGAACGAAATTCCGGTATTTGTTGATCAGATACTCCAGCGCTTCGCTCTCGCCCGTCCGCACCGCCTCGACAACGTCTTCATCCGTTCGGCAGTCATAATCGTGCGTACTCCATTCTCTGAGGTCGATGCTCACCAACTATCCCTCCGGCCTGCAAAGCGTGCACTGCAAGGTCTATTTTTCTTAAGTCAGGAAAGCTCTCCTTCCGCTATCGTCCGGTCTGGAAAACCAGGCGGCGACAAGGGCGGAAAAGCGGACAATTTTGCCAGAAATAATAAGGACAGTATACAAGACCACTCTTGGCATCGTCAACGCAAACGAGCGTTCTATAAACGATAGGATCTTGAAAAATTGTAAACAGATGGTTTGAAACTGCTTTTGCGGAGGCAGATAAGCTCACACGCATATCTCCGCAATCGCCGCTTTCGCCCGTTTCATTGCCCCCGTCTCATCCTTTCCAGCATCGTCCTCATTTCCAGCGACAGCTTGGCATCGATCGTATTGCGGGATTTGGCGTTGTCGGACCGCAGGGTCTTGTCGATCTCGCGGCGGTTCTGCTGCAGCTCGAGCTCCAGCTCCCGGGCCGAGATCCGCAAGGCGCCTTTGCCGAACGCGACATGCTGCTCGACGGAGTCCGAGGTCGCCACATAGATATGGCGGCTTCGCTTTTTGAGCTCGGTGACCAGACGCTCGATGCACTCGTCCGCCGTTTCTTTTTCTTTCGTGAATACGACCGTCAGCTTGTGCTGCTTGTAGGCCGAGCGGCTGCCGGGAACCTGATGCGCATCGAATACGACGTACACCTGATGCCCCGTATAGCCTTGATAATCAGCCAGCAGGTCGAGCAGCCGGTCCCTTGCTTCCTCCAGATTGCTTTCCTTCAAGCGTTCCAGCTCCGGCCAGGCGCCGATGATGTTGTAGCCGTCGACCAGCAGGACATCCGACTGGCGGGACACGGCAGCTAGACGCCCCGGCGCTGCCGGACGACCTCGTACATGAGCACGCCGGCGGCCACGGAGGCGTTGAGCGAATTGAGCTGGCCCAGCATCGGGAGCTTGACGAGGAAATCACATTTTTCGCGGATCAGCCGGCCCATGCCTTTGGCTTCGTTGCCGATGACGATGGCGAGGGGAAGATCGAAGCTGGTCTTGTACACATCCTGCTGAGCCGACACGTCCGCGCCAGCGATCCAGATCCCCTCCTGCTTCAGGCTCTCCATCGTCTGGGCGAGATTGGTCACGCGCGCCACCGGCACATGCTCGGCCGCTCCAGCGGAGGTTTTCCACACCGTCGCCGTCAAGCCGGCAGCGCGGCGCTTCGGAATGATGACTCCGTGCACGCCCGTGCATTCCGCCGTCCTCAGAATGGAGCCCAGGTTATGCGGATCCTCGATCTCATCCAAAATAAGCAGCAGAGGCGTCTCGCCGCGGTCCTTGGCCCGCTGAAGCAGCTCGTCCAATTCGGCATACCGGTAGGCCGCCGCTTGGGCTACGACCCCTTGATGGGAAACTTCAAGGCCCAGCTGGTCGAGCTTGCGCTTGTCGACGAACTGGACGACGATTCCCGCCTTCTTGGCTTCGGCCATGATCGGGGATACCGACGGCTTCTGCACCGTGTCGGCGATCCAGATCTTATTCAGCTCGCGGCCCGAGCGGAGCGCCTCCAGGACGGGATGCTTGCCTGCGATCCATTCCTGCTGCTCCTGTTCGTTCTGGTCATTCTGTTCCTTCTTCTGCCTGTCACTGGCCATTCCCAGTCTCCTTTCCGCGTTCCGCTTCCTTCTCCGAGAAAGCGGCCGCCATCAACTCCCGGATCCGTCCGGTCCGGCCCTTATAATATAAATACCCCATCAGACTCTCAAGAGCGGTCGCCTGCTTGTAATCGGCCGGATCCGCATTGCGCGGAGACTGGCCGGACTTGGCGTTGCGGCCGCGCCTGACGATGTCGGCCTCTTCCTCAGACAGCATCGGCGCCCAGCGCTCCAGCAGCCGCCGCTGCCCCTTGGCCGACACCATTCCGGTCGCCTCGCGATGCAGATGATGCGGCTTGAGATTCGGCTGGGCGAGCAGATGCTGGCGCACCAGCAGCTCGAACACCGCATCGCCGGCGTAAGCGAGCACGATGGGATTCAGCAGCTCCGGCGTCTTGGAAGGCGGCTCGTAAGGGAGCTCGCGGCTTTGTTCCTTCACAGGCTCGTTCATTTGCGGCGCCACCGGATGCCCTGCGGGGTGTCTTCCAGCAAAATGCCTTGCTCTGCCAGCAGGTCCCGGATTTCGTCCGCGCGCTTCCAGTTCTTCGAAGCGCGGGCTTCCGTGCGCTCGACAATCAGCGCATCCACCTCGGCATCCAGCAGTCCATGACGTTCGGACGCGGCCGGAAGCAATCCGAGCACGCTGTCCATGGCGTCCATCAGCGCGATGAACGCAAGCGCCTCGCGGGCCGTCACGACAGGCCGCTGCAGATGCTGGTTCGCTTCGGTCACCAGATCGAACAGCACCGTGATGGCGTCCGGCGTATTGAAATCATCGTCCATCTTGGCCGTGAAGCGGCCGCTCAGCTCCAGAAGCCGGACATCCAGCTCGGCATTTCCGGAATCCGGCACGAACCGGAGCGAGCCTAGGCCGGCGGAGCCGCTGCCTTCGGCATCGACGGCTGTATCGGCTTCGGCTTCCATGGAACCGCCGACCGCCGCCAGCCGGTGCAGCAGATTGGTGCGGCAATTGGCGATCCGCTCCACGCTGCCGAGCGCCTGCTCTACCGTGTCGTCGCTGAAGTTGAGCGGCGAGCGGTAATGGCCGGAGAGCATGAAGTAGCGGATCGCTTCCGGCTTGATCCGGGTCAGCATGTCATGGACCGTGATGCCGTTGCCGAGCGACTTCGACATCTTCTGGTTGTCGATGTTGATGAAGCCGTTATGCATCCAGTAGTTGGCGAGCGGCTTGCCGCTCAGCGTCTCGGACTGGGCGCATTCGCACTCATGATGCGGGAACTGCAGGTCGTTGCCTCCGCCATGGATGTCCAGGGTATCGCCCAGATGCCGCTTCGCCATCGCAGAGCATTCGATATGCCATCCCGGGCGGCCCGGACCCCATGGACTGTCCCATTTGATCTCTCCCGGCTTGGCGCCCTTCCACAGGACGAAATCCTGGGGATCCTCCTTGCGCTCGTCGATTCCGATGCGGATGCCCATCTGCAGCTCCTGCATGTTCTGGTGGGAGAGCTGGCCGTAGTCCGCGAAGGATTTCGTCCGGAAATAGACATCTCCGCCGCTTTCGTAGGCCGCTCCCTTGTCGACGAGATCCTGGACGAAAGCGATGATTTCCGGCATATGCTCCATGACGCGGGGATTCAGAGATGCACGGTGGACGCCGAGCCCTTCCGTATCCTCGTAATACGCGGAGATGAACCTGTCCGCGAGCTCCGGCACCGTCGTACCGAGCTGCTCCGCCTTGCGGATCATCTTGTCGTCCACGTCGGTGAAGTTGACGACGTACTTGACCTCGTATCCGACCGCTTCCAGATAACGGCGCACGACGTCGAAGAAGATCGCGGGCCGCGCGTTGCCGATATGGATATAATCGTAGACCGTCGGGCCGCAGACATACATTTTGACCTTGCCCGGCTCTTGAGTCGTGAACGTTTCCTTGGTCCTGCTCATCGTATTGTAGATTTCCAAACTCATTTTACGTTTCGCCTCCGCTTACCGGTATTTTACCGGTTCCTCCCTGTATTCACGAACGGGTGCCGCAGACTGGCTGAGCCGGTCGACCTCCGCCTTGAGGAAATTGATTTCATTCTGCATGCCGCGGATCATCTCGATGAGCGGATCGGGCAGCTTCGCATGGTTGAGCCTGTCGCCGACCTTTTCTCCGTTGCGCTTGACGATGCGCCCCGGATTGCCTACGACCGTGCTGTTCTCGGGCACCTCCCGGAGAACGACGGCGTTGGAGCCGATATTGGAATGGTCTCCAACCTGGAACGACCCTAGAACCTTCGCTCCCGAGCCGATGACGACATTGCTGCCTATGGTAGGATGGCGCTTGCCCTTTTCCTTGCCCGTGCCGCCGAGGGTGACGCCTTGATAAATGATGACGTCGTCCCCGATCTCGCAAGTCTCCCCGATGACGACGCCCATGCCGTGGTCGATGAACAGGCGGCTGCCGATTCTGGCCCCGGGATGGATTTCAATTCCGGTCATGAACCGGCTGACCTGAGAGATGATGCGGGCGGCCGTGAACCATTTGCGCTTGAACAAATAATGCGCGGCGCGATGCGCCCAGATGGCATGCAGTCCCGAATAGGTGAAGATCACCTCGAACACGCTGCGCGCAGCGGGGTCGTTGTCGAACACGGCCCGTATATCGGATTTCATGTGACGCAACATCGGCTTCAGCCCCTTTCGGGCGAGATGATCCAAGCTTTCTTCCGTCCGATCAAAAAAATAAGCCTCCGCAGCCCGAAGGCTGCAGAGGCGTATAGACGCGGTCCCACTCTGCGGCACAGGGCCGCATCCGCCCGGGAGAAACGCGCGTAGAGCGGTCTCAATCGGGTCAGGATGCCTAGCAGCCCTGTCTCGTAGCCTGTAACGCCGGCCATGCGTTGCCGCCTACCCGAGCGGAAGAGAAGCTTCCGCAAGATCGGAGCAAGGCTCGCAGGTGCATGAACCCGCCGCCGGAATGGACAACTCCCAGCCGTCACCCTCTCGGCGCGTCGCGATGTGCTGCGGCCGGATGCGTGGCGGTTGTCCTCTCTGCAATCCCGGATATGGCGGTTCTCTCCTGGTCAAAGCCTGTAAAAAGGTTCAATTACTTGTAGTATACCCGATAACCCGCAAAGTGCAAGAAGCCGGAGCGCGGAAATATATGCGAGGCCGTCCTCAGCCCAAGCGGGCGCGCAGGCGCTCGGCGACTTTGGCTTGACCCAGCAGCGCGATGGTGCGGTTGAGGTCCGGTCCGTGCGTCTGGCCGGTGACCGCGGCCCGGATCGGCATGAAGAGCGATTTTCCCTTGCAGCCGGTTTCCTTCTGGACCGACTTGATGAGCGCTTTGATGCCCTCTTCGTTCCAGGCTTCAGGCTCCAGCGTCTCGACGCCGGACAGGAAGGCACCCAGCACCGTCGGCACCGTTTCTTCCTCCAGCACGGTAACAGCCTCAGCCTCGTCCTGTAACGATTCCAGGAAGAACAGCTCGGTCAGCGGCACGATCTCGGCTCCCCAGCGCAGCTTGTCGCGGTAGAGGCCGATCAGGTCGGCCGCCCATTCGCGCTCGCCGGCCTCAGGCTCCTCCGATACGCGGCCCGCCTTCTGCAGATGCGGCAGGCACAGGTCGACGAGGCGCGGAAGCTTCAGCGACTTGATGTATTCGTTGTTCATCCAGGCCAGCTTGTTCGTATCGAACACGGCAGGGCTGCGGCTGAGGCGCGACTCGTCGAATGCCTCCACGAGCCCCTCGCGGGTGAACAGCTCCTGCTCGCCCTCCGGCGACCAGCCCAGCAAGGCGATGAAGTTGAACAGCGTCTCCGGCAGATAACCGAGATTTTCGTACTGCTCGATGAACTGGATGATGGACTCGTCCCGCTTGCTCAGCTTCTTGCGGGATTCGTTCACGATCAGCGTCATATGGGCGAACAGCGGCGGCTCCCAGCCCAAAGCTTCGTAGATCATCAGCTGGCGCGGCGTATTGGAGATATGGTCCTCGCCGCGGAGCACGTGGGATATCTTCATGAGATGGTCGTCGACCGCAACCGCGAAGTTGTAGGTCGGGATGCCGTCCTTCTTCACGATGACGAAATCTCCCGTTTCCTTGGTATCGATGCTGATCGTGCCCTTGACCATGTCGTCCCAAGTATACGTGCGGTCCTCCGGCACGCGGAAGCGGATGCTCGCGACGCGTCCTTCCGCTTCGAAGGCGGCCTGCTGCTCGGCGGTCAGATCGCGGTGGCGGCCCGAATACCGCGGGGTTTCGCCGCGCGCGCTCTGCTCTTCCCGCTCCTGCTCGAGTTCTGCTTCCGTGCAGTAGCAGCGGTAAGCCTTGCCCTCGTCGAGCAGCTGCTGCCAGTACCGATTGTAGATGTCGAGGCGTTCGGTCTGGCGGTACGGGCCATAGCCGCCGCCGATATCGATGCTTTCATCCCAGGTGATGCCGAGCCAGCTCATGTACTTCAGCTGGCTCTCCTCGCCGCCGGCCACGTTGCGCTTCATGTCCGTGTCCTCGATGCGGACGATGAGCTTGCCGCCATGCCTGCGGGCGAACAGATAGTTGAACAGCGCGGTGCGCGCGTTGCCGATATGCAGATGTCCCGTCGGCGACGGAGCATAGCGGACGCGGATTTCCTGCGTTCCTTGGTCTGCCATCTTGAATTCCCCATTTCGTTCTTGTTTTCGTCCCGGGGCCTCGCCCTATGAACGCTATTTATGTAAGTGGAACCATTACGGCGCTGGAGGCAGCGGCAACATGATGGAGAGGGCACAGCGTTCGCCTTTGAAACCGAGTTCCACTGTGGATGAGCAGGATGAGGAAATACGGATTCGACAGCGATCGGAATCAATGTTCCGCTTGCTTGAGCTGACTGTACGGTTACACTTAGCAGCCTAAAATAAGTGCCATCATAGCATATTTTTCACGAGGCAGACAACCGCCTGAGCGGCGATTCCCTCGCCCCGTCCGGGAAATCCGAGCCGTTCCGTCGTTGTCGCCTTGACGTTCACCTGATCCTGCTCCGCTCCCAGCACTCGGGCGATCACTTCCACCATCGCGGGAATGTACGGCGCCATTTTGGGAGCCTGCGCGATAATCGTGCAGTCCAGGTTCCCCAGCGCATATCCCCGCTGAACCGCAAGCGCCCATACATGCTCCAGCAGCTTGACGCTGTCGGCATCCTTGAACGCAGGGTCCGTGTCCGGGAAATGCTTGCCGATATCGCCGAGCGCAAGCGCGCCGAGCACCGCATCCGCTACCGTATGCAGCAGCACGTCGGCATCGGAATGGCCGAGCAGCCCTTTTTCGAATGGAATGGCGACGCCCCCGATAATGCATGGACGGCCCTCCACCAGCTGATGCACGTCGAATCCTTGTCCCACTCTAATCATCTCTACCGTCCCCTCTCCCTCTGCTCCAGAAGAAATTCCGCGTAGGGCAGATCTTCCGGGGTCGTAATCTTGATATTCGTATATTCCCCTTGGGCCACGGCGACCGGATCGCCGAGCCGCTCCACGACCATGGAGTCGTCCGTTCCGAGAAAGCCGTCCGCAAGAGCCCGTTCGTGGGCTTCCGCGAGACGGGCGCGGCGAAAAGCTTGCGGGGTCTGGATCGCCCACAAGCTGCTCCGGTCCGGCGTCGACTCGATGATGCCCGCCGCGTCCACCTTCTTGATTGTGTCCTTGACCGGCACGGCCAGCACGGCCGCGCCGGCCTCCTCGGCACGCGCCAGGCACGCGGACACCGCGGCCTCGCTGACGAGCGGCCGGACGCCGTCATGGACAAGCGCCCAATCCGCCGAGAGCGAGTCCAGCCCGATCCGCACCGAATGCTGGCGCTCGGAGCCGCCCTCGACGATCGCCGTCACCTTGGTCAAGCCGTACTCCCCGCACCAGCGGCGGCATCGTTCGACATCCGCCGCGCCCGTGACGAGCACGATCTCCCGGATGGCGTCCATCCCCTGGAACAGCTCCAGCGTATGGACCAGCACCGGCTTGCCCCGCAGCAGCAGGAACTGCTTGCTCTCCGGTGTGCCCATCCGCGTGCCGCGTCCGGCCGCCACGATGACGGCCCCCCAGCAGGCCTCCCGGAAGCCGACAAGCGCCGCATCCGAAGACGCGGCGCCCGGGGCGGCCTGAGGAGTTGCGGCTTCCTTGCCGCCATATTGCTTGTCCATCTTCAGAAGCTCACTTCCCGCTGTAACGTTTATTCCCTATCATACTCTGTTACAGCGCTTTTTCCAACAGCTTGGGCTTCGCGAAGATCATCCGTCCCGCCGAAGTCTGGAGCACGCTCGTCACGAGCACCTCCATCGTCATGCCGATGTAATCCCTGCCGCCCTCCACGACGATCATCGTTCCGTCGTCGAGATAGGCGACTCCTTGTCCATGCTCCTTGCCGTCCTTGATGATCTGCACGACGATTTCCTCGCCCGGCAGCACGACCGGCTTGACCGCATTGGCCAGATCGTTGATGTTCAGCACCGACACTCCTTGCAGCTCGCAAACCTTGTTGAGGTTGAAATCATTCGTGAGCACCTTGCCCCGCAGCAGCTTGGCCAGCTTGACGAGCTTGCTGTCCACCTCGCCGATCTCCTCGAAATCCCCCTCGTAGATAAGGACCTTCACATCAAGCTCCTTCTGGATCTTGTTCAAGATGTCCAGGCCGCGGCGGCCGCGGTTGCGCTTGAGCAGATCGGAGGAATCGGCGATATGCTGCAGCTCCTCGAGGACGAACTCGGGAATGACGAGCGTCCCCTCGATGAAGCCGGTCTTGCAAATATCCGCGATCCGGCCGTCAATGATGACGCTTGTGTCCATGATCTTATGCTCTTCGAAATTGGCATGCTCTTCCTTCTCAGGAACGGGCAGCGTCTTCGGCTGCATCATCGCGTGGAGCCCTTCCGTCAGTTCCTCTTTCTTTCTCAACCCGACGCTGAGTCCCACGTAGCCGAGTCCCAAAGTCAGCAGCGCCGGGGCGATCGTCGCCGCCGCGCCCGGAAGCTGGGATACCGAGGGATAGAGCAGAGCCGAAAGGATAAGCCCGCCGGTCAATCCTGCCGCGCCGGCCAGCAGATCCGCCGCCGGCATGTCGGAAGCGCGGCGCACGCCTTCCCCGAGCATTCTCTCCAGCCTTCCGGCAAGGGCGGTCGCCAGCAGCAGGCCCGCCAGCGCGCCTGTCGCCAGGCCGGTGTAAAACCCGAAAGAACCGTAGCTCCCTGCGAGAGGGCTGTAGCTTCCAAGGCCGGCCGGAAGCGCTCCGCCTGTTCCATTGCCGAACTGAGAGCCGATCATGCCGCCGAATACGATACCGAGTAATTGCAGAATACGTTTTATCATCATCGCTTATGCCACCTCCATTAGCCAGTATGTTCCAATTTGGAGAAGGCTAAACCGTCACATCCAAGCAACAATTTCGCAGCAGGAGGCGGCGACGGGCCGGCCCGATTCCCGTCCATGGGTCGGATGTCCTGCCGGAGACGCCGTCATGAAGGATTTCTCATAATGGCGATTTCGTTTTTGTATTCTGGACAGGGCGGGCTTATAATGGATTCAGGTTAATCGCCGTCCAGCATACGGCGGATGAAATCGCATGTTCGCCCCATGACAATGCATTTCCATAGCAGCAAAAATCGCGAAAGAGGTGGATACCGATGAGCGCTCCAACGCTCCAAGAGTTTCAGCAGCAAGTATCGGAATTGCTCCTGCGTCACCGGAGCATGCTCGATGTCCTGTCCAAGTTCGGACAGACGGGCGCAGCTGTCAACCGCGCTGTCACGAAAGCCGTGACCGAATGCGGCTGTATTGAAATCCAAGCCAGCAAGCAGCCTTATTCGGACGATCCCGAGCTTGAGAGCGCCAAGCAGCTTCTGGGCACCCACATGGACGGCCATGTGTGCGAGAACTGCCGTGATGTGCTGAAAAACGAGCTGGGACGCCACCTGTTCTACATGTCCGCGCTCTGCAATCTGCTGGAAATCGATCTCGGCGAGGTTCTGTCCGCCGAATCCGATAAATGCTCTACGCTCGGCATTTTCAATTTGACCTGAACCGGAATCCGCTCCGGAAATTGCAAAAAAGCAGTCCATCCTCCATTCGAGGGCGGACTGCTTTTTATTTGCTGACTTCAACGACGACGACGGCTAAGGCCGGCAATATGCGAGCCTCATCTCAGGCAAGGCGAAACTCCATGAACAAACCCGGCACCGTATTCGGCACCGGGTCATGAGGGAGTCGACGCAGCATCGCAGGCTCCAATCCACACCTGCGGCAAGAAAGCGCTAGACGCTCCGCTTGCGGACGTTCTCTTCTTCGCCTTCGGAACGGCGGGCTCTGCGGCGGCGCAGGCGTCCCTGGACGTTAACGTTTTTTTTTAGGCCGTACAGCGCATAGAGCAGCAGCGGCACAAAAATGATCTTGGAGATTTGATCCGGGAAAGCGACGCCGAGCACGACCGCAATGACGACGACGATCGGAATGCTCCAGATCGCACCCTTGGGCAGTCCGATCTTCTTGAAGTTCGGGTACTTCACCGTGCTGACCATCAGCAGTGCGAGAACGAGCGTGCTCGCCATCAGCACCCAAGGCTGGATATCCGTATAGAACAGAGCCAGTGTAGCCAGGACGCCCCCTGCCGCCGGAATCGGCAGGCCGACGAAGTAGCCCGGAATGCCGGAGATGACGTTGAACCGGGCGAGCCGGAGCGCGCCGCAGATCGGGAAGATCGCTGTCACGATCCAAGCGGCGGGCTGCGAGCTGAGATCCTGGAATGCCACGACATACATGATGAAGGCAGGGGCGACACCGAACGATATGATATCGGACAAGGAATCGAGCTCCTTGCCGAATTCGCTTTGAACATTGAGCGCGCGGGCGACGCGGCCGTCAACCCCATCCAGAAGCATGGCGATGATGACCATCATGGCGGCGACTTCAGGCTTCTCATTGAACACCATGATAATGGCGACGATCCCGAGGAACAGGTTGCCTATGGTAAAAAGACTCGGCAATGATTTTGCAAACACTTCATTTCCACCTCATCTCTACTATGCCTTAGGATTCCATGGACATCGATGGAAAAAATTCCACCATCATCCAAGCCCTCCTGTCGGCATTCCCCCATTCTAGGGGAATCAGATTTGTCTGTCAATGAACATTTGATCTTGAATCCGGCGCAATCCTTCCTTGATCGCCCGGGCGCGCACCTCGCCGATTCCGTCCACTTCATCCAATTCGCCGATCGTGGCCATGACGATATTCGGCAGATTTCCGAATTTCTCGATCAGATTGTTCATGATGATGAGCGGAAGCCGCGGAATTCGGTACATCTGACGGTAGCCGCGCGGATGAACGGCCTCATCTGCGATCGCCGCTCCTTGCGGATAGCCGAGCAGCCGGATGACATGAGGCGCGTCCATCAGCTCGTCGTTGCTGAGCTTTTTGAGCCCGATCCGGATGTCCCGGATCTTCTCGTCGCTGTTGTCGCGGGCGTAATCCTTGAGCAGGAACCAGGCATCCTCCTCCACGCCTCCGATGAGCTCTTCCATCTGCATGCTGATCAGACGGCCTTCGGTGCCGAGCTCGTTGACGTACCGCTTGATCTCCATTTTGATCCGCAGCACCATCTCCACGCGGTGGATGACATGCGCGACCTCCTGCAGCGTCACCAATTCCTCGAATTCCAGCGCGGACAGATTCGTGAACGACTGCCTTAGCACCGCCTTGTATTTCTCCAGCGTCTGGATCGCCTGATTCGCCTTCGTAAGAATAACGCCCATGTCCTTCAGGGAATACCTTAGATTACCCATATACAAGGTGATGATATTACGCCTTTGCGAAATAGATACCACCAGCTTGCCCGTCTGCTTGGCCACCCGCTCCGCAGTGCGGTGCCTGATTCCGGTCTCGATCGACGAAATCGACGGGTCCGGAATCAGCTGCGTATTCGCATACAGAATCTTCTTGAGATCCTCGCTCAGAATGATGGCCCCGTCCATCTTGGCCAGCTCGTACAGATAGTTCGGGGAAAAGTCGCAATTGATGGAAAACCCGCCGTCCACGACCTCCATGACCTCGGGACTGTATCCGACGACGAGCAGCGCGCCTGTTTTCGCCCGCAGCACGTTGTCCAGCCCTTCGCGGAAAGCGGTGCCCGGCGCGACCAGCTGCAGCAGCTGATTCGTGATTTCGATCTCTCTGTTCTCTTTCATGATTTCTAGCGAACCCCCTATTCCAGCGCCGCGCGCAATGCTTCGGATACGGTATTCACGCCGACAATCGTTATATCGTCCGGCGGCTTCCAGCCCTTGAGGCTTTTCTCGGGCATGATGACCCGCTTGAAGCCAAGCTTCTGGGCTTCCTTGACCCGCTGCTCGGCTCGGGATACAGCGCGCACCTCGCCGGTCAGCCCCACTTCGCCGAAGACGACGTCGAAAGGACGCGTTGGAGCGTCCTTGAAGCTGGAAGCAAGCGCGACGGCGGCGGCCAGATCGACAGCGGGCTCGTCAAGCCGCACTCCTCCAGCGGCGTTCAGGTAAGCATCCTGCGTCTGCAGGAACAGCCCGATCCGTTTTTCCAGCACGGCGATGATCAGCGCCATCCGGTTGTGGTCATAACCGGTGGACGTCCGGCGCGGCGACGGGAAATGCGTAGGCGCCACAAGCGCCTGGAGCTCGACGAGCACAGGTCTCGTTCCCTCCATGCTCGCCACGACGGTGGAGCCGGAGACGCCCAGAGGCCGCTCCGACAGAAACAGCTCCGACGGGTTCGCGACTTCGCGCAGCCCGCTCTCGCCCATCTCGAAGATGCCGATCTCGTTGGTGGAGCCGAAGCGGTTTTTGACGGCGCGAAGCAGGCGGTAGGAATGATGGCGTTCCCCCTCGAAGTAAAGGACGCAGTCCACCATATGCTCCAGCAGCCTCGGGCCGGCAATCGCCCCCTCCTTGGTGACATGTCCGACCAGCACGGTCGCGATGCCGCCCAGCTTGGAGACGCGCATGAAGTGGGCCGTGCATTCCCTCACCTGGGCGACGCTGCCCGGAGCGGACTGGACGCTGGGGTCATAGACGGTCTGGATCGAGTCGATGACGAGAAAATCAGGCTGGACGGTATCGATGGCGTCATTGATATGCTCCATGTTCGTCTCGCAGAGCACGAACAGCGACGCGCTCAGCGCGCCGAGGCGATCGGCGCGGAGCTTGGTCTGGCGAACGGATTCCTCGCCCGATATATAGAGCACCTTGAGTCCTGCGGCCGACAATGCATGGGACGTCTGCAGCAGCAGCGTCGACTTGCCGATGCCGGGGTCTCCGCCGACGAGTATGAGGGAGCCCGGCACGACGCCGCCGCCCAGCACCCGGTTCAGCTCCCCGATGCTGCTTTCGATGCGGGGCTCATGCCCGGTATCTATGTCTATGATGGAACGCGGCTTTTCTTTCGTCCCGCGGGCCATTGGAGAGGACAATCCGACGCCGGCGGTCTTGACCACCGTCTCCTTTTCCTCCACCATCGTGTTCCAGGCGCCGCAGCCGGGGCATTTCCCAAGCCATTTGGGCGATTCCGTTCCGCATTCCGTACAGGCGAATTTCACTTTTAGTTTGGCCATCGAAGGCTCCTTTTACGGATATGACGTACCTTCAAAGTTTACCATTTCAGAGGCCGCAACAAAAGAAAATCATGCGAACATTCTTTCGATGGAGCTCCTTTCTTGCCGATGTCCGGGAATCTAAGAAAAAGATAAGATCTTTTCCGTTATACTGGCAGAAAAGAGATAGAGGAAGCGGTGGGCCATGAACGAAGAAACGGTGCTGCTCGTCGATGACGAGCCCGAAATCGTCAAGCTGATGGGACTTTACCTCAAGCAGGAAAGGTTCCGACTTCTGACCGCTGCAAGCGGCGGCGAGGCTCTTGAAATCATCCGGAAGGAAAAAGTGGATCTAGTCGTGCTCGATGTCATGATGCCCGGCATGAACGGAATCGACACCTGCATGGCAATCAGGGAGATCCGGCAGATGCCGATCATCTTCCTGTCCGCCAAAAGCGAGGAGATCGATAAAATCCATGGCCTCAGTGTCGGGGCCGACGATTATGTGTCCAAGCCGTTCAGCCCTCTGGAGCTGCTCGCCCGGATCAAAAGCCAGCTGCGCCGATATGGCATCTATGGAGCCGCCGCAGGCGACGCCTCCTCGGCGGATGCCGTCACGATTGACGGCATCGCGTTCAACTCCGCGACGCGGGAAGTGATTGTCGAGGGCCAGGAGGTGCGGCTTACTCCCCGGGAATTCTCCATCCTGGAGCTGCTCGGACGCAATCCCGGCCGAGTGTACAGCATCGAGCAGCTGTACGAGATGATCTGGCAGGAAACTTTTTTTGAAGCGGGCAATACCGTCATGGTCCATATCCGCAAGCTCAGGGAGAAGATCGAAGCCGATCCGAGGCACCCCAGGTACATCAAGACCGTATGGGGCGTCGGCTACAAAATGGAGAAGCTGTAGGCCGCGAGGGCATGTTCGATACCTTGAAGCATAGCCGCAGAACGACGTCCGTTAATGAGGGAGGCACATCTTTGGCCAGCCGCATCTTTCAAACCTTTCTATGGAAATTCATCCTCAGCTTCGCCGGCAGCCTGCTCGGCATGGGAGTGCTTCTTTTGCTGGGCAATTACTTGGCGGAGCTGCTCATCCGGTTCAATCCGTCCAAGTCCTTTTTCCTGACGAAGGCGCTTGCCTACACCATCAATTGGATCGGCTCCGGCCCCGTTCGGGTCATCTTCGGACTGCTGCTGTTCATCTGCTTGTTCTTTTCCTTGTCCAGGGGCATCATCAAGCGCTTCGACACTCTGACGAGCGCCCTGCAGGCGATCTCGGCAGGAGATTTGTCCCACCGCATCGACGAGAGCAGCAGCGATGAGCTCGGGGTCGTTGCGCGCAGCGTCAACGAAATGGCCCGCAGGCTGCAGCTCGCCCAGGAAGAGGAACGGGCTGCCGTGCAAGCCAAGGACGACCTCATCACCGGCGTGTCCCATGATCTTCGCACTCCGCTCACCTCGGTGCTCGGGTTCCTGGAATATATCGAGGACGACCGGTACCGGGACGAGGTCGAGATGCGGCAGTATGTCCACATCGCCTATGAAAAATCTCTCGTGCTGCGCAAGCTGATCGACGATCTGTTCGAATATACCCGCGTCACCAGCAGCGGTTTCCCGCTCCAGCGCGAAACCGTCGATCTCAATCCCTTTCTCGGGCAGCTTGCCGAAGAATTCATGCCGGCGCTGGAGGAAGCCGACATGGCCTGCCGCGTTCATCCCGCAGATAGCCCCCTCATCGTGGATGCGGATCCGGAGCTGCTGCTCCGCGTCTTCGAAAATCTGATCAGCAATGCAATCCGTTATGGAGCAGACGGAGGCGCGCTGGACATCCTTCTGCGCAAGGACGAGCTTGAGCCTGCTGCGGAAATCATCTTCCGCAACTACGGCAAGCCTATCCCACAGGACCAGCTCCCACGGCTGTTCGAGCGCTTCTATCGAGTCGACGCCTCCCGCTCCAAGGCAACTGGCGGCAGCGGCATCGGGCTTGCCATCGTCAAGAGCATACTGGATCTCCACGGAGGAGCGGCATTCGCGACAAGCTCCAGGCGCAAGACGGAATTCATCGTCCGCCTTCCTCTTCCTTGCGGCTCCGACGCACAATCGGCAGCAGCCGGAGCGAGCGATTAAGAATAACGATTCCATTTTTATTCGACATCAAGGGTAGGAATTTAAATATTCCTATCTTTTTTGCGATTTCGTAAATTTACATCAAAAACATTCAACTACAAACCTTAAATCCATTTAGTTAATCGTGTTTTAAACTCAGTTATTCAACATGTATCAATGTCTATTCGGAATTATAAAAAAGGGGACATAAGCTCCTTGCACCGATCTATTGCAGCTTAAATAGGATGGATATAAGACCGTTTTGTATGATCCAGCAAACACTGACATTCACCTGACTTCATATTCACCGCCGCTTCCTAAAACCAACCGTCCCTGCGTATAACTTGTGATTCAATGGTCGATGCTAAGCATATATCGAACGGATTAGAGCCTGTACAAGCTCGTCATGCGAACTCATTCCCATGATCCAAGGAGGGACTCCAATGCCCGATCTGCTGAGACTCGCCCTGATCGCCATCGCCCTGCTGTTCGTCGGCCTCGTCATGCACTGCGTCCGCAAAGGAGTGCTTCGGGACCGCTACGCGCTGCTCTGGATTACCGTCAGCGGAAGCATACTCGGCTTGTTCCTGCTGCCCTTCCTTCCGCTGGGCCACGGCTGATGATGGACTGCGGCGGCCAACAAAAAAGCTGTCTCCTCACGAATAGAGGAGACAGCTTTTTTGTTATTCCGCTCCCAGGCGGAACAGAACCTCGTGGATGCTCAGCTTGGAGCCAAGCATCAGATCCCTTGGATTCGGCGCGCT
The DNA here is from genome assembly GCF_053345695.1 of Paenibacillus sp. D51F. Taxonomy (NCBI): domain Bacteria; kingdom Bacillati; phylum Bacillota; class Bacilli; order Caryophanales; family Paenibacillaceae; genus Paenibacillus; species Paenibacillus sp. D51F. Next base: position 7,050 of record NZ_JBKFAO010000019.1, on the reverse strand, counting down.
TGCCGTTGCGGCCCCATGCCCTGCTTCCTGAGCGCCGCTGCCGTGATGGCCGCCGGCTTCATGAGGATGCCCGGACGCTGCTGCAGCCGCATGCCCCTCCACCGGGTTGCCGTCTGCAGCCGTGCCGCCCATCGGCTGCGCTCCTCCAGCCGGAGCTGCGTTCTCCGCTCCCTCAGGAGCCCGCCGCGCATGCGCTTGCTTGAACGAATCGCTGTTCACCCAGTTGTCGAAGCTGGCCTTATCCGTCCAATGCGTCACGACCTTCAGCTCGTCCGATTCCTCCTTGCGGTCGAGCAGCAGCTCCATGCCCGCGAAGCCCGGCATCGTATGGACGCCTTTCGGGTTTTTGAACCTTTCCGCCACCTGTTCTCCGAAGCCCGACTTAATCTGAATCGTATTCGTTACGACGATCATTACCTTTCGCCTCCTTGCGAGAATGGGAACGCTCTTTTCTCAGTTTAACAGCCTGGGCAGCCCGGCACAAACGACGCCCTGTCCTCGGTTTTTTGCCCTTCCCGCTGGAAATAAAAAAAGCCTCCGTTCCAAAATGGAACGAAGGCTATCCGCAAATCCGTCTGGACGTCCGGCATCAGCCGTTCCATCCTTCGAATCTGCAAGGCAAGCGGCTTACTTCGCAGCCGTCTCTTCCTGCTCGGCTTTATGCTGTTCCGGATGAGGCTTGACGGTCAGCTCGCCGTTCTCCTCGTCGATCACCAGCATATCGCCTTTCTTGATATTGCCCATCAGCAGCTCTTCGGACAGCCGGTCCTCGATATGCTTCTGGATCGCACGGCGCAGCGGACGCGCGCCGTAGGCAGGATCGAAGCCTTCCTTGGCCAAGAAATCCTTCGCTTTGTCCGTGAGATCGAAGTCGACTTCCTGCTCGCGCAGCCGCTTGCGCAGCTCGTCGGACATCAGCGTCACGATGCGGGCGATATGCTCCTCTGCGAGGGAGTGGAACACGATGGACTCGTCGATCCGGTTCAGGAATTCGGGACGGAAGCTCTTCTTCAGCTCACCCATGACTTTTTCCTTCATCTGGTTGAACTCGCGTCCGGCATCATGCTGGGCCGTAAATCCGAGCGTCGAGTTGCGCTTGATCTGATCGGCGCCGACATTGGACGTCATGATGATCAGCGTATTCCGGAAATCGACCACGCGGCCTTTGGAATCGGTCAGTCGGCCGTCCTCCAGAACCTGCAGCAGAATATTGAACACTTCCGGATGCGCCTTCTCGATTTCGTCCAGCAGCACGACGGAGTAAGGCTTGCGGCGGACCTTCTCGGTCAACTGGCCGCCTTCCTCGTAGCCGACGTATCCCGGAGGAGCGCCAACGAGGCGGGAAGTGGAATGTTTCTCCATATATTCCGACATGTCGATGCGGATGACCGCATTCTCGTCTCCGAACATCGCCTCGGCCAAAGCGCGGGCCAGCTCGGTTTTGCCGACGCCGGTAGGACCGAGGAAGATGAAGGAACCTATCGGACGCTTCGGATCCTTGAGTCCGGCACGGGAGCGGCGAACGGCGCGGGAGACGGCCTTGACGGCATCCTCCTGGCCGATGAGGCGGCTGTGCAGGATCTCTTCCATCTTAAGCAAGCGCTCGGTTTCTTCCTCGGCAAGCTTGAGTACCGGGATTCCCGTCCAGTTGGCGACGACCTGAGCGATGTCCTCCGGAGTTACCTCGGAATCCGTGCGTCCCTGCTTTTCTTTCCACGTATTCTTCGTCGTGTCTAGCTCTTCGCGGATTTTCTGCTCCGTGTCGCGGAGCGCCGCGGCCTTCTCGAATTCCTGGCTCTGAACGGCGGCATCCTTCTCCTTGCGCACCTCGTCGAGGCGACCTTCCATCTGCTTCAGATCCGGCGGGATCGTATAGGTATGCAGGCGGACCTTGGAGCTGGCCTCGTCGATCAAGTCGATCGCTTTATCCGGCAGGAAGCGGTCGGTGATGTAACGGTCGGACAGCTTGACTGCCGCCACAATGGATTCATCCGTGATTTTCACGCGGTGATGGGCTTCGTAACGATCGCGAAGTCCATGCAGAATCTGAATCGCTTCGTCCGGAGTAGGCTGATCAACCGTGATCGGCTGGAAGCGGCGCTCGAGAGCGGCATCCTTCTCGATGTACTTGCGGTACTCGTCGAGAGTGGTGGCGCCGATGCATTGCAGCTCGCCACGGGCGAGCGCCGGCTTCAGGATGTTGGAGGCGTCGATGGCGCCTTCCGCGCCGCCTGCCCCGATCAGCGTGTGCAGCTCGTCGATGAACAGGATGATGTTGCCCGCTTGGCGGATCTCATCCATGATCTTCTTGAGCCGGTCCTCGAATTCGCCGCGATACTTGGTGCCTGCCACGACGGAGCCCATATCCAGCGTCATGACGCGCTTGTCGCGAAGCGTCTCGGGAATCTCGTTGGCGATGATCTTCTGAGCCAGACCTTCGGCGATCGCCGTCTTGCCGACGCCGGGCTCGCCGATCAGCACAGGATTGTTCTTCGTCCGGCGGCTGAGAACCTGGATGACGCGCTCGATCTCTTTGCTGCGGCCGATGACGGGATCCAGGTTGTTCTCGCGGGCGGAAGCTGTCAGGTCGCGTGCAAGTCCGTCCAGGGTCGGCGTGCTGACGTTGGCCGGCGCTCCGTGGTTGCTCGATACCGCCTCGCTGCTGCCGAGCAGCTGCAGCACTTGCTGCCGCGCCTTGTTCAGGCTGATGCCGAGGTTGTTCAGCACGCGGGCCGCCACGCCTTCGCCTTCGCGGATCAAGCCGAGCAGAATATGCTCCGTGCCGACGTACGTATGCCCCAGCTTGCGGGCTTCGTCCATGGACAGCTCGATGACCTTCTTCGCACGAGGCGTGTAGGCGATGTTGCTAGGCTGCTCTTGGCCGCGGCCGATGAGCGATTCCACCTCGTCCTGTATTTTCTCGAGTCCCAGACCAAGCGCGATCAGAGCTTTGGCCGCGATGCCTTCGCCTTCCCGAATGAGGCCGAGCAGAATATGCTCCGTGCCGATATTGTTATGTCCAAGCCGCACCGCCTCTTCCTGGGCGAGAGCGAGCACCTTCTGCGCACGTTCCGTAAATCGTCCAAACATCATTCGTAAGCACCTCCATCATGGATTACAGGGAGCAGCCGGCTGCGGATCAGCTCCGCGCGCCTTGCATCGCGCTGCTCCGTATTCATTTTCTCCTCGAATGCCTGCTGCAGGAAGCCAGGCTGGGTCATTACCATCAACTCATTCATAACCTGCGGGGAAACATCCCGAATCAAGCCCAGATCGATGCCAAGCCGAACATCCGACAATCTCTGAGCCGATTCCTTGGAATCCATGACCGCCGCATGGGACAGGATGCCGTAAGATCTCATCACCCGATCCTCGAGCCGAAGGCGCGACTCCGCCTGCAGACGATCGCGGGCCGCTTTTTCATGCTCCATGATCTGCCTGACGACGCCATGCAGATTGTCGATGATCTCATCCTCCGACTGTCCAAGCGTAATCTGGTTGGAAATCTGGAACAGATTGCCGAGCGCCTCGCTTCCCTCGCCGTACAGCCCCCTCACAGCCAGCCCCACTTGAGTAATGGCGGACAGGATTCGGTTGATCTGCTGCGTGAGCACGAGCGCCGGCAGATGCATCATGACGGATGCGCGGATGCCGGTCCCCACGTTGGTGGGACAGCTGGTCAGAAATCCGCGTCTCTCATCAAAAGCAAAGTCGACTGCTTCCTCATAAATATCGTCGATCTTGCTGGCAAGCTTCCATGCCTCCTGGACCTGGAAACCCGGATATAAACATTGGATGCGCAAATGATCCTCTTCGTTAATCATAATGCTGACGGATTCGTTCTCGCTCATGACGACCGCTCCCGCACGGGCTTCGTTCGCAAGCGCGGGACTGATCAGATGCTTCTCCACCAGCACCCTGCGCTCCAGCTCGCTGAGATCCGAAAGAACGATCGTCTCGAACGGGCCGATCGGCTCAAGCTTCCCTTCCTGCGCCACGGAAGCAAGCTTGCTCATGACTTCCGAGGACTGCTGGCTAGTGGCCAGAATCGGAAAGGGATAATTGTGCAGGTTGCGGGCGATTCTTACCCGGCTGCTGAAGACGATATCCGAATCGGGTCCGTCTCCCTTCATCCACTCGCTCAGCGCCTTCTGGGCAAACCGGTTGGCTGCCAATCCAATCCCTCCCTACCGTGCAGCCCCCTTGCGGAAGCTGCGCTTATGATGTCTATCTGGATGCTTCCGACCATCAGGCTTCCTTGATCTGCTTCTCCAGCTCGCGGATCTCGTCCCTGAGCTTGGCGGCGGCTTCGAACTCTTCTTTCTGGATCGAGCTCTTCATTTCCTGCCTCAGCCGGTCGATTTCCCTCTGCGTTTGAATCCTTCCGCCCGAGCGGCGGGGGATCTTGCCGACATGGACCGTATTCCCATGCACTCTCTTCAGCAGAGGATCGAGTCTTTCCCCGAAATGCTTGTAGCAAGAGCTGCAGCCGAACCTTCCTAGCTTGGAGAACTGCGAATACGTAAGTCCGCATTCCTCGCAGCGCGGCACCGCCTGCTTCGTCCCTGCCAAGCTTCCCGCAGGCTCGAAATCCATGAGCCCAGACAACAGGCTGTGAATGGAAAAGCCGTTCGGAGCTCCCGGGATGCCTTCGCCCCTTTCGCGGGCGCAGGCTTCGCAGATATGGAACTCCGTCTTCTCTCCGTTTACGATCTTGGTAAAATGAAGCGTTGCCGGCCTTTTGCCGCATTCCTGACAAAGCATGCCGCGTCCCTCCTCACCGGTCCTTCTCTATTGCTTACCCAGAAGCGAGATCAGCATCGCCTTCAGCAGCCTGGCCCGAAGCTCGTCGCGCTGCGGCAGCTTGATCGCGATGGACTCCCGGCATACAGCCGCCCGGAGCAGGCTGCCCTCTCGCTTGGAAATGAATAAAGCTTCTTCCAATTGGTAAATAAGTCCTTCTGCGGCGCTTTGATCGACTTGATTGCCGATCGTATGATGAATATGGCCGTGGATGGCTTTGAGCGCAGGCAGCTCGATCCGTTGGATCCGGATATAGCCGCCTCCCCCTCGCTTGCTCTCCACGAGGTATCCCTTCTCGAGCGTGAAGCGGGTACTGATGACATAATTGATCTGCGACGGCACGCAGGAGAAGCTGTCCGCCAATTCGTTGCGCTGTATTTCCACCGCACCTTCGGGACTGTCCTGAAGCAGCTGCTTCAAATGCTGCTCCAATGCATCGGAAATGTTTCGCATTTCACCCACCTCCCTATGCCGGGGCACCTTCAGGATTTTTCTTGAATTGCGGTTAGAAGCCAAACAGCCAAAGGCGTCCCTGTAGCATTCCCTCATCGGCGCAAATTAAGACCCGCGAACGGGGACCGGAAGAAAAGGATCTTAGCCTTGCGTAAGGCTGGATCAGAGGCAACTGACTTTGACTTTCTTTGACTTATATCTTTGATTATACTCCTTTTTCATAAAAGGTCAAGGAAACTTCCACTGCTGCCATCTATGCAAAAAGGCAGCCTCGCCCTGCTGTCGTTATCAGCTTGGGATAAGACGCCCCGCTTTATACTCCGGTTAGAAGAAGTCCATGAAATTCGTCATCCCGTCAGGGATTCGGCTGCCCAGCCGGACGGCCTCCGGCCGCGGACCCGAGATATGATCCATCTGCTGGAGATCCCGCGCGCGCTTATATCCGATGAGAAGAGCAGCCAAAGTTCCGATGGAGAGATCAAGGCGCTTGGACGAAGTTCCATCCTGATACCGGGAAAGGCTGCCCCTGCCCTCCTCCGTGATTTCCAGCATCCACAATCCGTCATTCCAGGATGCGTCCTCATCATGAATCTGGAGGACAAACTGATCGCGGACTCCCGGCTCGAACGGAAGCTGCTTGACGAGAGATTGGACATCGATGATACGAACCATGAAATAAGGATGAATGCTCTGCTCGATGCGCGGATCGACAAGCTGATAAGGCAGCGGATCCCCCGCATAGGTATGCAGCACAGCGGAATCGATCATGGAATCATGATTGCTGAAGAAATTCCAAAGCCCCACCCTCGCTTCTTCCGTAAGATAGACGAGCTCATGAATGTCGAGACGCCTCTCCTTCACCTTGTAGAGGGCATACCCTTCCGGCGTGCCGTTCTGGCTCCGGTACAGCACCGCATCCCCTTGCTTCCGCTTGAAGACCGAATGCTCCCACCAATCCGAAGTCCTTGCCAGCGTGCCATTGAAGCCCTCCGAATAGGTCTGATAAAGGATGCCCAGCAGCTCGGCATGATCGCGGACTTGAATCCGCTCGACTTTGCCGTTGTTGTGCATTCGTTGAGGCAGCTTGTCTGTCGCCAAGGTGTACTTGACCCGGTCGATGAACAGCTCCCAGCCGTATTTGCGGTAAAATCCAATCGAAAACGGCGCCAGCATGGAAATGGATTGGCCGTTCGCTTTCATTTCCTCCATCGCATGACGGAGCAGCTTGCCCACATGCCCGGAACGCCTCGATTCCGGCCAGCTTGCGACAGATGAGATTCCCCCCATCCTCAGCACGATGCCGTTCCAGTTCACCTCGAGTGGAATGATTCTGACCTGGGAGACGATTCGTTCCTGCTCGACACCTACGATAACTTCCTCGCACTTGGCTCTTGCTCTGGCCTGCTCCAGCTCCTCTGCGGAAAGCTCAATTTGGAAGGCATATTGGCTAAGCTTCATATGTTCGTCGAATTCTTCCGGCTTCAATGTTCTAATTTTCATCCTGCACCCTCTTTCCCAAGATGATAGGTATAGAGCTATTATGACACATATTGTATTTATTTCCCACTTGTATCCTTTTTAATAGGGTTCATTTTCAACGCCGGAAATTATTCCTCCCCTTAACTTTGCACGTTCTTTAAGGTTCATTTGGTTTTTCGTTATCCATGTATGAATGTCTCTTGGATGAAAGAAATCAAAAAAAGCCTGACCGGCGATTGCTCGCGGATCAGGCTTCTCTCTGTGCTTGGCGACGTCCTACTCTCCCAGGACCCTGCGGTCCAAGTACCATCGGCG
>NZ_JBKFAO010000018.1:0-63208 GCF_053345695.1 Paenibacillus sp. D51F | reverse complement strand
GTCCTGAGCCAGGATCAAACTCTCCATAAAGGTGTTTGACTTGCTCATTTATAACGTTGACTTGCTTCACTCGTTGTTCAGTTTTCAAAGAACAAATTCGCTTGTGTTTTGCTTGTTTCCGTCGTGCCTCTCAGCGGCGACTTAGATAATATATCACGGCCGCATAGGCCAATGCAAGTGTTTTTTATAACTTTTTTCATTTCTTTATTGATAGTCTGCTAGAGAGAAGAAAAACCCGCATAAAACCTAGGTTTTATGCGGGTTTTCAGCTATTCGTTTCTCATATGAGGGAATAGAAGCACATCGCGGATAGAAGCCGAATCCGTCAGCAGCATCACTAGACGGTCGATGCCGATGCCGAGACCGCCTGTAGGCGGCATGCCGTATTCCAAAGCGCGGATGAAATCGTCATCCATCTCATGCGCCTCGTCGTTGCCCGCTTCCTTCTCCACCATCTGAGCCTCGAAGCGCTGCCGCTGGTCGATCGGATCATTGAGCTCCGTGAAAGCATTGGCATGCTCGCGGGATACGATGAACAGCTCGAAACGGTCCGTAAAGCGCGGATCCTCATCGTTCTTCTTGGCGAGAGGCGAGATATCCACGGGATGGCCGGTAACGAACGTAGGCTGAACGAGCGTATGCTCCACGAAAGTCTCGAAGAAAGCATTGACGATATGGCCGTAGGTCATATGCGGCTCCACCGGAACCTTATGCTCTTTGGCCAGCTGCTGAGCATCCTCAATGGACAGCTGCTGCGTGAAATCGACTCCGGTCGCGTCCTTGATGAGCTCCATCATGGATACGCGGCGCCATGGAACGGTCAGATCCACTTGCTGGCCTTGATAGTCGATGACCGTGCTGCCGTGCACCTCTTGGGCGATATGCGCGATGAGGTTCTCCGTCAGGGACATGATGTCCTTGTAGTCGGCATAGGCCTCGTAGAGCTCGATCATTGTAAATTCAGGGTTGTGGCGAGTGCTCATGCCCTCGTTGCGGTAGACGCGGCCGATCTCATAGACCTTCTCGAGACCGCCGACGATCAGCCGCTTGAGGTGAAGCTCGATGGCGATCCTCATATAGAGCTGCATATCAAGCGCGTTGTGATGCGTAATGAACGGCCGAGCGGCCGCTCCGCCGGCAATCGTGTGGAGAGTCGGCGTTTCAACCTCGAGATAGCCGAGAGAATCCAGGTAACGGCGCATGGACTGGATGATGCGGGAACGCAGGATGAACGTCTGCTGTACGTCCGGGTTGGTGATCAGATCGACGTAACGCTGGCGGTAGCGCTGCTCCACGTCCTTGAGTCCATGGAATTTGTCCGGCAAAGGAAGAAGCGACTTGCTGAGGACCGTTACTTCCTTGGCTTTGACGGAGATCTCGCCCGTCTTCGTCTTGAATATCGTGCCGTCGACGCCGACGATATCTCCGATATCGAGCAGGTCAAAAGCCTTGTACTGGCTTTCTTCGACCGAATCCTGACGGACATAGATCTGAATGCGGCCGGTCAGGTCCTGAATCGTGGCGAACGCGGCCTTGCCCATGCCGCGCTTGGTCATGATGCGGCCGGCGATACGAGCGGCAGCGCCCTTCTCCTCCAGCTCTTCCTTTGTCAGATCGCCGAATTCGGAAGCAATGCCGCCGGCTGTCGCCGTGCGCTCGAACTTGCTGCCGAACGGGTCCACGCCCAGATCGCGAAGCTCATCGAGCTTCGCCCGCCGAAGCTGCAGAAGCTCGCTTAGGTCCTGCTGTTCCTGTTGATCCACTGTGCCGTTCTCTTGACTCACTTGATCTTCATCTCCTTGCTTGTCTATCCCTTAAAAAAGCTTCCTATAGGTAGGAAGCTCTTGAATGGAAGTATAGCTGTTGGGTCTGGTCTGGATGCCTGAATTACTTCTTGATGTCCAGGATCCGGTATTGAATGACACCGGCCGGAACGTTGACCTCGACGGTCGTGCCCTTCTTCTTGCCGAGAATCGCCCGCCCGAGCGGGCTTTCATTGGAGATCTTGTTCTGCAGCGGATCGGATTCAGCCGTGCCGACGATGGCGTATTCGATCGTATCGCCGAACTCGAGATCCTCGATCGTCACGATGGAGCCGATGCTTACCGTATCTACGGCGATATCGTCATTATTGATGATGCGCGCGTTGCGCAGCATTTTCTCAAGCGTAAGGATGCGGCCTTCGATAAAAGCTTGCTCGTTTTTGGCATCTTCATACTCGGAGTTTTCGCTGATGTCGCCATAACCGATAGCGACTTTGATCCGCTCGGCCACTTCGCGACGTTTCACGGATTTGAGATTCTCCAGTTCCTCTTCCAGCCTCTTGAGTCCGTCCTGAGTCAGAATCACTTCTTTGTCGCTCATTGCCGATTCTCCTGTCGTGGCGTATTTGCTTACCTCGCGTTGAAAGCGAAAGGAATTAAAGCAGGATTCCCAGTGCCTGAAACCGTGTCCATAATCCACCAAGAACAGACGGCACAGGATTATATTGCAAGATTATATGCAATTGCACCCGGCGTGTCAATGAGAGGCTCCCGGCAAAGACGGCCGCCCGCGGGGACGCTCCCCGCAAGGGAAAGTGTCTTGCCGCGGGCGGCAGTGCTATGGCTTCAGTTGACCGCTGCTTCCGGAACGGCCGGCGTCTGGGCATCCTGGCCGAGAGACCGGATATACTCGTTCAGGATATTGACCATCACATCGCGGCTCGTCTCTTCCATGATGCTGTCCTTGATGCGGGCAGCGCCCTTGAGGCCTTTGAGATACCAGGCCAGATGCTTGCGCATCTCCTTCACGGCCACGCCCTCGCCTTTGAGCGCGATCAGCCGATCCATGTGAAGGATGGCGATCTCCATCTTCTCTACGGCGTTCGGCTCCGGCAGCAGCTCGTCATGCGTAAGGTAATGAATCGTGCGGTAGAGCATCCATGGGTTGCCGAGCGCCGCGCGTCCGATCATGACGCCGTCGCAGCCGGTTTCGGCGATCATGCGCTTGGCGTCCTCGGGAGTGTTGACGTCGCCGTTGCCGATGACCGGAATGCTCACCGCTTCCTTGGCCTGCCGGATGTAGCTCCAGTCGGCATGGCCCGTATACAGCTGCTCCCGGGTGCGTCCGTGCACGCTGACGGCTTTGCCTCCGGCGCGTTCGACGGCGCGGGCATTTTCGACCACGAAGATATGGTCGCTGTCCCAGCCGATCCTCATCTTGACCGTAACCGGCTTGTCGACAGCGTCGACGACCGAGCTGACCATCTCGTAGATCTTGTCCGGATTGAGCAGCCAGCGGGCGCCGGCATCGCATTTGGTCACCTTCGGCACCGGACAGCCCATGTTGATGTCGATGATGTCCGCGTTCGTCTCCTTGTCGACGACTTTCGCCGCCTGAACCAGGGATTCGCGGTCTCCGCCGAAAATCTGCAGGCTGAGCGGCTTTTCGCGCTCATCCACGAACAGCATTTCGCGCGTGCGCTTGTTGCCGTGGACAATCGCCTTGTCGCTCACCATCTCCGCGCATACGAGCCCGGTGCCGAACTCTTTGGCGATGAGCCGGAATGCAGGGTTGCAGACGCCGGCCATGGGAGCGAGAACGACATTATTCTTCATTTCAATATTTCCGATTTTAAGCATAACCGTTCCTTCCTTCTATCGCAGACCGCCGCTCGTCACAGCCGTCAATTCTTCGTAGTCGATGCCGAGAGTGTCGGCGATCCGCCCCAGAAGCTTGGCTTCCGGCTTGCGCGTGCCGCGCTCGAGCGAGCCGAGCACCGCGACGGATACTTCCAGCTTGTCGGCCAGCTGCTGCTGGGTGAAGCCCTTCAGCTTCCTAAAGGCGCGGATCCGCTGCGCCAGTTGATCGTATTCCATTGAGCAATGCCTTCCTTTCCATCCCGTAATGCCGCGACCGCCATCGACTCCGCCTTGGCCAGCAGAGGGTGGCCCGGTTCCAGCACTTCGGCCAGGGGAACCATCACGAACGCCCGCTCCTCCATTCTAGGATGAGGGAGCTGCAGCTCTTCCTTATCCATGAACACATCTTCATATAAAAGCAGATCCAAATCAATCGTTCTTGGGCCGTTGCGGATATCGCGGACCCGGCCAAGCCGGCGCTCGATGTCGAGCATCAGGCGCAGCAGCTCCAGAGGATCGAGGCGCGTCCGCAGAGAAGCCGCCATATTGAGGAACGCCGGCTGGTCGGCGTAACCGACCGGATCGGTCTCGTACGCGGAGGATACCTCCTCCACCGCTACGCCTTCGCTGCCGTCAAGAAGCTTCAGCGCCTGCGCGAGCAGGTCCGCGCGTTTCCCTATGTTGGAGCCGAGAGCGATATAAGCCCTGCTCATGTTCCCGGCAGTCCCGCTATGCGGGTACGATTTCTCCATGCTCATCCCGCTTTCGCACCAGTTCGACGACAACACCGTCGAAGTGGATCTCGAACGGAGGATTCGGTTTCGTCACGCGAACGGTCAATTCAGTAATGCCAGTATACGTCTCGAGCAGTGCAGTTGCAATACGGCCCGCCAGCGCCTCGATCAGCTTTACGGGCGGCCCTTCCACGATTTTCTTGGTCACCGCGTGCAGGTCGGCATAGTTGATCGAATGCTCCAGCTCGTCGGTGCGGGCGGCCAGCTCAAGATCCAGCTTGAGAACGAGGTCGACATGGAAGTTCTGTCCCAGCCGGTTCTCCTCCGGAAATACGCCATGATAACCGAAAAACCGCATGCCGTTAAGTGTCATCTTGTCCATTGTCGGCCGGTCCATTCCTTTCTGTCCCACAGTATTCAGCGAGGACCGTAGACGATCGCGTCTGTCATCGCGCATGTTTTCCGGATCGCTTCGACATCGTGCACGCGCACGATCTGGCAGCCTTGAGCGATTCCAAGCGCTACCGTCGCTGCCGTCCCCTCGATCAGCTCTCCGGCCGGCAGTCCGAGCGTGTCCCGGATGAACCGTTTGCGCGAAGTGCCGAGCAGCACCGGGTAGCCCAGCTCCGCAAGCTCGGACAAGCTCCCCATCAACGCTATGTTGTCTTCATGGGTCTTGGCAAAACCGATGCCGGGATCGAGCCAGATGTTCTCCTCCGCCACGCCCGCTGCCCTGGCGATCTCGACGCTTCCCTCAAGGTCGGAAACGACATCCGGAACGAGATCCTCATAGTTCCTCTCCTGGCGGTTGTGGCTGATGATGACCGGGCAGCCGAACTCGGCGGCGGCATCCGCCATTCGGGAATCGAACCGCAGACCCCATATATCGTTGATGATATGCGCCCCGGCTTGAAGCGCCGCCCTTGCCGTCTCGAACTTGTACGTATCAATGGAAAGAGGCATCTCCGGCAGCTCCAGGCGCAGCCTCTCGATCAAGGGGACGACGCGCCGCAGCTCCTCCTCATGTGGAACAGGGGTGAAGCCGGGACGGGTGGATTCTCCCCCGACATCGATGATGTCCGCGCCCTCCCGCGCCATCTTCAGGGCGTGGCGCACCGCTTCATCCACCTGAGCATGGCGTCCGCCGTCGGAGAACGAATCCGGGGTCGCATTCAGGATGCCCATGATCAAGGTTCGCTCTCCAAGCTCGAGCTTGACGCCGCCTCCCAGTTCATAGCTCCGCTTCGGAATCGTATGTCGCTTTCGTTGAAAATACATCGGATCCCTCCCAAATAGGTTGACGGTCAAGCTCGTTATGCTGCCGTATCAGCCATTCAGGCTTCATCTGGATGGCTCTGCCGGATCCGCTCGTCAGGCATCGCCTGAACAGCCGGTCTGCGAGTCTGCGCGATACCGCTCGATCAATTGGCTGCATATCGGACCCGCCGCCGCTCCTCCACGTGGATGGGCGGGTTTCCCCGAACCGTCAACCAGCAAGGTGACCGGAACCAGCTCCTGCACCGACCCGGTCGTCCAAACCTCGTCCGCCTCCAAAAGATCCTTCCACCGGTACAGCCCTTCCTCGACCGGCATCCCCGCTTCCCGCGCCAGCTCCATGACGCGGCCGCGCGTGATTCCGGGCAGGATCCCCGTCTCCAGGGAAGGCGTGCGGACGATGCCGCCCGATACGAAGAACAGATTGCTGACGATCCCCTCCGCCAGCCATCCATCGGCTGTAAGCATCAGCCCTTCGGATCCGGGTGAAGCTCCGGAGGCCATCAGCTCCTGTTTGGCAACAATGCTGTTCATGTAATGCAGCGACTTCATCCGAATGCCGAGCTCGGGCGTATTGCGCGTTGTCCGGAGCAGGCGAAGTTCGCGCCCCCGGACATATAGATCCGGAGACGAAGGCGGCAGATGCTTGACCATGACGATCTCCGAAGGCGAAGTGTAAGGACCGGCCGGCAAGCCAAGTCCTTCGTCGCCGGCGGACACCGTCATGCGGACATAGGCATCGCCGTCGATTGCTGCGGCAGCCATCAGCTCGCGGACCAGCCTGCGGATGGCAGCCGGCTCCGGCCGATAGGAGATCTGAAGACGCATGCAGCCGTCCTCCAGCCGCTGCAAATGCCGCTCCAGCAAGTACGGTTCGCCGCCATACGTGCGGAACGTCTCGAACAGTCCCATTCCATATAAAAATCCGTGATCGAAAACCGAGATGCGGACATCTTCGGAATCGGCCACGGATCCGTTATAACCAATCTTCATCGAACGGCCGTCTCCGACAGGAAATTGCGCAGCAGCGCCAATCCGTTCTCCGTAATGATGGATTCCGGATGGAACTGCACGCCTTCAACGGCATATTTCTTGTGCCGCAAGCCCATGATCTCGCCTTCGGCCGTCTCAGCCGTGATCTCCAGCTCGTCCGGCAGCGTCTCGCGCCGCACGATGAGGGAGTGGTAGCGGGTAGCGGTGAACGGCGACGGCAAGCCCCGGAATACGCCCCTTCCCTCGTGAAGGATCGGAGACGTCTTGCCGTGCATGAGCCGCTCCGCCCGCACCACTTCGCCTCCGAAGGCTTGTCCGATCGCCTGGTGCCCCAGGCAGACGCCGAAGATCGGAATCTCGCCCTTGAAGCGCTCGATCAGAGCGAGGCTGATGCCGGCTTCGTTCGGCGAGCAAGGTCCCGGAGAAATCAGGATGTGATCCGGAGCCAGCCGGGCGACCTCCTCCAGCGTAATCTCGTCATTGCGCTTCACGACGATCTCTTCGTTCAGCTCGCCCAGGTACTGCACGAGGTTGTACGTGAAGGAATCGTAATTGTCGAGTACGAGAATCATCTCGATAGCCCCCTGTCAGTTGGTGTCGGATGCCGGCGCGGCATCCGCGGCACGATGCAGCTCCGCGTATTGGAAAGCGCGCCACAGCGCTCTTGCCTTGCTGATGGATTCCTTGTATTCCCGCTCGGGGTCGGAATCGATCACGATGCCGGCCCCGGCCTGGATATGCACTTGACCGTCCCGGACGGCCATCGTGCGGATAATAATATTAAATTCCATATCCCCGCTGTAGTCAATCCAGCCCATCGAGCCCGTATACGGACCGCGGCGGACCGGTTCCAGCTCCTCGATGATTTCCATCGTGCGGATTTTGGGCGCGCCGGTAATCGTTCCCCCGGGAAACACCCCGGAGATGACGTCGAATGCATCGAGCCCTTCGGCAAGGCGGCCTTCCACCTGGGAAGCCATATGCATGACATGGGAGTAGCGCTCCACCGCCATCAGCTCCTCCACGCGCACGCTGCCATAGCTCGACACGCGTCCGAGGTCGTTGCGTTCCAGGTCGACGAGCATGATATGCTCGGCGGTCTCCTTCTCGCTCGCTCTAAGCTCCCGCTCCATCGCTGCGTCCTCCTCCGGAGTGCGCCCGCGCCGCCTTGTTCCGGCGATCGGACGCGTGGCCAGCCGGCCGTCCTTCATCTCGACGAGCAGCTCCGGCGAGGCGGACACCAGCTGGAAGGCCGGCGTGCGCAGCAAGCCCATATAAGGAGAAGGATTGATGAGCCGAAGCCATTCATACAGCTCTTCCGGAGACGTCTCCGTCCGGCACTGCTGCCTGAGCGAGAGATTGACTTGAAAGACGTCGCCCGCCGCGATGTATTCCTGGATCCGGCGGACAGCATTCATATAGCGATCCTTGAGGAACGGGCTCGCGGCCCCTTCGGGCACATCCGCGAAAGGAGGGGCAGAGCCGTCCCGCTCCCGCGCCAGGAGCTGGCGGCGGGAATCGGCAAGCTCCGCTGCCGCACCGGATGCGGCGCTCCAGTCCGCCCATTCCCGAAGCATTTCTTCCGCCCGGATGACAGCCGCATCGTATGCAGCTCTTATGGCGCCTGCATCAGCTTGGCCGGCCAGCGGGACATGAACCGAAGCGTACAGCAGACGCTCCTGGTGGTCGACGATCCACAGCTCGTCCAGCCGCATGAACAGATAGTCCGGCAAGCCGAGGTCGTCTTCGGCCAGCTCCGGGAGACGCTCGATGGAGCGGATGATGTCGTAGCTCCAGAACCCGCCGATGCCCCCGGTCCACGCCGGACCTTCTTCCGCAGGAAGCCTCGGCCCCTCCGATCCTCGCATCCATCGCCTGACCGCCTCCAGCGGAGCGGCCTCGAAGCGCTCGACCAGTTCGTAATCTGCCGGCTCGCCATCCTCTCCGGTCCGAAGCCGGAGCTGTTCGGCATAACCGCCCTTGCCCTGCAGCAGCTCGGCGGGCCGCCGTCCCATATAGGTGTACCTTCCGCTTTTGCCGCTCTCCAGAACGATGGAGCAAGGCCCCGCCTCCAGCCACATCACTTCCCAGGATTCCGGCAGCAGGCTCTCCTCCGGCAGCGGCAGGCTGGCCAGCACCGGCAGAGTCGTGTACCTCTTCTCCCCGCCCAGCCAAGATTTCCACCGCTCCCAAGATGTGCATCCGATGATCTCTGCCATGGCCCCGCTTCCCCCGTTCATGCTTCGTCCTTTTCTCTATCGACTGATCGTATCCTTTTGATAGGGCAAAATCAAGCTGAAAAAGACCCCATTCCACCCTGATGGAAACCGCTCGCCTCCGAAAGCGCTTGCCATGGAAACACGGAACCCCTCCTCTGCGGGATGGCGTTTCCGGCCATGAAAAAACCGCCCCGCGCCATCGATAGAGATGGCGTCGGAACGGCTTGCCCTGCATGAAGCCTCTGCCTCCGATCGTCGGCGAGCCTTCGTGTTATCCGGAACCTAGTTCTCGAAGTTGAACAGCGGTGTGCTCAGGTAGCGCTCGCCGTTGCTCGGCACAACCGCGATGACGCGCTTGCCCGGGCCCAGCTTCTTGGCGACCTGCAGCGCTGCAGAGATGGCTGCGCCGGAGCTGATGCCGACGAGCAGGCCTTCTTCCTTGGCAGCGCGGCGCGCATACTCGAATGCTTCCTCGTTCTCGACCGTAATGACCTCATCGTAGATCTCGCGATCCAGGATATCCGGAATGAAGTTGGCGCCGATGCCCTGGATCTTGTGGCCGCCAGGCTTGCCGCCGGACAGCAGCGGTGATGCCGCAGGCTCGACCGCGACGATGTGGATGTTCGGGAAGCTCTTGCGCAGCACTTCGCCCGTGCCGCTGATCGTGCCGCCGGTGCCGATGCCCGCTACGAACGCATCCAGCTTGCCGTCGTAGCCGTTGATCGCCTCGACGATCTCAGGTCCCGTCGTCTCGCGGTGGACCTTGACGTTGGCCGGGTTCTTGAACTGCTGCGGGATGAAGTAGTTCTCGTTCTCCTCCGCCAGCTGCTCCGCCTTCTTGACGGCGCCGTTCATTCCTTCCGCTCCAGGCGTCAGCACCAGCTCAGCGCCGTAAGCGCGAAGCAGGTTGCGGCGCTCAAGGCTCATCGTCTCCGGCATGACGAGCACGGAACGGTAGCCTTTGGCTGCAGCAACCATGGCCAGACCGATTCCTGTGTTGCCGCTCGTCGGTTCGACGATTGTCGTCACGCCCGGTTGGATCAGACCTTGCTCTTCCGCAACATTGATCATGCTGATGGCGATGCGGTCCTTGACGCTGGAGCCTGGGTTCTGATATTCCAGCTTCACGTACACTTCGGCGCTTCCCTCCGGCACCAAGCGGTTCAAGCGGACAAGCGGCGTATCTCCGATCAGTTCGGTCACATTCTGCACAATTCTGGCCATAGTCAACTGCCTCCTCATCTATATTCCGACTAAAATAGTAGGTTATAACTGTTTCTATCTTAACAAGGCCTTTCGGCCCTTGTCAATAGAATCGCGGAGGACAGCATGACCGTATCGTCATTTCGCTATCCTTTGGTCGGTTCCGGTGTCGGATCGGGCAGCACCGTTGCCTGATATTGCTTGAGAAGCTTCTCTTCCCCATCCTTCAGGGACCCTGCTTCGTCCAGGGCGATCATGCGCTTGACCCGCTCGCGCATGGCGGCCTTGCCGGGGTCCGGAGGCGTGATCCGCTCCAGCAGCTCAATGACCGCATAACCTCCGGCCACCTCCACTGGCCCGGCGATGTCGCCGGGCTGCAGGCCGGCGGCCGCCTTGGCCGCCCCCGGGTCGAGGAATGGATCCCGCTCGTCGATCAGGCCGAGATCTCCACCGCTTGAAGCCGTTCCTTCATCCAGCGATTCCCGCTGCGCCAGCTCCTCGAAGTCGGCCCCCTGCTCCAGCTCATCCAACACCGCAGAGGCCTTGTCCGAATCCGCAAGCACGATCCAGCGGAGATGCAGGCGCGAGGAAGGGGAGAGCTCTGCCTGATGCTCCTTCATATAAGCGTCTACTTCCTTGTCCGGAACCTCGATGCCGCGCGTCATCCACTTTTCCAGAAGCAGGCGGTACATGGCGTCGCTCCATACGTCATCCCGGCTCATGCCGAGCTGCTCCTTCATTTCCCGGTAGAAGGCGTCCTCATCCTCGTAGCCTTCCATCTGGGAAGCCAGCTCCGACTGAATCTCTTCGGCCGTCACTTCCAGGCTCCCCTTGGCGCTCTCCTGGTCCAGCGCGCTGCGCAGCATCAGCATCCTCAGCACGCTGTCTCCGTACTGCTGCTTGAGATGCTCCACCCAGTCCGAATTCCGGATGGACTGGTCCCCGACGACAGCCGCTTCGCCGTCCGAGCCTCCGGCTCCCGCTCCAGGCATGTCGCCCGATGCAGGAGCCGACTCGGGAAGCTGCTGGAGGACAACGAAAACGGCGAGCACGATCATGCAGACCGCCTGCAAGCCGATGATTCCCTTGAGCATTTTGTCCTTGCCCATATCTCCAGTCTTCCCTTACCCGTTCTTGCCGGCGGTGGCTTCTTGAAGCAGCCTTTCCAGATGAGGCTTGTCGAACGTGTAGGCCTCGTTGCAGAAGTGGCAGACGACCTCCGCCGACCCTTCCTCTTCGATCAAGTTCCTCAGCTCGGCCTCGCCCATGCTGATCAGCGTCTGCTCCACCTTTTCCGGAGAGCATTGGCAGACGAACCTCACGTCCATCGTCTCATGCACAGTCAGCTCGTCGCCGACGACCCACCGCAGAATTTCTTCCGGGGTCTCTCCCTGATCCAGAAGGGCCGTGACATGCGGCAGTCCGCCCAGAGCCGTCTCGAGCCGCTCGATCTCCTCATCGGTCAAGCCCGGCAGCAGCTGGAGAATGAAGCCTCCTGCATGCAGGACCCTTCCGTCCACGTCCACCAGCACGCCCACTCCGACCGCCGAAGGCGTCTGCTCGGAGGAAGCGAAGTAATAGGTGAAATCCTCGCCCAGCTCGCCGGAGACGATCGGAACGCTGCCGCGATAAGGCTCCTTGAGGCCTAGATCCTTGGTGACATGGACGAAGCCCGTCGTACCGACGACGCCTGCCACATCGAGCTTGCCGAGCGAATTGCTCGGCACATGCGCCTCCGGATTGTCGACATAACCGCGCACCTCGCCCTTGGCGTTGGCATCCACGACGATCTGGCCGATCGGACCGTCGCCTTTGACCTGAAGCGTCAGCTTCTCCTCGCCCTTGAGCATCATGCCCATCATCGACCCGATCGTCGCTGTGCGTCCCAGCGCTGCGGAAGCGGTCGGGTAGGTTCCGTGACGCCGCTGCAGCTCGCCGACCAGCTCGGTCGTGCGCGCCGCGAATACGCGGACTTTGCCGCCCCATGCCGTTCCCCGGACGAGATAGTCGCCCTCGCGGGCTCCTTCCTTGTAATCGCTCATCAATGAATCCCTCCTTGTCCTCTATTGGTTTCTTCATTGCCGTTGATGCTCAAGATTTCAGCCTATCTCACTTGCTCCTATTTAAATTTGCTCGTTCTCCGACTTTATTAACCATGCTGGTCCTGGTTGCGCTCATAAATGATGCGCAGCCCTTCGAGCGTGAGCAGCTGGTCCACCTTCTCGATCGTCTCCGATTCCTCCGCGATCATGTCGGCCAGGCCGCCCGTCGCGATGACGCGCGGGTCGGTTCCGAACTCCTGGCGGATCCGGCGGACGATGCCGTCCACCTGTCCGGCATAGCCGAAAATGATGCCGGCCTGCATCGAAGTCACCGGATTGCGGCCGATGACGCTGCGCGGCCGGACAAGCTCGATGCGCGGCAGCTTGGCCGCTTTCTGATAAAGCGCTTCCGTCGAGATGCCGATGCCCGGCACGATGGCGCCGCCCAGATAAGCGCCGCTCGGATCGATATAATCGAACGTCGTCGCCGTCCCGAAGTCGACGACGATGAGCGGCGAGCCGTATTTCTCGATTCCGGCGACAGAATTCACGATGCGGTCCGCACCGACCTCGCGCGGATTCTCGTACCGGATGTTGAGTCCCGTCTTGATGCCGGGACCGATGACGAGAGGGGAGTGCCGAAGGTAGTTGACCGACAGCTGCTCCAGCGTCCTCATGAGCGGCGGCACGACCGAGGAGACGACGACTCCGTCGATGGCATCGATGGAGATGCCGGCGAATTGGAAGAAGTTGTACACCATCATGCCGTACTCGTCGCTCGTCGCCGAGCGGTTGGTGCTCATGCGCCAGTGATGGAGCAGCTCCTGTCCGCGATAGATGCCGAGCACGATGTTCGTATTGCCTACGTCAATGACGACAATCACGGATTACGACCTCCCCTTCTTGCCGCCCAGGTCGAGGCTGATATCGAGAGCTTCGAACGAATACGTGAGGGCGCCGACGGAAATGATGTCCACGCCGGTCTCGGCGATGGCCCGGATCGTTTCCAGCCGCACTCCGCCCGAGGCTTCCGTCCGGACATGAGGAGAACGGCTCTTGACAAGACGAACGGCCTCCGCCATAAGCTCCGGCTTCATATTGTCGAGCATGATGATGTCCGCGCCGCAATCAAGGGCTTCGCCGACCTGCTCCATCGATTCCGTCTCAACCTCGATCTTCATCGTGTGCGGGATGGCGGAACGGGACGCGGTCACGGCCGCCGTGATGCCGCCGGCTCCCTTGATATGGTTGTCCTTGATCATGACGGCGTCGTACAAGCCGAAGCGGTGATTGGCGCCGCCGCCGACGCGGACGGCGTACTTCTCCAGCATCCGGTGGCCCGGAGTCGTCTTGCGGGTGTCGACCAGACGTGTCGGAAGCCCGTCCAGAATGTCGACGAAGCGGCTCGTTTTGGTCGCGATGCCCGACAAGCGCTGCATCAGATTGAGCGCGAGGCGCTCGCCCGTCAGAATGCTGTGCGTGCTGCCTTCTACTTCCGCGATGACCGTGCCGGCCGTTACCCGGTCTCCGTCCTGTACATGAGCCGTGAAGGCAAGGGAGGGATCGACGACAGAGAAGACGGTCTGCGCGACGGGCAGGCCGGCGATAATCCCGTCCTCCTTGACGTGGATGACGGCTTTCATGTTGCTGCCAGCCGGAATAGTCGTGCGGGTCGTCACATCCCCGGTGCCGATATCCTCGGCCAACCAGCTCTGGATGCTGTCCCGAAGACTTTTATCATAACCGCCGAGGCCTAGGCCGGCCTCAAATCGCTGATCCATCATATACCGATTCCTCCGTAATGCCCTGCACTCGGTGCAGAACCGTATGTTTGCGCCAATTGCGGTCATCCCGCTGAGGATGATCCACCCGGTAATGCGCGCCGCGGCTTTCCTCGCGTGCAGCCGCGGACTCTGCAGTCAGCATGGAGATGGTCAGCAGATTGGCGAACTCGAAATCTTCCCATTTGGCCATGACCGACGAAAGGAACGGCAATTGCCTCTTCAGCTCGACAAGCCCTTTGGCCAGGCTGTCCGAGCTGCGGCGCAAGCCGACATATCGGACCATGACCTTCTGCAGCTTGAGCCGCTTCTCCACGACCGCCTGTCTGGAGATGGCGCTATGCCCTTCCTTTTCTTCCCGTACATGAACCGCGCCCTCAAGCGGCGGCAGCTCCTCGATGCGGTGGATGATGCGGCGCCCGAACACGATCGCCTCCGACAGCGAGTTGCTCGCCAGCCGGTTCGCGCCATGCACGCCGGTCGAAGACACTTCGCCGCAGGCGAACAGGCGGGAGAGATTCGTCTCTCCGTTCAGATCCGTCTTGACGCCGCCCATCGTATAATGAGCCGCCGGAGCGACCGGAATCCAGTCCGTCGTCAGATCGAGGCCGTATTGCAGGCAGGTTTCGTAGATCGTCGGGAACCGGTGGCGAACCATCTCCTCCGACTCATGCGTCACGTCCAGATAGACGAATGTCGACCGCGTCTGCTCCAGCTCGCTGACGATGGCATTGGCCACGACGTCGCGCGGCGCCAGCTCCAGCTGCGGATGGTAGCGCTCCATGAAGCGGTCGCCGTGGATGTTGCGCAGAATCGCTCCTTCCCCGCGGACAGCCTCCGAGATGAGGAAGCGGGGCGCGCCCGGATAGCAAAGCGTCGTCGGATGGAACTGGATGAATTCCATGTCTCTTATGTAGGCTCCGGCACGGTAAGCCATCGCGACGCCGTCTCCGGTCGCCACTTCCGGATTGGTCGTATACCGGAACATCTGTCCCGTGCCGCCTGTGCACAGAATCGTCGCCTTGCCGCGGACGAATACCCGGCTGCCGTCCGGCTTCTGCACAAGGGCGCCGCAGCATTCATTGTCCCGCGTGATGAGGTCGATGGCGAAGTGGTCGTCCCACACTTCGATCCTCTCGGCGGACATCGCCTTCTCCGACAAGGCGCGGACGATCTCGAAGCCGGTCGCGTCGCCGTTGGCGTGCAGGATGCGCCGCTGGCTGTGCGCGCCCTCCTTCGTCAGGGCGAACTCCCCGTTCTCCAGGTCGAATTGGGTGCCCATGCCGATCAGGCTGCGCACGCCCTTGGGCCCTTCATGCACCAGCACCTCCACAGCGTCGCGATCGCATAGGCCGGCGCCGGCCACGAGCGTATCCTCCAGATGGAAGTCGGGAGAATCCTCGTCGGAGATGACGGCGGCAATGCCCCCCTGCGCGTAGCGCGTGTTGCTGTCCATGAGCGATTTCTTGGTGATCATCAGGACCGAATTGCGTTCGCTGGCCCGTATAGCGGTAAAAAGACCGGCAATGCCGGCCCCGATGACGATGACATCCTTCTCCACGACAGGCAGCTCGTCGAGATTCAGATCGACTAAATATCTAGGTATCATAGGTGCAAGCTCCTCCGGACATGGGAGTAGCGCATGCTACTTCACCAGCAGCATGCGCTCCAGGGACAGACGCGCCTTGTCGGCAACGGCATCCGGCACATAGATTTGCGGAGACATGTTTTCCAGGCAGCGCACAAGCTTCTTGAGGTTGTTGACCTTCATGTTGGGGCATACCAGGTATTTGGTCGCGAAATGGAACGTCTTATCCGGGCTGTCCAGACGAAGCTGGTAGCCGGTGCCGTCCTCGGTTCCGACGATGAATTCCTTATTGGGCGATTCCTTGCAATATTTGATGATGGCCGTCGTGCTTCCGACAAAATCGCCGAGCTCGACGACTTCCGGACGGCATTCGGGATGGACGACAAATTCCGCGTTCGGGTATTTGGCCTTCATCTCCTCGACGTCCTTGACGGTCAGCATGTCATGGGTATTGCAGTAGCCTTCCCAGATGATCATCTTCTTGTCGGTCTTCTGCTGGACATAATGGCCCAGGTTCTTGTCCGGCACCCAGATGATCTCGTCACTGTCGACCGAGTTGACGACCTTCACGGCGTTGGCCGACGTGCAGCAAATATCCGTCTCCGCCTTGATCTCGGCCGAAGAGTTGATATAGGTGACGACCTTCGCATTGGGATGCTGCGCCTTCAGCTTGCGCAGGCCCTCGACATTGACCATGTCGGCCATCGGGCAGCCGGCCCGCTCGTCGGGAATGATGACGGTCTTGCCCGGAGCCAGAATCTTGGCGCTCTCGCCCATGAAGTGGACGCCGCAGAATACGATCGTATCCGCGTCGGTTTCTGCCGCCTTTTGCGCCAGCAGGAACGAATCGCCCCGGAAATCGGCAACCTCTTGAATTTCATCCCTCTGATAATAGTGGGCGAGAATGATGGCGTTGCGTTCTTTCTTCAGCTGCAGCAGCCTCTCGCGCAGTTCCCGGTTCTGTTCCGCCTTGCGCTCCAGAGCCAAAGCTTCCACGTCGATCCATCTCCTTCAAAGTCCGTCACTGCCTTGCGTCGACGCAGGCGCGGACCCGTTATAGTATGCTCAACCATCCGGACATTCCATGCCGGATGCCCCTTTTAACTCGTGAAATGATTCACAATGTTGATAAGATGTGACGATTCAGTACCACCTAATTTACACCCCTGCTCCGAGGCTGTCAACCAAGGAATTTTGCTTGCGGAGCCGCGATTTTCAAGGATGACCGGCTGTCTGGAGCTTATAGGTCCCTTCGGTGAAAATGGGGGCAGAGAGCTCCATCGCTTCTGCGGCTGGAATCCTTTTTTTGACGCATGGCCAACATGGCCGTCCTCCTTGCTTTCTTGTTCTCTCCGTTTTCGAGGTTGTAAAAAAAGCCTCTTGCATATGAATGCAAGAGGCTGTGAGTCGATATTAACGCTTGCCGGGATCGTAAGGCTCTCCCGCCGCCGCCGGAGCACGGTTCTTGCCCGCCGCGAACGCGAGCAGCAGAAGCGTGAGCACGTAAGGCAGCATGTACAGGAACTCGTTCGGAATGGCCTTGGACCATTCGAACAGCTGGGCTTGGAACCGCAGAGCCTGGGCAAAGCCGAAGAACAAGGCCGCCCCTGCCGCGCCGATCGGATGCCAGCGCCCGAAGATGATCGCCGCGATCGCGATGAAGCCCTGGCCGCTGATTGTCGTGTGCGAGAAATCGTACGTCGTCGTCAGCGAGATCGCCGCGCCGCCGAGACCGGCGAACGCGCCGCTCAGCATGACGCCGATGTAGCGGTACTTCGTGACGCTGATGCCGACGGTGTCCGCCGCGCCCGGATGCTCGCCGACGGCGCGCAGGCGCAGGCCGAAGCGGGTCCGGTACAGGACGAACCAGCTCAGGAACACGAGCACGTAGCAGATGTACGTGGTCGGGTAGGCCTTGAACAGCGCTTCGCCGATGAACGGGATATCGGACAGGCCCGGAATGTTCCATTTGGTGAAGGCGATGCCGGTCAGGTTCTCCGACTGGCCCTGGCCGTCGAACAGGCTCTTGACCAGATAGATGGTCGCGCCCAGAGCAAGTATATTGATGACGACCCCGATAATGACCTGGTTGGCCTTCAGCGTGATGGAAGCCACCGCATGCAGCAGAGAGAAGATGACGCCGCAGACGACCGCCATGAGGAGGCCGAACCATGGCGAGCCGCCGCCGAAGCCCCATTCGCTGGAGAAATACGTGAACACGGCAGCGCTGAACGCGCCGACGATCATGAGGCCTTCAAGGCCGATGTTGACGACGCCGGAGCGCTCCGAGAAGATGCCGCCGAGCGCGGCCAGAATCAGGGCGGTCGAGAAGACCAGCGTCGTGTTGATCAACTGAGCCAAAAGATCCATTTACGCCGCCCCCTTCTTTTCTTCCCGCCGTTTTTTGAAGAACGGCTTGAGGAACCATTTGACGATGCCGTGGCTGGCTACGAAGAAGATGACCGAGCCGATGACGATCCGGATGATTTCGTTCGGAACCTCAAGCTCGAAGTTCATGCCTTGCGAGCCGTAGCTGAGGAAGCCGAACAGAATCGCGCCGAACACGATGCCGAACGGGTTGTTGCCGCCGAGCAGGGAAACGGCGATGCCGTCGAATCCGTAGCCTGGCTGCGCGTTCATGACCGCCATGGACTTGAACACGCCGAGAATCTCGAAGGCGCCGCCGAGACCGGCGAAAGCGCCGGAGATCATCATCGCCTTGACGATGCTGCCCTTGACGTTGATGCCCGCGTAGAAAGCGGCATCCGCGTTGTGGCCGCTGGCGCGAAGCTCGTACCCTTGACGGGTCTTCCAAAGAATGTAGTAGAAAATACCGGAGCAAAGCAGGGCGATGACCGTGCCCCAGTGGACGCGGGCATTGTCCATCAGAGCGGACAGCCAGTCGATGGATGCCGAAGCCGACGGCAGCACATCCTGGGAGCGGTTCTGCCCTTTCTCGATCATGACGACGCGAACCATGAAGTTCGCGAAGTAATAAGCGATCCAGTTCAGCATGATCGTCGAAATGACTTCGTTGATTCCGCGAGTCGCTTTGAGCCAGCCGGCAAGGCCCGACCAGATTGCGCCTGCGAGGCCGCCTGCCAGAACGGCCAGCGGAAGATGGATGAACCAAGGCAGATCGGTGTTGATGCCGACCCATGTGGCGGCCGTCATTCCCATGATGAACTGGCCTTCCGCGCCGATATTGAACAATCCCGCGCGGAACGCGAACGCAACCGACAAGCCGGTGAAAATGAGCGGCGTAACCTGGCGGATGGCTTCGCCGAAGTCATAGGTTGTCCCGAAAATTTTGACCAGCATCGCTTTATAGGCTTCGAAAGGGTTGAATCCGCCCATCCACATGACGATGGCGCCGACGATCAGGCCGAGAATGATGGCCAGAATCGGAACATAGGTGGACTGTTTCGTAAAGATTTGATTGAGACGCTGCATCCGTTGTCCTCCTGTCTCAGCCTGTATGGCCGGCGCCGGCTCCCATGGCGTTGCCCGCCATCATGAGTCCGATTTGCTCTTCGTTTTTCTCGTCGGCTTCCATCTGGCCCATGAACCGTCCCTCATAGATGACCGCTAGGCGGTCGGAGAGGCCATACAGCTCCTCCAGCTCGAAGGAGACGAGCAGCACCGCTTTGCCTTCGTTGCGGGCTTCGATCAGCTGCTTGTGCACGAATTCGATGGCGCCGACGTCAAGACCGCGAGTCGGCTGCACGGCGATGATCAGCTCCGGATCGCGGGTAAGCTCCCGGGCGATGATCGCCTTCTGCTGGTTGCCGCCCGACAAGGAGCGGGCCTCCGTATGGATGCCGGACATCCGCACGTCGAACTGCTCGGAGAGCTTCTTGGCGTTCTGGTCCATCGCCTTGTAGTTCAATAAACCTTTGTGGGTAAAAGGCTCTTTGTAATAGTTGTTCAGCACCATATTCTCGCTGACGCTGAAGTCGAGCACGAGACCGTGCTTGTGCCTGTCTTCGGGAATATGCGATACGCCGGCTTCCGTCACCGTACGTACGGAGGTTCCCAGCAATTCCTTGCCGAGCACCTTCACCGAGCCGCCGCTTGCCTTGCGCATGCCGGTGATCGCCTCGACGAGCTGCGTCTGTCCGTTGCCGTCGACGCCGGCGATGCCGAACACTTCGCCTGCGCGGATGTCGAAGGTGACATGGTCGACGACCGGCTTGCCGTGCTCGCCCGGAACGACCAGATCCTTCACTTCCAGCACCGGCTTGCCCGGCTTGCTCTTCTGCTTGTCCACTTGGAAGCTGACCGAACGGCCGACCATCATTTCCGCCAGCTGGCGCTCGTTGGATTCCTTCACGGAAACGGTGCCGATGACCTTGCCGCGCCGGATGACGGTGCAGGTGTCCGCAATCTCCATGATTTCCTTGAGCTTATGCGTGATGAGAATGATCGATTTGCCTTCGCGAGCCAGATTGCGCAGAATGACGATCAGCTCTTCGATCTCCTGAACGGTCAGAACGGCTGTAGGCTCGTCGAAGATGAGAATGTCCGCGCCGCGGTAAAGCGTCTTCAGAATTTCGACCCGCTGCTGCATGCCTACGGTAATATCCTCGATCTTTACGCGCGGATCCACTTTCAGGCCGTACTGCTCGGAAATCTGCTTCACGCGTTCATTGGCGCTTTTGATATCGATCGTAGCGCCTTTGGTAGGCTCGTTGCCCAAAATGATATTCTCCGCTACTGTAAAAGGCTTGACCAGCTTGAAGTGCTGATGGACCATGCCGATCCGCAGCTCGATCGCCTTGCCGGCACCGTCGATAACCACGGGGCTGCCGTTGATTTCGATATGCCCCTCGTCAGGCTGATAGAGCCCGAAAAGGATATTCATGAGAGTCGACTTGCCGGCGCCGTTCTCTCCTAGAAGGGCGTGGATCTCTCCCTTTCCAAGCTGCAGGCTGATGTTGTCGTTCGCGACAATGCCGGGAAATCTCTTGGTGATTCCTTTCAGTTCTGCTACGATCGGCCTTTGCTCCATCCTTGCATCTCCTTCCCTTTTACGGCAAAAAGAACAAGGCCGGCTCTAGAGGCTGGCCTTGTCTTTGGGCTCGGACAATCTTACTTGCTTGGCGCGGTTGGTACCGTGATTTCTCCGCCCGTAATTTTCGCTTCGTACTCTTTTACTTTGGCCATTACATCCTCAGGGACGTTAGGGTTGTTCTCAGGAAGACCTACGCCGCCGTCTTTCAGGCTCAGCGTACGAGTCGATCCGCCTTCGAATTTGCCGTCGGCCAGATCTTTGGAAACCATTTCTACCGCTTGGTCAACGCGCTTGATCATGGAAGTCAGCGTGATGTCATTGCCGAAGTCGACGGATTGGTCTTTGTCGACGCCGATAACCCATACTTTTTGACCTTTGCTGACGCGCTCTTTGGCTTCGGTGAAGACGCCGTTGCCGCTGCCGCCTGCTGCATGGTAGATGATGTCGGCGCCATCGTTGTAGATCGTAGCTGCTGCCGCTTTGCCAAGGTCAGGCTTCGTGAAGTCGCCCACATAGCTGACTTTTACCGTAGCATCCGGATTGACAGCTTTCACGCCAGCCGTGAAGCCAGCTTCGAATTTGCCGATCAGGTCCCCTTCTACGCCGCCGACGAAGCCGATTTTGTTCGTCTTGGTCGTCAGGCCCGCAACGACGCCGACGAGGAAGGAGCCTTCGTTCTCGGCGAACATGACAGATTCTACGTTAGGAGCGTCTACTACGGAGTCGATGCTCGCGAGCTTCGCATCCGGGTTTTGAGTGGCCACATTGGTCATCGCTTTATTCATCATGAAGCCGATGCCCCAAGTGAGGTCGTAGCCGCCTTTGATCAGCGTGTTCAGGTTAGGCTCGAAGTCGGCGTCGCCCTTCGATTCAAGAGCCTTTACCTTGATGCCGGTGTCTTTCTCGAGCTTCTGGAGGCCTTCCCAAGCGGATTGGTTGAAGGACTTGTCGTTGATGCCGCCGCCGTCCGTAACCATGCCGATCTTGAGCTTGGAGTAGTCGGCGTTGGAGCCGCCTGCATTCTCCGTATTGGCAGGTGTGTTGGTACCCGCTGCTCCGCCCGCATTCTCGGAGTTGTTATTATTCTTCGAACCGCAACCGGAAACAACGAGCATCATAGCGAGCGCAGATACACTCAGCACTTGGAACGGCTTGCTTGTCCATTTCATCTGTGTATTTCTCCCCTGTCCTATACGTTTTGATTGGATATAGTTATTATAGCCTATAATCAATAAGAGTCAATGAGAAAATGTTATTAAAACTTACACGGTGAAAGCATTTACATCTGAATAATCCAAAGCATTTTCATTTTTCATGAAATAAATTGGATAAATATGACCTCTATTCATCTATAAAACTTACATAGCCCTTACAGAGGGAATTATTTCTACCCTGTTACCTTTCCCTCACCCTCGGATATTATACCGGACCGCCTGAGCATAAGCAACAGCCCTCATGCACAATTGTGCATGAGGGCTGCAAGGTTTCAATCGATAACTTAGACTTTGTCCGGACCGCTGCCGGTACCGTCTCCGCCGATGTCGGAGCCGCCTGTATTGGCGTCAGTAATGCTCTCGCCTGCAGTCGATCCTTCGCCGGGATCGCGAGGCTGGATGCGGATCTTGACACCGCCGATCGTGTCGATCGTCGGCTCGCTGGAAGGTTCTTCGCCGCCTGCGTCGCCGCTGCCCGAACCGTCGCCGTTCTCGGAGCCGGTCTCGATCAGGTTGCGGATCTGCTCCAGGTCGAGCGTCTCGAGGCGAAGCAGCGTCTGAGCGATCAGATGCACTTCCTTGCTCTTCTCGGTAAGCAGCTGCTTCGCGCGGTTGTAGCTCTCGTTGATGAAGTTCTGCATCTCCTGGTCGATCTCGTAAGCGATCTTGTCGGAGTAGTTCTGCTCGTGGCCGATATCCCGTCCAAGGAATACTTGGCCTTGCGTGCTGCCGAACTGCATCGGGCCGAGCTTGTCGCTCATGCCGTATTCCATGACCATGCTGCGGACGATTCCGGTCGCTTGCTTGAAGTCGCTGTAGGCACCGGTGCCGATTTCTCCGATGAACAGTTCTTCGGCTACGCGGCCGCCCAGCAAGCCGGTGATCTTGTCGAGCATTTCCTGCTTGGTGATGAGCATGCGGTCTTCCTTAGGAAGCATGATGACATAACCGCCGGCGCGTCCGCGAGGAATGATCGTGACCTTGTGCACCATGTCGGCATTCTCCAGGAAGTAGCCGATGATGGTGTGGCCCGCCTCGTGGTAAGCCACGATGCGCTTCTCGCGATCGCTGATGACGCGGCTCTTCTTCTCCGTGCCCACGATGACGCGGTCGATCGCTTCATCGACCTCGGTCATGCCGATATCCTTCTTGTTGCGTCTTGCGGCAAGCAATGCCGCTTCATTAAGAAGGTTCTCGAGATCGGCGCCGGTAAAGCCGGTCGTCCGCTTCGCGATGATCTCCAGCTTGACGTCCTTGTTGAGCGGCTTGTTCCGCGCATGGACTTTGAGGACGGCTTCGCGTCCTTTAACATCCGGACGGTCAACCGTGATCTGACGGTCGAAGCGGCCTGGACGAAGCAGCGCGGGATCCAGAATGTCCGGACGGTTGGTGGCAGCTACGATGATGATGCCTTCGTTGGCGCCGAAGCCGTCCATCTCGACGAGCAATTGGTTGAGCGTCTGCTCGCGCTCGTCATGTCCGCCGCCGAGGCCTGCGCCCCGCTGGCGTCCGACAGCATCGATCTCGTCGATGAAGATGATGCAAGGCGCGTTCTTCTTGGCGTTCTCGAACAGGTCGCGGACACGGGATGCGCCTACGCCGACGAACATCTCGACGAAGTCGGAGCCGGAGATGCTGAAGAAAGGAACTCCGGCTTCGCCTGCGACAGCGCGGGCCAGGAGCGTCTTGCCGGTACCCGGAGGGCCCACCAGCAGCACGCCTTTCGGAATGCGGGCGCCGACTGCGGCGAACTTGCGCGGATCCTTGAGGAATTCGACGACCTCGACGAGCTCTTGCTTCTCCTCGTCGGCGCCGGCGACGTCCTCGAACGTGACCCGCTTCTTCTCTTCGTTATACAAACGGGCTTTGCTCTTGCCAAAGTTCATGACCTTGCCGCCGCCGCCCTG
This sequence comes from Paenibacillus sp. D51F, assembly GCF_053345695.1. Lineage (NCBI taxonomy): Bacteria > Bacillati > Bacillota > Bacilli > Caryophanales > Paenibacillaceae > Paenibacillus > Paenibacillus sp. D51F. The sequence goes on along the minus strand of NZ_JBKFAO010000018.1, from coordinate 39,615 downwards.
TGCCTGATTGATCAGGAAGAAGAACAGGATGAAGATGATCACGAACGGAATGATGGAGGTCAGGAATGTAAGCCAGATGCTCTGGCCTTTCATTTTCTTGTACTCGATCGCGATTCCATTCTTCAAGGCTGTATCCGAAATCTGCTTGGAGGTGTATTCCTCCGCATTTGTGTAGGTGAAGAACTTGAGCGAATTGCTTTCAGACCCCGCTGGCGCTTTCTTGTATTCACCGGTCACCAGATACGTGTAACTGTCGAATTGAACCGTCAGCTTGTCGATATTGTCAGCCTGGAGCTGATGTTGGAACTCGTCGTAACGAATCTGGGTGCTGTTTTCGTCCTGATTGCTGATGAATTGGACAATTCCGACGGTTACCAGGAAAATAAGCAGGTAAAATCCAGTGTTCCGGATGATTCGATTCATCCCCTACCTCCTCTCAAGACGCTTCAAATATTTTACCATAGCCTGTCTGACCATCTCAACAGAACCCCGGTTCAGGGCAGGCAAGGGAAATCGCAAAGGGACTATTTGGTGTAGACTTCCGGTTTCAGGATGCCGATGTAAGGGAGATTGCGGTAGTATTCCGCATAGTCGAGGCCGTATCCGACGACGAAAGCATCCGGCAGCGTGAAGCCGGTATAGTCGGCATCGAGATCGACCGAGCGTCCCGACGGCTTGTCGAAGAGGGTGACGACCGTGACGGACTTGGCGTTGCGCCTCTCAAGCACGTCGATCAGATAGCTGAGCGTGAGCCCGCTGTCGATGATATCCTCCACGATCAGCACGTCGCGGCCTTCCACGGAAACGTCCAGATCCTTGATGATCTTGACGACCCCGGAGGATTTCGTTGAAGCTCCGTAGCTCGATACGGCCATGAAGTCCATTTCCAGAGGCACGCGTATTTCCTTAACCAGGTCCGCCATGAAGATAAACGCGCCCTTGAGCACACAGATGACAAGCGGATTGCGGCCTTCGTAATCGCCGGTCAGAATCTCTCCGAGCTCCTTGACCTTCCTCTGGATCTCTTCCTCGCTGTGCAGAATCTCTTGAATGTCGTTATGCAAGTTGTGTTCCTCCCGATGACCTTAATCCTATAATTATGAATCCAATAAGCCTGGTTATTCTCCATTCTCTTCGCTGCCGAGGCCTCGGGCCGGATTCGGCGCCGATTCGACGACGAGCAGCCGCCGGCTCTCCGGCTCCGCCGCAGCTTCCGCCGAGCGGCGGATGCCCGGAATCCAAAGGATTGTTCCCTCGCCGTCGCACAGAAGCGGCAGCAAGTCCCTGCGGGAAGGCGGAACCTTGGCGTCAACGAACATATCTTGCACCTTTTTGGTGCCGTTTAGTCCCATGGCGCTCATCCGGTCGCCTGCCCTGCGGGGCCGCACGGCAAGAGGAAGCGACAGCTTATCCAGGTCGAATACGGCGCGGTGCGGACCAGCCTGCGCAGCCTTCCCGACTGCGTCCCCGTCCAGATCTTCCAGCGTCCGGAATGCAAACAGAAGGCCCGCCTCTTCAAGAACGAGCCGTCCGTCCAGCGGAGCCTCGCGTTCCTCCAGGGCTGCCTTCACGGCGGGGCGCCGCTCCCAGGAGAGCTGCCCGTATTCCCGGCGGAAGCGCAGTCCGCGGGAGAGGTCGATGCGCCAGTTGGACGGCTCCGCCGCCAGGGCGCCAAGACGTATATTCTCCACCTCTTCAAACCCGGTGGGTTCCTTTTCCAGAGCGAGATAATCTAATATTAGTTTAATCAATCTCCTTTGTAAAGCGACGTGGAGACCCGCCAAATCCGCGCCCCGCATCGTCATTCCGCCTGCGGTGGAGGCGACCAGAGACCGATGGAGGGACTCCGTTTCCCGGTCCAGGAAATCCGCTTCCGCCGAGGCGGCCTCGGCAAGCCGGCACAGCGACGGTCGGAGCCGGGAGTTGAAACGCTCCAGCGAAGGAATCGCCTCGAGCCGAACGGCGTTGCGGAAGTAATCCGGATGTTCGTTGCTGCTGTCCGTGAAGGAAGGAACGCCGAAGCGGCTGCAGTAATCCAGGAGGTCCGACTTGCCTATACGCAGGAGAGGACGGATAAGTTCCACTCCCCCTTCGGTGCGCCGGGGCGCAATGCCCGCAAGGCCGGACGGCGCCGTGCCACGGATGATCCGCATCAGCACGGTCTCCGCCTGGTCGTCCGCATGGTGGGCAAGCGCGATCGCCGACGCCCCGTGGGCTGCCGCGGCTTCATGCAGGAACTTGTAGCGCAGCTTGCGGGCCGCATCCTGCTTGTTGCCGCCTCTTCTCTCCAGATAAGCCGGCACATCCAGCTCCGCGGAATAAAAAGGGATGCCGAGCCGCTCGGCGAAAGCCCGCACTCCCTCATGCTCGGACCTTGACTCCTCCGGCCTGAAGCCGTGATTCGCATGGGCCGCCCCAAGCCGCAGCTCCCAGCGCCCGGCAGCTGCATGGAGCGCATGCAGCAAAGCCATGGAATCCGGCCCCCCGCTGACGGCGACGACGATCGCCGCCCCCCGTTCCCAGAGGCGATCCTTGAATCCGCGCTCCAGCTCTTCGACCAGCCTCTCCATGCTCCAACCCTCCCCCTTTAAGAACGCCTTTTCTTATCCCTGGCCGAGCAGAAGCCAGTACAGGACCGCGGCGAGCGCCCCGGACGACAGCAGGAACAGCGCCTTCGTCCATCCCGGAACGGCGCCCTTCCGCTTCTTGGGGCCGCCTCCCGTCCCGATTCTCCGCATGACGACGCTCCATGCCGCGCCCGCCTCCTCCGCATTTCGGAAGCCGCCGGCAAACGCCCTCTCCAGCCAGCCTGCGAACGGACGCAGCTCGGGGCATTCTGAAGCAAGCTTCAGCAGCTCCTGCGGCGAGCGGTTTTGCGGCAAGGTGCCGGCCGTATGGCGGTAGAGCGCCTTTTCTTGAAACAGCTGGACGCACAGCACCCCGAAGGAGAAAAGGTCGTAGGCCGCGTCCGAAGCGCGAGTGCCCGCATTCCAATAGCCGCGGTCGTAAATCTCCGTGAATTGGCGGATGCTCTTGCCGAACGCTGTAACGCCTCCGTAATCGACCAGCTCCACATGCCCGTATTCGGCTGCGAGAATATTGTCCATCTTGAGATCGCCGAAGGCCCATCCCGACTCATGCAGCTCGGCCAGACGCTGCAGCAGGTTGTAGCCCGCGATCGGAAACCATTCCGGCCCCCGGGCAGCAAGAAAGGCGGGGAGCTTCGTTCCCCGCACATATTTCATCACATAGAATGGATATTCCTTGCCGCCTGCGAGCTTCAAATCGTCGACGTCATGCAGGAAAGGCTCGGCCCGGCTCCCGGCCCGGCCTTCCAGCGCCTGCAGCACGTTGATCTCGGACTGCAGGTCGACCGTGTCCGAGCCGACCTTCAGCGCCAGCAGGCGCCGGTCCCGCTCGACCAGGTACACTTTGCCGTTGGCCCCTTCTCCGAGCATGCGCTCGACCCGGTAGCGGCGTTTGCGCCACTTGCCGGTGATGACCATGCCTTTATCCAAATGAAGCTTAAACGACGTATCCACTCATCATCCCGTCCTCTTCGCCGCCCCGCCGCCGGTCGTCCCTGCCGCGATAATGCTCGATGACCTGCAGCAGAGCGGGGCCTGTCGGCGTCGTGCCGCGCATCTGCAGCTTGGGAAACAGAGACTGCACGCCGCTCAGGTTCGTCGTCCAGTCCATATCCAGGGAAGCGTCGTCGCCATGCCCATTGCCTGGGAAATGAAAGACGGACAGCTCGCTGATTCCCTGCCTCGACTGCAGGCTGAGCATCAGGTCGCGGATGGCTTCCTCCACGGCCGCCATCTTGGGCTTCATGCTTGCGCTGGCGTCGATGAGCAGCGCGACCCGCAGCTTGCTCGTCTCTCCGAGCTCGTCCATCACGCGCACGACCTCGCTGCGCTTCTCCGGCGGCAGCTCCTCGATGGCGCCTTGGCCGCCGAGCACCGACTTCAGTTCCTTCTGCACGACCTGCTGGATCGTCTGCACGACGGTTTTGCGCGTCATCATCTGCACTGTCTGCGACAGCTGGCGGGTGCTCGCCATCCGGCTCATGCCGCCGCCCGCATGGGCGATCTCCTGAATTTCCTTGGCTCCGTATTCGCCGAGGTCCCCGCCGTCGAGCACGCCGACCACATTCACCGTAATGCCGTCCGACAGCGCCTGAGCCGCCGCCACGACGGGGCTGAGGCCGACATTGGAGCAGCCGTCCGTTATAAGCAGAATTTGTTTCATGATTTGCCCTCCAGAACTTGGGATGCAGGTAAGTCTAGAAATCAACTTATCTATCTACCAGCTTTCCCGATTCTGGAAGGATTCATAACTTAGCGCAGAGGATATCCCCGTTTGTAAGGAACCTGCTCCGTGCGGCCGCCCTCCGTCTTGAGGATGGCATTGACCGCCCAGTAAGGATTGCGCAGCATCCCGCGGCCGACGGCCGCCAGATCCGCATCGCCCGTTCCGACGACCGCGGCGGCGACTTCGGGCTCGTCGAGCATGCCGACAGCGATGACGGGGAGGCCCGTCTCTTCCTTGATCCTGCGAGCCATCGGAACCTGATAGGCAGGGTAGTTGCCCGGCTTCAGATCGCCGTTCGGAGGCGCCTCGCCGCCGGAGGAAACATGAAAGGCATCGACTCCGGCTTCCTGATAGCGGCGGGCCAGCTCGGCGCCGTAGTCCAGATCGTACCCTCCTGCGATGTATTCGATGGCCGAGATCCGCATGACGAGCGGCATGCCTTCCGGCAGCACCTCTTTGACCGCCCGGATCACCTCGCAGCCGAAGAGCATTTTGTCCTGTCCGTACTTGTCCGTCCGATGGTTGAGAGACGGGGAATGGAACTGATGGATCAAATAGCCGTGGGCGCCATGCAGCTCGATCGTGTCGAACCCGGCTTCCACCGCGCGGCGGGCGGCTTGACGGAACAGCTCCACCTGGGCTTCCGCCTCCTCCGTCGTAAGCTCCCGGGGAGTCTTCCAGCCCTCCGGCTCGACGGGAATCGGAGAAGAGCTGACCGGCACCGCCGCATCGGTCGCCTTGCGTCCGGCATGCGCGATCTGCACCCCGACCTTGGCGCCGTAGCGCCGGCACTCGTCCACGATGCGCTTATAGGCCGGAATCTGCTCATCCGACCACAGGCCGAGGCAGCGGTTCGTAATCCGTCCGTCCGGCTCGACATTGGTCATTTCCATAATAATCAGCCCGGCTCCACCAACCGCCCGCGAGACATAATGCACATAATGCCATTCGTTCGGCGTGCCGTCCTCGGCATCAACCGAGTATTGGCACATCGGCGGCATGACGATCCGGTTCTTCAGCTCGAGGTTCTTGACGATGATCTTGTCCGACAGCTTGGCCATTCCACTCTCTCCTTCTTTCTCTGCTTCCGGTAATATCGACTTGCCTCTATTATATCCATTCCGCAGGCAAAACAAAAAAACCGCGTTCCCCTCGGCAGGGGAACGCGGATAGAAAGCGGCCTTTAGGCCTGGACGGTGGAGCGCCGCAGCAGCATATAAGAGACGGCGGCCAGTCAAGGCGCAGGCGAGCAGGAGGAATGTCGTCTGGACGATCGTAAAGTCGAGCTTCATGAGCCTCCATCTACAGACCCGATTGAGCGTGATTCGAACTGATTCTACGTGCTCAGGCAATAAATCATTCCGGCCATACTCCAACCAAACTCAATTAACCCGTACACAAAAGGGAGTTTTATGGTCATGAAGCAACAACGGCCTCTAGTTATTTCTTTCAATTATTCGGCATTATTTCGAATAGACCTAATCGTTCGAAAATTCCGGGGCGGTATTCCTATTTTCTTCTTAAACATTTTGGAAAAAAGAAGCGGGTCCTCATATCCGACAGAGCGCGCAATGTCGGCGATCGACAAACGGGAGTCGCGAAGCAGTTCGCAGGCTTTCTCCATTCGGTATTTCATCAGATAGTCCTGTGGCGACATGGACAAGGCCTCCTTGAACAGGCTTGCCAGGTAAATCCGATCGATGCCGACGTTAAGCGCGATGTCGGATATGTAAATCCGGTTGCCGAAATTCATGTGCACATACCCTATTGCTTGACGGATATACCGCTCTTTCTGGCCCTGCGGCCTACCGCTCTGGTTTCGTTGCGTGACAACAGCCAGGTCGGCGAGCTCTTTGAAAAAGCGGTATAGCGAACTTTGGCGAGCGAATGCCAAGCTTGCACTATATGCGCTATGAGCATCGAATGCATGGATGAACGTCTCAAACCACGAGTAGTCTGCAGCGAAGAATATGGGATTGTCTCGCGTCAAATTAATTTCCGCAAGCAATGGTTCCGCAGAACTGCCGCTGAACGCCAGCCACGAACAAATCCACGGATCCGTTTCGTCGGCGGTATATTGCGATACCGAATCGGGGTAAATCAAAAAACCTTGCCCCCTGCCCAGAGACCAGGTCTTCCCTTCCGCCTTGAAGACACCTTTTCCGGAATGAATGAAATGGAACTTATAGTGGTCCTTGACCCCAGGCCCCCAGTTATGACCAGGACAGCCGGATTTCTTGCCGTGATAATGATAAAGTAAGTCAAACCCGGTATCCATTTCGACTCCCCCTCACCAACAATTCCTTTCATTATGCCATATTAATCTTTCATGACAACATGGAATTATTCCTTCGCTTCCTTTATTTTTGAATAAGCACAGATAGGAGGAGATTAAACCGGGAACTGCATATGGGAAGGTTCCTAAGACGAGTGGGATCAAAAAGAATGCCGCCAGTCTCAATCAAAGCCTGAGAACGGGAAGATAGCTGAATAATATAAATCGGATTGAGGGATAGATGTGGGAAATATCATCTTATCAAGCGCGAATATTGGAGACCCTTCGATACAAGGTTCATTCAAACAGCAAGCCGGACGTTACGAAATTGTCGCGGGCGGCGAAGACATATGGGGTGTCAGAGATCAGTTCCATTTTGCCTATGTCATTCATACAGGCGACTTTGATTTTAAAGTCCGTTTGGAGTCGCTGGACATGCCTCACTTATATACGAAGGCAGGGATAATGGCTCGTGCAGCTCTGGACGCCGACAGCCCTCACGTATATATGATGGCATTCCCCGATAATAGCCTGCGAAATAAAAACAACGGAGGCTGCGAGTTTCAATACCGTGAGACAGCGGGCGGCGATAGCGTTGCAATCTATCCCGATGATTATACAACGGTGCCGCCGGAGTTCCCTGTCCAATATCCGGATACATGGCTGCGTCTGAAACGGATTGGCGACGAATTCACGGCATTTCACAGCTCGGACGGTCGGTCTTGGAAGCGCTATACTCAATTTACGATGAAGCTTTCTCATGAATTTTATTTAGGTCTGGCTATTACTTCACATGCAAGCGAAGCTGCCACCACGGCTGTTGTAAATGACATTACTCTCGAATAATCAGCGGTCATAACCCAAAATCCAAGAATTGCCCGCAGAATAGCCGTTTCTTTTGATTACCCATGCAAACCATACGAAGCACAGATGAAAGGATCGTGATATCGTGCCTTATCAAGCAAATAAAAACCGCTACGGTTCCATGAAATATTTCCGCACCGGAAAATCCGGACTTAAGCTCCCCGGAATTTCGCTCGGCTTGTGGCATAATTTCGGGGGGGTCGATAGTTTCGAAAATTCCCGAGCCATGCTGCTCCGGGCATTCGATCTGGGGATTACGCATTTCGATTTGGCTAACAATTATGGGCCGCCTCCAGGATCTGCAGAAGAAACGTTCGGCGAAGTGCTGCGAAAGGATTTGAAACCTTATCGGGACGAGCTCGTCGTCTCGACGAAAGCCGGATATGGGATGTGGGAAGGTCCTTACGGAGAATGGGGTTCCAGGAAGTACCTGATTGCCAGCTTGGACCAAAGCTTGAAACGGATGGGACTGGACTACGTCGATATTTTCTATTCTCATCGACCGGACCCGGAAACACCAATGGAAGAAACGATGGCGGCGCTCGATCAAGTCGTTCGTCAAGGGAAAGCGCTTTACGTAGGCATTTCGAGCTACAGCCCCGAACAATCGGCCGAAGCCATCCAGATTTTGAAGCAGCTCGGCACGCCGATGCTCATTCATCAACCTTCCTACTCGATGCTCAATCGTTGGGTGGAGGATGGTCTGCTTGATGTGCTTGAAGAAAATGGTACAGGCAGCATCGCCTTCTGTCCGCTGGCTCAAGGGCTGTTGACAAGCCGCTATTTGTCTGGAGTTCCGAGCGATTCCAGAGCAGCAAAGCCGAACACGTTTCTTCGCGAGAACGACGTCAAGGAAGAGACGGTCCAGAAGGTGAGAAAACTGAATGAGGTGGCGGCCGCACGCGGACAAAGCCTCGCGCAAATGTCTCTTGCTTGGGTGCTTCGCGGCGGCAGAGTAACCTCCGCACTGATCGGAGCGAGCAAAGTAAGCCAAATCGAAGAAAATGTTGCCGCTCTAAACAACCTTGAATTCAGCACCGAGGAATTGCAAAAAATCGATGACATTTTGAAACCGTAACCTTTGTCTCTGCTATAAGAGGCTGTCTCATAAGTCATTGTTGGTGACTTAATGGGACAGCCTCTTTCGATTTTCTACGCCTGAACCGTGGAACGCCGGAGCAGCATGTACGAGACGGCGGCCAGCGCCAACGTGCAGGCGAGCAGGAGGAATGTCGTCTGGACGATCGTAAAGTCGAGCTTCATGAGCCAACTGCCGACGCCCCGCCACCAGTTTTTGGCCGTCACGACCGCCGTCCAGCCTCCTAAGCCGAGCATCGACAGGAGGAAGAAGGAGAACAATCCTTTCTTGCCGAAGCGGCGGAACAGGCTTCCCGTCGCCATGCCTCCGAAAAACATGAACAGCAGCAGGCTGAAGAACGTCCATAGCGCGAGTCCCGCTCCGGAATCGCTGAGGTAAGGAATCTCGAAGAAATGAAGACCGACTCCCCAGCCATCGGTCGCCTGTTCCAGCAGAAGCATAACGGTCAGCAGCAAGGCCGACAGGAGAATGAATCCGCCGGCCGCCGCGGCCGTCCCGGCAAAATAGCTGCGGCGGGTGATACAAAGCCCGAGCGAGAAGGAGAACGTCTGGTGGATGACGACCATGCCGGCCACCAGCATATAGATCAGGATGGACAACAGTCCGCCCGTCGTGAAATTTTCCGGCCGCGCGATGAGTCCGATCGCAAAATTGACGATGAAGCTTGACAGGAGCACCATCCAGGGAATGTACAGCCAGGTCCACTTGTCCCTGGCATGCATGAGCGCTACGCTTGCCGTCCGGTTCATGCCGATCCCTCCTCGTTTCCGGATTCATTTGCGGTCATCTGCACGACCAGCTGCTGCAGGGTGAGCGGCGCCGCCTCAAGGCCAGCCGTCTTGGCTGCCGCCATGCCGCCGTCGCCCAGCTCTCCGAACACTGAGGCGCGGAGAAATCCACCCAGAGGCTCCTTGCCCAGCACGCTTCGTCCCCGAAGGAAGGCGTCCACCTTGGCTGCCGGACCTGCCACGCTGTACGCCCGCGACCGAAGCAGCTCCGCTTCCTCGTCCAGAATAAGCCTGCCGCGGTCGATCAGATAGATGTGCTCCAGCAGCCCGCTCACTTCGTCGATAAGGTGGGATGAAAGCACGATCGTACGGGGAAGCTCGGCGTATTCCTGAATCAGATTGCGATAGAAGATTTCCCGCGCGACCGCATCCAGGCCGAGGTAAGGCTCATCGAACAGCGTCAGCTCGGCGCGGCTGGCAAGGCCGACGATGATGCCGACAGCAGACAGCATGCCGCGGGAGAGCTTCTTCACGCGCTTCTTCACCGGCAGACGGAATTCCTTGAGCAGCTGCTCCGCCGTCTCCTGGCTCCAGCGCGGGTACAGCGACGAAGCTACGGCCAGGACATCGTGCACATGGAAGTTTTCCGGGTATTTCTGGCTCTCTTTAATGAAGCAGATTTTGCGGAGCATCTCTTCGTTCTCGAAAGGATGGCTGCCGAACACCTTGACTTCTCCCGATGTGGCGAACAACTGGGCGGTCAGCACATGCATAAGAGTCGTCTTGCCCGCCCCATTGCGTCCGAGCAGCCCATAGATCCGGTTCTCCTCCATCTTCAGCGTAATGCCGTCCAGCGCGTGCTGCCCTCCATAGGTCTTCGTAAGCCCATTCAGTTCCACGGCATGCATGTCATCCGCCCCTCCCTTTGTCCGTTATGAGCGAAGCGAGCTGCTCCCCGCTTATGCCCAGCTTCTCCGCCTCCTGCAGCAGCGGCACGATATACTGCTCGTAGAACTGATTGCGCCTGCGCGCCAGCAGCTTCTCCCTTGCGCCCTCCGCCACGAACATGCCGATTCCCCGCTTCTTGTAGAGAATGCCTTGATCCACCAATAGATTCACTCCCTTGGCCGCCGTCGCCGGATTGATTCCGTAGAACTGGGCGAAATGAGTGGTCGACGGCGCCTGCGCTTCCTCCGCCAGACTTCCATCGACGATGTCGTCCTCAATCCGCTCGGCAACCTGCATGAAAATCGGGCGGCCGTCATCCACCGGAAACGTCACTATATCCACCACCCAATTGGTTAATTACTCATGTAACTAACCATATAACCTATGCATCACCCTGTCAAGAGGTGCAGGCAAAAAAAGACCGGCAGCCCGAATGGGGGCTGCCGGTCTGCTTTATGGGAACGCCTTGCCCGGATGAGGGCGGGCGATATTGGAATCGGGTCTTAGTCCAGGCCTTTCGTCACCTCCTCTTTCCGGCTCCCGAAGGAGCCTCTCTCCACGCACTCGCCGCATGGACTTCTTGCCGGACCGAGCCGCATTCGGCGGTCATGGAGCCAGGCCGTTCGTCGACGCATGGCCGGCTTCTCCTCAAGCTGTGCGACGACAACCTCTATCTTCGGATGAAATCCTGCTGACTTCGTTCTCTTATCCGCACTCATGCTGTCATCCCCGGAGGCTTGCTGCTCCGCAAGCCGGCCTGTCGGCGAGCCATCCCTCGCTTGAGACGCCGATCGTCCGCCCTGCACCGCGACCAGCTGCGACGACCGCTCCGCTTGTCGATGCAAGCCCGGCTTGCCGCCGCCCGCGGACAGCACCTCCATCCTGCCTTCGGCATACCCTCTCTGCTCTGCCTGATGGGCGGCTGCCGACGCTGCTGCCGTCTCCATCAAAGCCGCCGCGAAGACGCGCTGCGCCATCCGCTCTTCCGCTGTCCAGAGCCGCTTGCCGCGCTTGCGGTCGGTCCGCAGGCGCATCCGGTCCATCTCCCTCAGCAGCATCTCCTGCAAGCGCAGCTCCTCGAGCCTCAGCTCTTCCTCGCGGCGCTTGGCCCGCTCCGCCTCGCGCCGCCGCTCTTCCTCCAGCTTGCGGGCCTCCTCTTCCTGCCGCTTGATCTCCTCCAGCCTTTGAAGCTGCTTCATGAGCAGATTCTCGCGCTTTTTACGGGAACGGGCACCGCTTTTACGGATGGATATCGCCATGGGAATTGTTCCTCCTAAATAATTGGGTTTTGGACGCTCCGCAAGGGAGACGGCTATCATAGCCCTCACGCCGATCTCGGGCGCAAGGAACGGACTTGGGGGGAAAACAAAGCGACTTCAGCTCACCGTGCGGGGACGCTCGAACTTGTTCACTCCCTGCCAGCGGAAGGACGCCCATTCCGGCACATGCTTCTCAATCTTCGCCACGACGACCGTCATGTCGTCGACGATCTCGCCTTTGTAGTGGCGAACGACCCGCTCCAGCAGCGTATCGGCAATCTCCTGCGGATCCGTCGTCTGCATCTCCTGGATCACCCTTTTCATCCACAGCTCCTTGTTCACCGCGTGGCCCGGCGCATCGTAGATTCCGTCCGTCATCATGATGAGCGTGTCCCCCGGCTGCAGCTGCATGCTGATGAGATCGACGTCGATTTCCTGCAAAATGCCGATCGGCAGGTTGTTGGCCGCCACGGGTATGACCTCATTGCCCCTCTTGATGAAGCTTGGCGTCGACCCGATCTTCATGAAGGTCGTATTGGCCGTGTACATATCGATCAGAGCCACGTCGACCGTGGCGAACATCTCATCCGGCGATCGGAGCATCAGCACCGAGTTGACCGACTTGATCGCCAGCTGCTCGTCCATGCCGGACTGCAGCAGCTGCTGCAGGATGCTGAGCGCTGTGCTGCTCTCCAGCCGCGCCCGCTCCCCGTTACCCATGCCGTCGCTGATGGCGACCGCGAACTTGCCGTTGCCAAGCTCGACGGTGCTGAAGCTGTCTCCCGACAGCAGGTCGCCGCCCTTGGCCGCTCCGGCGATGCCCGTCACGATCTCGTACTCCTTGGCGGAACCGAAGACGACCAGGTTCGGCTCTCCGTGCTTGGCGGGATTCCGCTCCGCCTTTACCGCGACATGCTCGCCCAGGATATCACTAAGCAGCGGCGCGATGATCTTGCGGCTTTCGTCATGCCCCTTAGGGAACGTGTGGTACACCTCAATCTCAACATTTCCTTCCTCCAGGCTGATAATATCGAGTCCATGTATGGACAATCCCAGCGACTCCAGCGCGTCGCGGATCTGCTCCTCCTGCAGATGAAGCGTCTGGCCCTCTCTCTGGATCTCCCGCGCGAGATCCTCCATGATCTGCGAGACGCCGCTCAGCTGATCCGCAACGAGCTGACGCGATTCGAAGATCTGCTTTTTCCAATGAAGATCATGCTTGTACCGCTCATGCTGCTGCTGCAGCGCCGCTATCACCAGATGGGTTTTGCTGCAATGGCTCGTCCAGGTGCGGGGCTTGTCCTTCCGGATTCCGTCATGGCCCTCGTCCACCGCCGTCATCATTTCCGTCATCATCTTATAAGTGTCGTAGAACTTGCCGTTCCAGCACATATCCTTGCGGTGGCAGTTCGAGCAGACCTTCTGGGAGGCTGCATTCATAAAATGCTGGATCTCTTCCTCCGCGGGCTTCTGCGCCGCCGGCGTATTGAGCTGTCCGAAGCTGCTCGCCAGCTGGCGGAACACTTCCGAGAACTGCGTGACCCGCTGGGCCGTTACTTCCCGCACTCTTTTCGCATATTCATGCTGGGACTTCACATGCTCGCTCGTGCCGGGCACATACCTCGAGATCATCTTCACCACGATCTTGGGGGTGAGCAGGAACAGCGCCGCCGCTGCGACCGACTCCCAGGTGCTGGCCATCACATCCGTCTGGCCTCCTATATAAAGAGAGAGAATGGAGGAACCGAGCAGCATCCCGAAAGCAACGGCCATCCGGCCGCCTTCCTTCATCAGCCCGGCAAGCATTCCGGAGAACGCGAGCAGGCTCATCTGCACGATCGCATTCAGGTTGGCGAGGCTGAGGATGAGGCCGGCGACGACGCCGACCGATGCGCCGAGGGGGGCTCCGCCCGCCAGCGCGAACAGCAGCAGCATGTAACGGGAGAGCACATGCTCCAGGGACAAGCCCGAGACGCTCCATCCGACCGCCCCGGTCATCACCGACGCCATCAGGATCATGAGGCAGATGATCTCCTCATTCTTGAGCGCATTGCTCTTGCGGGTGAGCGTCAGCACCGGGATCGCCTGGACGAACACGAGCGTCAGGACGAATGCCAGCGCCGACTCCACGCCGACCATCATGAGATCGTACCAGCCGAGCGTAGAGTGGACGAACGCCCCGAACAGCTTCACGACCAGCGTGGCGGCGAAGACGAGGATGGGGGCTTGGGACAGCTCCGCCTTCTCGTACATTTCCAGTCCCTTGAGGAGCAGGAACAGCACGGCGATCTCCATCGCGATCGGGATCACGCTCGGCGTCGCCGCCAGCAGGCTTCCCGCGACGAGCGACACGGCCGCCAGCTTGTACACGTCCCTTCGGAGGAAGAAGACGACCGCGAAGTATGCGGGAGCGAACGGCATCAAATTTTCCAGAATGACCGCCCTTCCGAGCAGGAACCCGACCAGAGCCAGCAAGATCGTCCACCTCTTCGAGGCGATCAGCTGCACCGCTCTCAGGGAGGCGGCTCTTTCCTTTCCTTTGCGCAGCGCGTCCGCCGTACGGCTTGTCCGCTGCTGTCCCGGGAACAGGACGATGTTGGCCTTTTCCTTCATACCGGCACCACCATTTCCGCTTTGTGTAGGTCTGATTATAGAGGGCCGTTTTAAGAAAGTTTGTCAGAACAAGGGTCCGCGCCAAAAGTTTTTTCCGACAAAACCTCCGGCTTGGCGAATACGCCGCGCGCGTTTGTCGGCGGCAGGCAAGAAAGCTTGCCGCGCTTGAAGCGGCGGGATGCGCGGCTGCGTCCATACCTTGCAGGCCATGCGGGGAATTTCACCTTCTGAAAGATTCTTAACGGGATTTAGTTCATTGCTTAACCCGTCGAATGGAGGTGGCGCCTGTCGGGATTGAAGGAGATCAGGGGAAAAGTTTTTGGCATAATCGGGTATAAGGCGAAAGAAGGGCTGCTGCAGTCGAAGCTTCGGGGCCGAAAAGACGCGAAAAAGCCGGTCCATGAGGACCGGCTTGGATGAAGAAGTGCTTGCAATTACTGGCTTGGCGCGGAGGACTCCGCGAAAGGAAGCAGGGCGTCTTCGACCTGGCTGCGGTAGGAAGGGTCGAAGTAGGCCGTGAAGGCGAAGTTCACGGTCAGCTCCCGTCCGTCCTCCGAGCCGGAGGCGCCCCGGGCGATCTCGAGCGAGTCGACGGTCGTAATCCGTTCCATGAGGTTCACCTGTTCCACGTAAGCCAATATGGACTCGTAGCTGCCTTTGATCACAGCAGCGACCTGCAGCTTTTTGGGTTCGGACGCTGCGGCTTGGGCTTGTCCGCCATCTTGGGCTGCCCCGTCCGGCGATGCCGTCTGGCCTTCCGCAGCAGCGGCCAGAGAATCGGACGCGGCGTCGGGAGCCGCTTCATCCGAGCCTGCGGCAGCGCCTTGGACGCTGCCGGTTCCGGCTGCCGTCCCGCTGCGTTCGAGCAGCGGCTCCGACGCGGACAAGTCGCCGGCGAAGCTCAGCGAAGCATGGCTGACCTTGGCTTCGGCGCCGATGCGCTCCAGATCGAGCGCCAGCTGCTCGGTATTGTCCCAGTAGGGCAGCGCTCCCTGGACGCCGTCGACGGGACGGGCATCGGCTGCAACCTGCTTTTCCGCCAGCTTCTTGCGCAGCACTTCGGTCAGCCTCTCTTGCTGGGCGATCTCTCCGTCCAGAGAGGCGGACTTGTCGAAGGCCGGCTTGACGAAGTAGAAAGCGTACAGCAGCAGAAGCAGGAACAGAATGACAGCCGTGAGCAGGATAAGCGTATTACGGCGCCGTGCCATCGGCTGTCGCCTCCTTCTCTTGCTGTTGATTGGCCGGCATGATGCGGATGGAATAGGAAACCGTCAAAGCCGAAGCGGTGCGGGCATCGCCCGGGCCAAGGACGGCTCCCGAATCGGCGGCGGCGATCGTGTTCATCTCCGCATGGCCGATCCAGGAAACCCTCCGCAGATCGAACAGGTACTTCGAGGCATCGCCCAGCGTCGCCATTCGGACGTCGGCGAGGAGCTGGCCTCCCTTGGCATACCGGAAGTTGACGAGCCGGGAAGCCGGAGGCAGAATGTCCTCCAGACCGCGGGCGAGCGCGGCAACATCCTGCTTGGAGGCGCGCAGCAGCTCGGCTTGCTCGTACGGATCGGAGCCGCTTGCCGCGGAGCTGCCGGCCTTGCTGATCTGCCGCTGCAGCGCAAGCCGCTCCTGGCCCAAAGCGAGTATCCGCTCTTCTTTGCGGGACGCATCTGCCGTTGCCGCCGCATAGCCGTAGACGGACAGAGCGGCGCAGGCGATCCAGGCGACCGCGATCAGCGACACGGCCAGCGGAGCGTAGCGTTTCTCGCGATCGATGCGCGGCAGCAGCGTGAGCCGCCGAACCGATTCGCTGCGGACGAGCAGGCCGCCGGGAATCAAATAATTCTCGGCGATGTCCGATTCCATGCCGGCCGCGATGGAAGCCGCTCCCGCCTCATAGAAGTCTACATCCGGCAGCGCTTGGCGCAGAGCGTTCATCAGCGTTTTGGCGCTGTCGCCTCCGCCGGACAGGATGCCCTTCGTAATCTTGGAGCTTCCTTCATGGATGCCGAACTGGTAGAAGCTGAGCATCCGCGAAATCTCGGCCGTCAGCTCTCCGACGCGCAGGCCGCTCAGCCCTTCCGAGGTTCCGTCTTCGTCGATGGAACGAATGAAGACAGGATTCCCCTCGTGGAACATGGCGATCTCCACCGAAGCTCCCTTGAGATGAATGTACATATGGCCCGAAGGCGGCTCCAGGTTGAGCGGATTCACCGCTCCCTGGATGGCCGTCGCCGCGATGCCCGTGCCGACAACCTTGATCCGGGCTTCCCGGAGCATGGAGACGAGCGGATCGATCCAACTGCGCGGAGCCGCGTAGACGAGAACCTGTGTCGTCTCCTCTCCGCGAACGACCGGCACGTAATCGTAGACGGGATTGTCGAAGGGAAGATGCATCGCTGTCTCCACCTCGAGGTGGATGAGCTCGCGAAGCTCCCTGTCGTTCACCGCCGGAATCATCAGCCGCCGGACGATGACCTGGGAAGTCGGCACGGCGAGGATGGCCGAGGCCCCCTGCAGCCGCTCTTCCTTGGCCCACTGGCGGATGGAGATGCGCAGGCTTTCGTCATTGATGATTCCGTCCTGCTCGATGAGCCCGGGCGGGAACGGGTAGAAGCCGGTCTTCTCGATCTCCCATCCATTTTTCTTCCGTAGAGTCGCATACCGGATTCCGGAGGCGTCCACCGTCATCCCGATCCGCTTGCTGCCCATTGCGAGCATAGATATCATCACTTCCCGCTATGTGAATAAAGTCAGGTAACCGTCAATCAGCGCATCTCCGTATCCGTAAGCAATGAGCGCGCCCAGCGCCAGGTAAGGCCCGAACGGAATCGGCTGCCGCGCAGCGCCGCCGCTTCGTTTCTTGGCCCGGAGCTGGATACTGCCGCCGATCGTGCCTGCCAGGCTGCCGAGCATGAGCGCCAGCAGCGTTCCCGGCCAGCCGAGCGCGAGACCGAGCACCGCGAGCAGCTTGACGTCGCCGAGCCCCATCCCTCCCCGGCTGAGCAGGGCGGCGGCGAGCAGAATGCCTCCGCCTGCCAATGCGCCCAGCAGGTAATAGAGGATGGTGTGCTCGCCGGGGCAGAATATGCGCAGCGCCAGAAGTATCGGCGCGAAAGCCAGCAGCACCGCGTTGGGAATCCGCATATAGCGGATGTCCGACACGGTGACGATGACGGCGAGGCTGGCCAGCAGCATGCCGATCGCCCCCTGCGCCGTCAGGCCGAACCGGAGGTAGGCCCAGACGAACAGCAGGCCGGCCGCCAGCTCGCCGGCCGGATAGAGCGCCGACACGGGCGCAGCGCAGTGTCGGCAGCGTCCCCGGCTGAGCGCATAGCTCAGCACGGGCACGAGGTCCCGCGCGGCGAGCCGCTGCCCGCAGGACGGGCAGCTCGACGGCGGCGCGACGAGCGACTGGCCGAGCGGCACGCGCAGGCCGACGACGTTGAAGAACGAGCCGCAGGCGAGGCCTAGGAGGAAGAGGTAAAGAGTGATTATGACGATCATGCTTACCTTAAAATCATTGTAATTGGTCAGCTGTGAATACTACATCAGTAGCTGAGTTTGCTACATCAATACTGATACTCGCAAATTCATTGTCCGTAAATGTGACATTTCCTCCTGAGATAGCTGCTCCAGTACTCGGTAAAGTGAGATTGTTCTCTAGAAAACCCTCTGAAGCGAGTCCAGGACTGGTTGCAGATCCATAAATAGGAATTACTCGATCGCCAGCTCCTGCATTTCCATTCATTTCACTTGTTACATACAATTTAGCTGCATCTCTAATTTGACGAGCCGTGTTCAAATCGGAAGTGTCTCTAGAATTGTCCATTACTCTCCCAATCAAAGGAATCGCAATCGCAGCAATAATACCCAAAATAACGATAACAGCCAAAAGCTCGATCAGCGTGAAGCCCTTCTCATCCTTCTTCAGACGTTTCAATACTGCTGTCATGTCGATCACTCCCATATTCATTGATTTGTTGTCATTCTCAAGGGCATCAGGGTTCACTGTATGCCCCGCCTTGCCTTCCAACCTGCCAATCCATCTATGTCATCCATTCTTGTTGTCTATCCCATCTGCCCATACAAGCTGAACATCGGCAGCATGATCGCCGCGACGATGAGGCCTACAACCCCCGCCAGGAACACGATCAGAAGCGGCTCGATCAGCGACTTCAGCCGGTCGACGGTGTTGTCGACGTCCATCTCGTAGAAGTCCGCGACCTTGGCGAGCATCTGATCGAGCGCGCCGGTCTCTTCGCCGATCGCGATCATCTGCGTCACCAGAGGCGGGAACACCCACGCCTTCTTGAGCGGCTCGGACAGCGGGTTGCCCCGCCGCAGCGAGTCCGCCGACTTGCGCAGATAACCGGCGATGACCCTGTTGCCGACAGCCTCCTCCACGATGTGGAGAGACTGCAGCATCGGCACCGAGCTCGCATAGAGCGAGGACAGCGTGCGCGACACCTGGGCGATGGCGCCCTTCTGCTGCAGCTTGCCGAATACCGGCATCTTCAGCTTGAGGTAATCAAGCCCGTATCCGCCCCGGTCCGTACGCGAAATGCCATAGATGCCGCCTACGACCGCAATCGCGACGAGAATCCAGACGTACCATTGGTTCTCGACGCTTTTGCTCATCGCCATGACGATCTTGGTGATCGCCGGCAGCTCCGCGTTCATCGACTCGAACATCGCGACGAACTGCGGCACGATCGCCTTGAGCAGGTACACGACCGCAGCAATCGCCAGCAGGCCGACGATGACGGGATACGTAAGCGCAGACTTGATCTTCTCCCGCGTCACATGCCCCTTCTCGAAGAACGTCGCCAGCCTCTCGAGCGTCCCTTCCAGATCGCCGGATTCCTCGCCGGCTCGAATCATGCTGGTGAACATGACCGGAAAGATCCGCTTGTGATCCTGCGCGGCTTGGGAAAACGAGCTGCCCCTCAGCAGGGCGGAGTGCACATCCTGCAAAGCCTTGCGCAGCGCCTTGCTCTCCGTCTGCTGCGCGAGAATCTCGGTCGCGTCCACGATCGTGACGCCGGCGCGGATCAAGGTGGCGAACTGGCGGCAGTAAACGATGAAATGAGCCATCTTGACGGGATTGCCGATATAGATGTCCATGTTGAACACGGTGTTCCGGTGCTCATCCAGCGAAAGGACGATGAGGCCGCGCCGGCGCAGCTCTTCCATCGCGGACGCCTTGTCCATCGCCGTGAGCATGCCCTTCAGCTGCTTGCCGCTGCCGCTTTTGACGTGGTATTGAAATTGCGCCAAGCGTCATTCGCCCCTTTCGCTCAAATAAGCCCTGGCTTCCGCCGAATCGGCCAGCCCCTGCTCGAGCAGCATCCTCACGCTGCCCTCCAGCGTGCACATGCCTTGCGCCCTGCCGGTCTGCATGACGCTGCGGATCTGGTGCACCTTCTCCGTCCGGATCAGGTTGGCCACCGCCGGAGTGTTCACCATGATCTCCGCCGCGCACAGGCGGCCCGTGCCGCCCGCCCGCCGCAGCAGCCGCTGCGACTGCACGGCAATGAGCAGCGAGGCGAGCTGGGAGCGGATCTGCCCCTGCCTGGATGCCGGGAACGAATCGATGATGCGGTCCACCGTCTGCGGGGCGTCGGCCGTATGCAGCGTCGACAGGACGAGATGCCCCGTCTCTGCCGCCGTCAGAGCGGCGGCCATCGTCTCCGGATCGCGCATTTCGCCGACCAGGATGACATCGGGCGCCTCCCGCATCGCCGCGCGCAGTCCGCTCTCGAAGCTGGCCGTGTCGACTCCGACCTCCCGTTGGTCGATCAGCGACTTTCCGTGGGGGTGGACGTACTCGACCGGATCCTCCAGCGTCACGATATGGCGGCTCGATGTCCGATTGATATGCCCGATCAACGAAGCCAGCGTGGAAGATTTGCCGCTTCCCGTCGGACCCGTAATGAGCAGCAGCCCTTGACGGCGCTCTGCCCATTCCCGTGCGACGGCCGGCACTCCGAGCTCTTCGAGCGAAGGCACCGAGGCAGGTATGACCCGCGCGGCAAGACTGATGCCTCCCCGCTGGCGAAAAGCATGAAGGCGGAACCTCGCTCCATCCGCCTCATAAGCGAGATCGGCCTCGCCTTGCTCGCGCAGGCTGGTCTCCATGACGCTGCCGAGCAGCGGCAGGATCATCGCCTCCGTATCGGCGGCGGCGAGCGGCGTTCCCCAGCTCTCCAATCGTCCGGCCGTCCTCAGCATCGGAGGCGCGCCAGGCGACAAATGAAGATCGGAGCTTCCTCTGCGGCGGGCTTCGCCGAGCAGCTCCAGCATCCTGTCCAGCGGCTGCTTCATCGCGATCTCTCCTGTCTCATGCTCATTCTCCGGTTCCGATTCATTCCACATGCAACTAGGTGAAATCCTATTATTGAAGAAGAGCCGGCCGCTCTTCTATTGCATGACCGCTTCGCGCATGACCTCCTGAAGCGTGGTCAGCCCTTGCCTTGCCTTCTCCATGCCGTCCTGCAGGAGGCCTGCCAGTCCGGCCCGCTCCGCAGCGGCTCGCATCTCCAGCACCGATGCCTCGCTGCCGATCATCCGGCGCAGCTCGTCGGATACGGCCAGCACCTCGTGGATGGCGATCCGTCCCCGGTAGCCGGTCTTGCTGCAGTTGCCGCAGCCCGTGCCGCGATACAGCGTATCTGTCTCCACGCCGTAGCTGCGGAGCAGGATGGCTTCCTGCTCCGTCGGGGCATGCGCCTGCTTGCAGTCGGGGCATACCCGGCGCACGAGCCGCTGCGCGACGACGCCGACGAGCGAGCTGGCGATCAGGTAAGGCGCGATGCCCATGTCCCGGAACCGGGTCACCGTGCTGACCGCGTCGTTCGTATGCAGCGTCGACAGCACGAGATGGCCCGTGAGCGAGGCGCGGATGGCGATCTCCGCCGTCTCCGAATCCCGGATTTCCCCGACCATGACGATGTTGGGATCCTGCCGGAGAATCGAGCGCAGGCCGGCTGCGAACGTCAGGCCGATCGCCGGATTGACGTGGACCTGGTTGATGCCTTCAAGCTGGTACTCGACCGGATCCTCGATGGTGATGATGTTTTCGCTGTCCTTGTTGAGATGCTGCAGCGCAGAGTACAGGGTCGTCGTTTTGCCGCTGCCGGTAGGCCCGGTCAGAAGCACGATGCCGTAAGGCGATTCCACCATGCCTTTGAACAGGCTGTAGTTCGGAGCGCTGAAGCCGAGCTGGTCGATGCCCTTGACGCCGACGCTGAGATCCAGAATCCGGAGCACGAGCTTTTCGCCGTGTATCGTCGGAAGCGAAGAGACCCGGATATCGACGGTGCGGTAATCCACCTGCATCTTGATGCGTCCGTCCTGAGGCAGCCGGCGTTCCGCGATGTTGAGCCGGGCCATGATCTTGAGTCGTGCCGTAATGAAGCCCTGCATCTGCTTCGGAATGATCCGCTCCGAGCGCAGCATGCCGTCGATCCGGTAGCGGATGACGACCTGGCTCTCGCCGGGATCGACGTGGATGTCGGATACCTGAAGCTGGACCGCCTGCTGGATCATGCCGTTGACGAGCCGCACGACAGGAGAATCCTCGTCGGTGATCTCCATCTCCCCGATGTCTTCCTGCAGCGGCAGATCTCCCATGATCTGGCTCATAGAGTCCTGCAGGCCGTAGAATCGCGCGATCGCCCGGTTCAGCTCCTCCTTGCTGGAGATGGCCGGCTCGATCCGGAAGCCCGTGCTCATCCGCAGCTCCTCGATCGCGAAGTAGTCGAGCGGGTCCGCCATGGCGACCATCAGCTTGCCGCCTTCCTTGTGCAGCGGGATGACCTGGTAGCGGCGGGCAAGGCTCTCCGGAATGATCTGGGCGATCGAAGGGTCGATCTGATATTTGAACAAGCTGACATGCGGGATGCCGAGCTGGAACTCCAGCACTTCGATGAGCTGCTGCTCCGTGATATATCCCTGCGCGATCAGAAGGTCGCCCAGCTTCTGCTTGGATTTCCCCTGCTCGCGCAGCGCTTCCTGAAGCTCCGCCTCCGTAATGACACCGCTCTCCACAAGCAGGTCGCCCAGCCTCTTTTTCCCCATGCTCATGCCTGCTCCGCCCTCCGTCCGTTGCTCTATGTAGTAGTAATTCGGCAATTGGAATCAATTTTTTTAGGTCTTAGGTCTGGAATTTAACTCTATTTTCAGGACGGAATGTGAAATAACATTTAACAAGTATTGATATATCGTTATAAACTCTCATAATCATGGCCGATTTCGGCTCGATACCAATCCTTTGAAACTATTTTTTTACCGAAATATATCCTTATTCAGGCATTTGAATTATAATCTTAGATGCCTAAAATAGTCTATATTCCCTATAAAACTTTCGACATTCGGAAGGAGAGTTTATCATGCCACGCAGCCGGCGCGCCTTCGTCTTCTATTCGCTCATCCTGTTCCTTCTGATCCAATGCCTTCCGCTAGGAAAAGCTGCCTCGCATGTCTCTGCTGCCAGCGCGGGCGACCCCGTCCGCATTCTGGAAATCACCGAATCCGGCAAAAGCGACCTCAGCCTCGGAGCCGGGTACCAGATCGACACCTTTCCCATGAAGAGGTTTGTCGCTTTGCGGACCGATATCGACGGCCTGTACGACGCCGTATACATCGGCAAGGGCCTGTACAGTCCCGAGGGTATGACAGAGACGACGGCCGCCAACCGCCAGGACAAGCATAATACTCTCAACAAGCTCAATGACATCACCAACCTCAAGGCCCAGGCCATCCTGGACGGCTATGTCAACAAAGGTCTGCTTGTCTTGCTCTACAGCGACGCGGCCAGCAAGAACGGCTTGCTGTACCAGCAGACGAGCGCCGGAGTCCTGACTCCCGGAGTACTGAATGAAAAATTCAGTCCCTTCAGTACCGCTTCAGGGAGAAGAGACAATGTCCTTTATATCAATGCGGCAGGGCTTCAAACTCTCGCCGCCACACTCTCTCAACCTAAATATGCTTCCATGCTGAACCAGCGGCCGCAGCTAAAGCTCACCGCTTCCCCTGTCAACTATTCCAAAAATCCGAATCAGATCTATCGGTCGGGAGAAACGCTGTCCTTTCAATTCGAAAAACCGGACCGCAGCGGGCTCCGCACCAATCTCTATCTGAATCAAGATTCCTCACTTCCTTATGCAACGGATCAAATCGTGGCTACATCCGATACGTCCGGCCCGACAGGCAGCCTCGAGTTCAGGTTGCCCCGCGGCTTCTCCGGACTGTATTATTGGAAGCTGGAGCTTTTGGATATGGAGAGCGGCCTCAAAAGCTACACCTCCGGCATCATTCGCTTTCGCGACAAGCAGACCCAAATCAGCGTACTGCAGGTCATGCCCAATAACGATGCGAGCAGCGCTTTGACCAGCAGCACTCGTATGAACCAGTCCTATTTGACTTCAGACGACTATAAGATCAGCATCCGCACCATAGATATGACCGGCTTCAACCGCAAAGGAACGGAAACAAGCTACGACATGATCGGCAACGGTCGTTACGACATGCTTATCTTTGGATTCAAGGATTCCTACAACACCACCGCCGGCATCTCGCAGGCCGCGGCAGATGCCGTCAAGGACTTCATCGGGACGGGACAAAGCGTCATGTTCACCCACGATACCGTCTTCATCAGCGGCGGCACCACGGATAATATCTGGACGAGCAACTTCAAAACGATTACGGGCCAGACCAAAACGTATACAAACATCGGCTACGGAGCTCCACTCACCTCGACGACCGTTCAAAATGTCAACGACGGATTATTGACGCGCTTCCCGTTCAACCTCATTACAGATTCGGCAGGAAACGCGCGGACTCCAGAGGTCGCGAAGACGCACGATCAGTATTTTGTGCTGGATCTGGAGGACCCGAGCATCGTGCCCTGGTACAACATATCCGGTGGACTCCGCGATGACAGCGGCAAAAAAAGCTATGACAGCTATAACCACTACTACACCTATTCCAAAGGGAATGTCACTTATTCGGGCACAGGACACGACCTGAGCTTCCCGCCGTGGGAGCAGCAGCTGTTCGTCAACACGATGTACCGGGCCTACATGGGGTCCAATCACAAGCCGGAGCTGAACGTGCAGCTTCCGGTCGCCTACAGCGCTGCCGCGGCCAACATCATTCCGGCTTACCAGGACATTCCAGTGAGCTTCACTCCGGAGGATCTCGACCTGAACGACCGCAAGCTTCAGGCAAAGGTCGAGTTCACCTACACCAAGAACGGCAAAAAGGTCACGGAAACCAAATACCAGTCCAGCCAAGCGCTTTCGGGAGCCCTCATCTCGGAATCGTATTCCAATCCCCTCCCGCAAGGCGGGGATATCGAGGTTAAAATCTCGGTGCAGGACAAGCAGGGAGCCCGATCGGAGATCTCCATTCCGGTCAAGATTGAGGTCGTATCCGCGAATCTCGAGGTATCCCGAAGCATAGACGGTCTGTACAAGGACCCCATGGCCATACGCGGCAAGGACTTCCAGCTCAACTACCGGATCCTTCCCAAACCGGTGCAGAATCGCCAGGGAGAAGCTAGCCGCATGGTAATAGCCTCGCCCGTCTTCACGGAGAAGCTGCCCGCCAACATCGAGGTGAGCGGCCTCCCATCCGGCTTCACCAAATCGGGCACCCTTGCCGAGGGCTATACGATAAGCGGCAATCTGGCCGATATCCAGTACCGGCCGGATGCGTCCGGGTCGTCATACTCCGCCGATCCCATTTCGTTCACCGTGACTGCCAATGCAGCGAAGACCGACAGGTATTCCATGAATGCCGCTGCGCTCAGCTTCCGCAACATCGGCCAGCTGACGCCCTCGCAAGCCACGTTCAACGCCGTATCGCTGGAGGCGGTCGTGCCGCTGACGAAGCTGGAGATTGCAGGTGCCGAGCTCGGCGTCGGCGACAGCTACAAGCTGATTCCGGTCTATGAGCCTGCAGATGCGACGATTACGAGACTCAACTGGAGCTCGAGCAATCCATCTGCAGTCAGCGTCACCGATACCGGCATCGTGACGGGACTGCAGCAAGGCACCCGCTCCATCATCACCGTCACGGACAAGATTACCGACCTCAGCTCCTCCGCCGAGGTCATGGTCATTCAGACCGGCCTGACCATCTCGGTGAAGAGCAATCAGCTCACATATGTCCTGGGCAGCCGGATCGATCTTCAGGCCGCTCTAGTGAAGTCAACGGGCAGAAACGTGACCAGCAATGCCATCTGGACCGTCTCTCCGCTGCAAGCAACGGACATGGGCATCGAGGACACGGCTGCGATCGACAGCAAGACTTGGAGCGGCTCCTTTTATCCGACTGTTCCCAAGAGATACACGATCAAAGCTGTCGTGAACACCACCGGCGGTGCATACGAGAGCAATACGCTTGTCCTTGATGTGGTCGAACCGGATCTTACGCTGACTGGTCCTAATCATATCGTCACCGGCGACAACAGGGCACAGTGGAGCCGCTCCTGGGGAGATATCGTTCCTGTCGGCGATCCATCCAGGCCACTCATTTACCGCTGGTCGTGGAGCCCGCTGAACGGCGCTTCCGGAGCCTTGTCCGGGAATTCGGATTCTTTGAGCAGGAAAATGGAAGCGATAGCGCCGGGCAGCGGCATCCTGAGGCTTGAAGCTCTGCAGAAGCTGCGTGCGGGAGATAAGGATAGCGAGGCCATTACCCTCAGCATCCGGACCATTAATGTCAACATCGTGGCCAAGCCCGAGCTGGCTATCGGCAAGAGCAGCCTGCTGCCTTCTCAGACGAGTAATCTTGCGATTCGATGGGCCGGCGCAGCTCCTCCCTACTCTGTATCCTGGACAGCCGGAAACGGACTGGACATTTCGGACAGCAGCAACGCAGGCGCCACCTTGACGGCCTTGAAGCCGGTGAGCCCTGCCGGCAGCATCGAAGCCATAATAAGCATGAGAGATACCGGATATACGTTCCCGCTTCAGACCGCTGCATCTGTGCGGACACCGATTCTGCAGATCAACGGTATCGGAGAGCTGCTCCTATCCGGCCAATCGGCGGTAAGCTCCGCCATCTGGTCGTCTGGCGAAGATTTGCCGCTGAGCCCCCTCTCCTGGTCGCTGGGGAGCGGAGCCGCGCGGGTTCAGCTAACTCCGATTTCAGGATCACCAGGCATGAAGCTCAACGCCCTATCACCCGGCCCGGTCACCCTCCAGGCTGGCGTCAAGCTTACAGATGCGTACACGGTTTCCGCCAGTAAGGTCTTTACCGTCGTTGATTACAGGCTTGCTCCCAGCCTGACCCTGATCCAGAAGGATACCATTCCGCTTGATAAAGTGCTTACCGTGCTGCCGGACAAGTCCTATTATGCCAAGGTCAGTTCCATGTTGACCTGGACCAGCAGCAATCCTAACATCGCTGACGTCAGTCAAGGCCAGATCGTCGCTAAAAACCGCGGTACTGCTACCCTGACAGCGAAATATGGTCAAACCGACGTCGTAAAAACGATTCAATTGACCGTTACCGCCCCTTCAGGCGACCGTTACTGAATCACGGATTGAAAAATAATAACCAACCCCCGCAGGGATTGCGGGGGTTGGTTATTATTTTAACTTTTATTGTTCTACAGAAGCTTAAGCGGCCCCGTTGTCAGCCGGACCTTGTTCACGCGCGGCAGAGCGACATTCTGATGGGCAAAGACTTGATCGTTGTATTCGATGATGAAACGCGCTTGTTCCTTGCCAAGACCGGTCTGTTCCGCAAAACCCAGCCGGTCCTCAGCCGCGTTCTCCATTGTGGTGCCGAGAGTGGCGTTGAGCGTCAGATTGCGCTTGGCGAAGAAGCCGCCGTTCATCCAAAATGCGCTGCCTACACCGTATAGGCTGGCCGAGCTGTCCGTGTACAGGAACGCGTCCAGCACTTGCTGCTCGCGCTCGGATGCCGAATTATACCCTTGCTCGTCCAGCTGTTGGAATGAATCCACCCGGTACAGGTCGATAGAACCGAGCCCGATCAACACGAGTTCCTTCTTGCTTCCGGCCTGCCCGTCCGTCTTCAGACCACGGATTTTGGCGTCGCGGATATCCGTGCGTCCGAGCGTCAGGATGGTGGCGTCGACATCTACATCACCCGAGATCTGGACATTGCCGGTGACGAGCAGATTGCCCCGCAGCAGCAGCTTATCCGTCGCATCCTGCTTGTTCCCTCGCAGAATCAAATCCCCATTCACGATCAGCCAATTGTTGCGTCCCTTGTTGGCAAAATCAACGGTCTTCAGACTGGGACCGAGCTCCAGGGAACCATCGAGAATGGCTGATCCCGGGCTTCCCTGAGCCGTGTCGCCCAGGGAAGCCAGCTTAACGGCCAGCTCATCCATGCTTATCTGGTAAGCTGCTTTTTCTTGCTCATACGCGAGGAGATCTGCCTGATAACGGGCAAGAGCATCCTCATACTCATCTGAGGGCAGATTGACAGAGACAGGCGTTCCACCATCTGGAATCCCGCCCTCCGTTTCTCCATCTTCTGGGACGACTGGATCCGGGCTCGGCGTCTGGTTAAGCAGAATGTCCGGCAGCTTCGGCTCCTCCCGAAGCGTAGGCATCGAACCCAGCTTTTCATAAGCTCCGCTATAGTTCTTATCCAGCAGCAGTTGAATCAGGCCGGGTGCTTGATTGTTTGCATACACATCCTGGATGACCGTACGCACCTCTTTCGGGTCGTTCACTGAATTCCCGAGCGAATCCCGCACCTTGTCGAGGAAGGAGCTCAGCACGTCGATGGACACGAACTTCTGAGGCGGCATAGGATCGATGACATCGACGAGCTTTTTGGTCTTATCCTTTTCGGGAAAATCAACCGCTTTCTCCAGATCCTTGTCGTAGGGAAGATCATAGCCGCTCGGAATTTCCCCTCTATTCCTGTACGTTTGTCCATAACCATATTTCAAATTCAACGGAGCACCGGTAATCAGCCTTCCGGAGCCGGCGATGTCCTTGTTGTCCTTATCCTTCTTGGCGCCCAGGAACATGAACTGGGATGTCTGCGTCCGTGCCGCTGAATTGTAGATGTATTCCGCTGTATCGTTCATCCGGAGTCCCTGACCGGCATACAGATTGCCCATGAAGTAGGGAGCGCCATTGACGGTCAGCAATCCCTCGGTGCCGAATGCATACTTGAGGAAATCGGGATATGTATCGAGAACGATGACCTGCTGCAGCCGGCGCCTGGCTCCATCCACCTCCGCCTCGGCCGTCACGGTCAGTGAGTATTGGTAATTCGCCTCCGCTCCGCTGGATCCGGGAGGAAGGCAGCGCCCCGTCCCCTCCTCTTCTTTTGTGCAGCGTACGCTGACAACCTGATAGAACGGCTTCGCTCCCGCTGACAACTCGCTGTCGCCTTTCATCGCTCCGGTCGAAATCCCATTATCGAGCTGCTCATTGAAGCTCTGCGTAAAGCTCGTCAGCTGGTTGCCCAGATCATCGGGATCGATGGTCCGGTTGTTGAACCTCTCGTAAATGACGGCGATTGCTTCGTCCAGCCCCTTCTGCGCCAGATGAAGGCTCTGCACGTTCTCCTCGCTGCGCTCCGTCCGCATCGCCCCTCCAAGGGCAGCTCCCAGCACGGCCACTCCGAGCATGGAGAGCAGGAGAATGAGAAACACGACGAGCAGCAAGGACGAACCGCGCTCGTCTCCAAGAAGGCTGCCTCGTCCCCTAGAAACCGAATCTGCTTTCCAGATCAAGCGCATAATCCCGCCCCCCGTAGGTTTGTTGCAATCTCAGCCGGATCGTCAGCAATCCGCTGGCGCATTTATTGCCGGCTCCCTCGCAGGTGAGTACGATTGACGAGGCCTTCTCGCCCTCCGTCACCAATGAAGAAGTCAGTGCCAGAGACTGTCCGGAGACGGATTCCATCTCTTCCGAGCCGGCCTTTTTGCCCATGTACAGCTGTCCTTTGCCCTGATTATCCTTTGCAATCCAAATCGATTCCTGCTGCGGCGCTCCTGCGACCGCAAGAGCAGGAATAAGCTCGACACCGCTCCCCGAGCCCAGCTGAGACAACTCGGCCGGACCGAAAGCATACAGCTTGGTCATAATGGCCGTCATCGCCAGATCGCCTTCATCACGCAGGGAATTCTGGATCTTTACCCGCTCATAGGAGCTCATTCCGAACGTAATCGTCGCGTAGATAACGCCCAGGACAACCGACAGCAGGCTGAGAGCGGCAATCAGCTCGATCAGCGTGAACCCTCCATCCTCCCTGCGGAGACGGTCAACGAATCGTTTCATCGATCAAATACCCCTCCACTTCCACGCTGTCGCCGGGGCTTCCCGAATTCGGAGCGACCGTCACGACGACAGGCAGCAGATAACGGCCGATCTGGCTTTGCATTCCATCTCCCTTGCGCACTTCATCCAGCTCGTCGGGGGCGAGCTGGAGTCCGGGAGCAAGGCTCTCCTGATAACGTACTGATACCGTATACAGAACTCCGTTGATGGCAGGATGCAGAACCTGCTGGAGGACGGCCGGATTTTTAGCCAATCCTTGGCATGCTTCCTGTTCGGATGGATCCAAACAGGCTTCGCCGCTTAGAATCCGAGGCGAGGCGCCATCCTCCTTTTCCGATAGATAATCCTTGAGCGGCTGGAAAGGCTGCTTCTGGAGATAGGAGAGCGCGTTGCGTCCGAGCTGAACGGCGATCGTCTTGCTCTGGTTATGCTTGGCATAGGACATCGCTTGAATGAAAAACCCGCTCAGCGTCAACGAAACGACCGACAGGATCACGATCGAGGCCATGATTTCGACCAGAGTGAACCCTTCTTCTCCCCCGCTGCCGCCTGGTTTGCACATGATCGATAACCTCCGCAATCTGGTTGATGCTATATTCAAATATCATCGTCAAAATCGAGAGTCTCCGTTAGGTCTTCTGGAATAAACACGGAAACTTTATAGGGTCTAAGGGCTCAGTATTCATTGTCATTCCGATAGGCAGCATCGGTTTTCCGTCAAGGAGAGGGTGCCGAGCATCCCGAAGTCCTCAAAACGCAAAAGAACAGAGCCCCCTAAAGGGCTCTGTTCTCCGGGTCTATCCGATCGGCGTGCTGTTAGACCCGCTTGGCTCCGCGTCCTCCGCGTTTGCCTTCGGTATTCTTCTTGAGCGACGAGATCCGTTCTTCGCTGTCTTTTAGGAAACGGGACATCTTATCCTCAAAGGAGGGCTTGCCAAAAGCAGGTCGGCCTGCGCCGGACTTGTTGAACGGACGGCCTCCGCCGCCGCCTCCAGGTCCACGGCCTCCGCCGCCGAAGCCTCCACCGCCGCCGCCCGGACCGCGTCCGGCACCGCCTGGACCTCCGGGTCCGCCTGGGCCGCGTCCGAATCCGCCGCTCGGGCCTCCGGATCCGCCTTCGCGGTTGAAGCGCTCGCGAGCAGGTGGCGCGCTGCCTTCCGGCCGGTCAATCGCCTGCTTGATGGACAGACCGATTTTGCCGCCTTGGTCGATGTTAATGACTTTGACCGTCACCACATCCTCCAGCTTCAAATGGTCCTTGACGTCCTTCACGTAGTTATCGGCAATCTCGGAGATGTGTACGAGGCCGGTGACACCCCCCGACAAATCGACGAATGCCCCAAAATGAGTAATGCCTGTCACTTTGCCCTGTAATTTGGCGCCCACTTCTATTGCCATAAAATAAAATGTTCCTCCCTAAAAGTATGTGCGAAGCATGATCTGCTCCTCATGGGACCGTTCATGCCGACCCTCCCTCAGGAGGGCACGCTTGAATCAATTATAGCGTAATCGCAAAAGCAAGGTCAACAGACCCGAGCCTGCTTTCCCTGCTGTCCTGAGGCTTCTTAGTCATTAGGCTGTATAAGCTGCTCCCCGGGCTTCACGAGTCCCTGCTGCTTGGTTGCCAGCTGAGCGATATATTCCGGGTCGTTGAGCTGCTTGATCTTGGCCTGCAGCTCCTGCGTCGTCTTCTGTATTTCCGCGAGGCGGGCTTCCGAGGTCCCGAGACGTTCCCGAGTCGCGGCCTGAGCCTGCATTTGAGAGAACAGGGTATACCCTGCCCACGCTAGAACTACCGTCATGAACAGAAGCCATAGCTTGTATCTTCTGCGCGAACCATCCGTCACGTGATTTCCTCCCGTTCCATCGTGTAGATTAAGGCTTGAAGGACCGGAAAGCATTCCAATCACTTGCGGAAAAGCCTCTTCCAAGCCTGAATGAATCCATTCGACACGCGGCGGGCAGTCTCCTGCACCTTCCAGCGAATCATTATTCCCTGCAGCCATGATAGGAGCGGCCGCGTCAGCGGGCGGATCATCCAGAGAATCAATTTGGCGAGCGGTCTCAATAATTGTAGCACAATCTTCACCACGAAAATAGAAAAGACAACCAAAAATCCGGCCAAAACCCGAAGAATCCGGTAGATGCCTATGACAGGCCGAATCAGCAGCAGATCCATGCAGCGCAGCAAAAAGCGTATGACCGCTCTGGTCGCGACGATCAGCCAGCGGACCAGCGCGATGACCGTCCCGCTCAGAGCCAGAAAGTAGAAGCAGATCCCGATCAGGATTCCAAGATATACATACGCCCGCACCTCGCCGTTGTTGGTGGCGTACAGAATCCGGAAGGCGGCAAGCGCCGCCGCGAGCCAATAGCCGATATCAAGCGCAGGCAAAATCCACCGGGGAAAGCGCAGCTCATGGGATACGACCCGGTATCCGTCGAACACGCCTCCCATCAGCAGGCCTGTCGCCATCATCATGGCAAGCGTCCAGCCTTGGGTGTCCAGCGTCACTTGAAGATCTTCCCGAATAATCCCTTGGATTTGGCGCTCTGGCTTCCGTCCAGGTAGGCGAGAGAATGGACAAGCCCTTCGATCGCGACGAGCTCTTGCTCCAGGCTGAGATGCTTCATATGCAGATTCTGGCCTCGAATGGCTAGAAAGCCAAGCTCT
The DNA here is from genome assembly GCF_053345695.1 of Paenibacillus sp. D51F. Taxonomy (NCBI): domain Bacteria; kingdom Bacillati; phylum Bacillota; class Bacilli; order Caryophanales; family Paenibacillaceae; genus Paenibacillus; species Paenibacillus sp. D51F. The sequence continues at coordinate 7,560 of NZ_JBKFAO010000018.1, read as the reverse complement.
GTCTCGAGCAAAAACTCCTCGTTGTCGAAGCTTTCGACGTTGAGTACGCCCGTTATCTCCAGCAGCTTGCGGTTGAGCATCTTGACCTCTTGCCGCTTCTGCCCTTTTACAGGTTCAATCATGCCTCGTCCCCTCCTTATAAGCCTATGCTTATTAGGAGGGGACGAGTTTTAGAACCTATAGGAGTGGGGGGTAGGCATCATTAACCTCCTGCCGGAGAGTTGAAACAGACGCCTCCCGAAATTTATTGTATGCCTTGTCCTGAACTTAAATGCCGGCTTGGACTTCTTTCACCATTTCGGACACGGACAGAAGTCCGCCGCCGGAGAGATACCAGTATTGCGGGCTCAGGTAGATGATTTTGCCTTCCTTGGCCGCATTCGTTTTGTTCACGAGTTCATTCTCGATGACGCCCTTCGCGTTGTCCCCTTCGCCTAGAGCGGCGTCGCGGTCGATGACGAACAGATAATCCGGATTTTTCTCGCCAATGAATTCGGAGGTGATGCTTTGGCCGTGCGTTTCAACCTTCAACGTCGGATCTACAGCTTCTACTCCCATGGCGTTGTGGATGATGCCGAAGCGCGAGCCTACTCCGTACGCGCTCAGCTTGCCGCCCGCAGCCAGCACGATCAGGCCTTTTTTGCCTTCCGCTTTCGCTTTTTCGCTGACGGCATCCACGCTCGTCTTGATCTCGGCCAGCTTCGCATCCGCGTCGGCTTCCTTGCCGAACAGGCTTGCCAGCGTCTTCACGTTGGTGGAGAAGGAGTTGAAATAATCGGTCTGGTCCAGCTCGACGAACAGAGTCGGAGCGATTTTGCTGAATTCGTCATAAGAGTCCTGCTGGCGACCGCTGATGATGATCAGGTCCGGCTTCACGGAGTTGATCTTCTCGAAGTCGGGCTCTTTCAGTCCGCCTACGTTCGCAACCTGGCCGCTCTTGTACTTTTCCAGGTAAGCAGGAAGGCTTGTCGCGGGAACGCCCGCGATATTCGCCTCCAGGCCAAGCGCGTCCAGCGTATCGAGAGCGCCGAAGTCGAAGGCGACGATCTTCTGCGGATTCTTCGCGATGGTCGCTTCGCCGAGCTTGTGCTTGATCGTGACCATGCCGCCGTCCGCTGCCGCTTCGCCGCCTGCATGGGCTGCCGGGCTCGCTTCGGGGGAAGCCGTTGGAGCAGGAGATGCGCTGCCGCCGTTGTTGGAATTCGAGGAGCCGCATGCCGACAGCACCAGCGTCAGCACCATGATCGCAGCCAAGGAGAGCCATTTCATCTTTTTCATATGTGTTGCCCCCATATAGTCATAGTTGGAATTTCCGCTTGCTTCTTCAGCCGAAATAAACGCATACCCGCCTGCCGTCCACTTCCTGGATCGGAACATCCATCCCGTACAGCTCCTTGAGCACTTCCTGCGTGACGATCGTTGATGTCGTGCCTTCCTGGACGACCTTTCCGTCCTTCAGAGCGACGATATGATCCGAGTGGAAGCTTGCGAAATTGACGTCATGGATGACGAGAATGACGGTCTTCCCCTTCTCCTCCACCAGGCGGCGCAGGACATGCATGATGCCGACGGCATGCTTCATGTCCAGATTGTTGAGCGGCTCGTCGAGGAAGATATACTCCGTGTTCTGGGCGACGACCATCGCGATATACGCGCGCTGCCGCTGTCCCCCGCTGAGCTGGTCGATGTACTTATGCTGCATCGGACCGAGCTCCATATAATCGATGGCTTCTTCGACGTAAGCCCAGTCTTCCTTGCGAAGACGGCCCTGACAGTAAGGAAAGCGGCCGAAGCTGACCAGCTCCCGGACGGTAAGCCGGACATTGATATGATTGGATTGCTTGAGAATGGAGAGCTTCTTCGCCAGCTCCTTGTTGTCCCAGGAGCCGATCGGCTTGCCTTCGACGAGAACCTCGCCCTCGTCATGCGCCATCAGGCGGGTCATCATCGACAGCAGCGTGCTCTTGCCTGCGCCGTTCGGACCGATGAACGAGGTGATCGTTCCCGGACGGATCGTGACCGACACGCCGTCGATGACTTTTTTGCCGGCATAACTCTTGGATACGGATCTGGCTTCAATCACGCTCGATTCTCCTTTAGCAGCAGGTAGAGGAAATAGGCTCCGCCTACAAAGTTGATGATGACGCTGATTGTCGTTGAGAAGGTGAACACATGCTCGACCAGGAACTGGCCTCCGAGGAGAGCGATGAAGCTGACGAGCGCCGCGCCCGTTATCAGAGCGGGATGGCGATACGTGCCGAGGAACTGGTAGGCCGTGTTGGCGACGAGCAGGCCCAGGAAGGTGATCGGACCGACAAGCGCCGTCGATACGGCGACCAGCACCGCGATGATGATGAGCAGCTGTCGTGTGACCCGCTCGTAAGGAATGCCAAGATTGAGCGCGTGATCCTTGCCGAGGGACAAGGCATCCATGTACTTGGACAGCCTCCAGTACCACAGCAGGACGGCTCCGATCAGCATGTAGGACAACGCCAGCAGATCATACTCGATGTTGTTGAAGCTGGCGAACATCTTGGCCTGGACGACCAGGAAATCATCCGGATTGATGAGAGCCTGCATGAAGGATGAACCGCTCTGGAACAAGGTGCCGAAGATGAGTCCCGTGAGCAGCAGCAGGTAAATGCTGCTGTTCTCGCGGCGGAACATGAGCCGGTAAAGCAAAGCCGAGAAAATCATCATGAGCACGATCGACAGCAGGTAGTTCGCCTGCTTGCTGACGACAAGGAAAGCCATGCCCCCGAATGCGTACACGATGATCGTCTGCAGCAAGTTATAGAGCGCATCGAGTCCGATAATGCTCGGCGTCAGAATGCGGTTGTTCGTAATCGTCTGGAAGATTACGGTCGACAAGGCGATCGCAAAGCCGGTAAGCACGATCGCCGCCGCTTTCTTGAGCCTTCTCGGAAGGGCGTAGCTCCAATCGTCCACCCCGTACGTAAGGAACAGCGCCGCCATGACGGCGGCCAGGCCTGCGAGCACCAGCAGCTTGCTCTTCACGGACAATCCGCGGGACGCCTCAGCTTGCATACGCATCCCTCCTCATGATGAGGTACAGGAAGATGATGCTGCCGAGAACGCCGACGATCAGGCTGATCGGCAGCTCGTAGGGGCGGATGAGGACACGGCTCAGAATGTCGCAGCCGATGACGAATATCGCGCCGAAGACGGCCGTGATCGGCAGGTTGCGCTGCAGGTTGTCTCCACGGAAGATGGAGACGAGATTCGGGACGATCAGCCCGAGGAACGGAATCGACCCGACGGTCAGGATGACCGAGGAGCTGATCAGCGCGATCAGGACGAGGCCGATGTTGACGATCTTGCTGTAGCTGATGCCTAGGTTGACCGAGAATTCCTCGCCCATTCCCGCGATGGTGAAGCGGCTGGCGAACAGATAAGCCGCGATCGTCGCCGGCACGCTGATGTACAGCAGCTCGTAGCGGCCTCTCAGCACGCCGGAGAAGCTGCCCTGCATCCAGGAATTCACGCTCTGGATGAGGTCGTATTTGTACGCGAAGAAGGTCGTCACGCTGGCCAGCACGCCGCCGAACATAAGTCCGACAAGCGGAATGAACACCGCATCCTTGAACTTGATCTTCTCCAGCATCTTCATGAAGACGAAGGTTCCGGCCAAGGCAAAGGCAAAGCTGATCGCCATCTTCTGCATCATGCTCGCGCTGTCGAATACCAGCAGCGCGACGAGAAGGCCGAGCCCTGCGGCCTCCATCGTTCCCGACGTCGACGGGGAGACGAACTTGTTGCGGCTGAGCTGCTGCATGATGAGGCCGGCGATGCTGAGGCTCATGCCGGCGATGATCAGGCTGATCAGTCTCGGCATCCGGCTGATCCAGATGAGCTCCTTCTGGTCGGCCGTCAGGGAGAACAGATCGGTCAGAGACAGCTGCTGCACGCCGATAAACAGGGAGGTAAAAGACAGAATCACCAGCAGCGGCAAAAGAATGGCCATTCTCACCGGCTGAAAATCTCCATAGGCCTATGTAGTTGTAAATCTTTTAGTTGTATAAGAATGAGAATCATTATCACTTACCCCCTTGTTCACTATAATAAAGCACGCTCGTCGAGTCAACCCTATAATAGCCATTCTCTCAAATTTTCTTGACAACATGACAAAAAAGCCGATTGGAATGCAGATGGCCTGCATTCCAATCGGCTTATTCATTCGCGCCCGCGGCATGGAGGGTCTCGGGAATCACGGCTAGAAGCCGAGGCCGTCATCCTCCCGCTCGCGCGCTTCTTCCTTGAGCAAGGTGTACATCGTCGCAGCCTCGTCCTTGCGGGTCGTCTCCGCCGTCCGCTCGATGCGGACGGTGATGTACTTCTGCCCGTACTGGATGCGCAGCTCATCACCGGCTTTGACCGAGCTGCTCGGCTTGGCTTCGCGGCCGTTCACCCATACCCGGCCTTGCTCCGACACATCCTTGGCGACCGTGCGCCGCTTGATGAGCCGGGAGACCTTGAGGAATTTGTCCAGACGCAATTTACTTGATGGCTTCTTTCAGTTTGTTGCCGGCTTTGAATGCCGGAACTTTGGATTCCGGAATCGTGATTTCTTGGCCCGTTTGCGGGTTGCGGCCGGTGCGGCCGGAACGAGTGCGGGTTTCGAACGTTCCGAAGCCGATCAGTTGGACTTTGTCGCCGGATGCCAGGGCGTCGGTCACTTCGCCGAGGAAGCTGTTGAGTACGGATTCTACGTCGCGCTTGGTCAGGCCGCTTTTCGTTGCGATGCTGTTGATCAGGTCGTTCTTGTTCATAGTAATTTCCTCCCGATAATGGATGTTCATGTAAAGTGCGACAGTTGCCCTGTGCAAGCAGCAGCCGTTCCCTTATTGACGGACAAGGCGGCGGCTTCCTGCCGCTTCTTGCCTTCTCTCCCGCAAGCGGTGCCCAAGAGCATGAGAGAAAATTTTACGAGGGTAACGTATTCGTCTCAAGAACGGAGAAATCCTGCTGCCTGCCCAAATTTTTTTGCGGAAAAGAGTCGAGAAGCCGCGAATAGGGTCGAACGGAGGCTATTAACCTTTCTTCTTCGCTTCATCCCACCAGCGATCCATTTCTAGTAGATCAGTCTGGTCAAAAGATTTGCCGTTTATACGGAGCTGCTCCTCGATATAGAGAAAGCGGCTGCGGAATTTGGCGTTCGTGCGGGCCAGCGCCTCTTCGGGATCCGCATCCAGGAAACGGGCCGCATTGACGACCGCGAAGAGCAGGTCGCCGAGCTCGCCGGCCTGGGCGTCCTTGTCTCCAAGCGCCGCAGCCTCCCGCACCTCGCGAAGCTCCTCTTCGATCTTGGCGAGGACCGGACCGAGCTCGTCCCAGTCGAAGCCGACCTTGGAGGCCTTCTTCTGCAGCTTGTAAGCGCGCATAAGCGCGGGGAGATCCTGCGGAATTCCGTCCAGTACGGAGATGCGGTCCCCGTCCCGGCCTTTGATCCGCTTCTCCTCGGCTTTCATGCGTTCCCAGCTGGCGAGCGCCTCTCCGGAATCCGAAGCTCCCGTATCGCCGAACACATGAGGATGGCGGAACACGAGCTTCTCGTTCAGCTCCTGGATGACGTCGTAGACGTTGAACGCCCCGGTCTCCTCTTCCATCTGGCTATGAAGCATGACTTGCAGGATGACGTCGCCGAATTCCTCGCGCATGCCGTCAGGGTCGTCCTGGTCGATCGCTTCGAGCGCCTCGTACAGCTCTTCGATGAAGTTCTTGCGGATGGACTGATGAGTCTGCTCCCGGTCCCACGGACAGCCCCCGGGACTGCGCAGAATGGAGACGATCTCATGCAGCCGGTCGAAGCTGCGGTTCTGCAGCCGCTCATCGAAGCTGGCCGGTATGTAGATCAGGCTCAGATTGCCGTACTCTTGGCCCCTGTCGAGCTCGTACAGAGGCACGGTGAGAATGCGCTCCTCGCCCGGCACGCCGAGCGCATGGCCGATGACGACCGGATGGTCCTCCGGATACCGCTCCATCAGCGTCAGCTTGACGTCCGACGCGGTGAACGCATCGTAGACCTGGCCGATCAGCGTATGCAGCTGCGGCCGCAGCATCGACGTCTTGAGCTCCGCCGAATCGAGCAGCTGGAAGCCCTCGATCGGGTCGAAGCCGAGCCGGGTGAAGGCCATGTCGAGGAAGCTCTCGCCGCCGAGAACGGTCAGCTCGATGTCCTCCTGCGGACAAACCTCACGCAGCAGCTGCACCGTGCGTTCGGCGACCATCGGGTGGCCGGGCACGGCATACAGGATGCCGGAGCCGGACGATTCGAAGTCCGCCTTGGCCAGGGAAGCCAGCTCGGCGACGATCCGGTCATATACCTCCGGGAATGAATCCGATTCCTCGTAGAACCGGTCGAACGGCTCCACGGCGATGCCTTGCTCGTGAAGCATGCTCATCATAGGATGTTTCTCGGTGCGGACATAGACTTTGGCCGCTGCCTGCAGCCTCCGCCATATGCCCAGCGTCAGCTGGTCCGCGTCGCCAGTACCGAGACCGGCTACGGTGATGGACGGCCGGGCCGTTATGTGTTCAGCCGCTCCCGGCAGGCTGGATGATCCGGATGTCATGGCTGTGAATGCCTCCTTTTGGGACGAAGAAGAGCGCTCTATGAGGCAAGAAGAAGCTAAAGCCCCGGTAAGGGCGGCTTCCGCATGCGCTTGGCCCTCCTCTGACTTTACTTGTCCCGAGCCCCGGAAGCAAGCCGGACCGGTTCCAGAGGCCGAAAATAAGGATATTTTAACCTCAAACTCGGTTTTGGGCAGGGATAATGCGGAAGCGGCAGAGGGAATTGGCGTTAAGCTGGGCGGAGGGCATGGGGGATTACGTGTCCGCTGCCGGGCTATCGGACATCGGTTCCGCTATTTGACCGTTTTCGTGCCCGTGGCTGGGCTATCGGACATTGGTTCCGCTATTTGACCGTTTTCGTGCCCGTGGCTGGGCTATCGGACATTGGTTCCGCTATTTCCTTCTCCACTCTCGCTATCTTGATAAAAGTTCACAAATAACGGATCTTATGTCCGATAAATTGCGAAAAACCCATTTTAAGGGCAAATAACGGATCCTATGTCCGATATTCGTCGAAATGCCACATGCCGTTCATTTGATTTGCTCCTGTACTATTACTATGAGTCTATGAGGCAGTTCCCGTAAGGAAGAGTCGTTGTCATCGGACGCGAAAATGATGGCTAACCACCATGCTATAGGCAAATAACAGTTTTTTGGAGCGCTCATGCAGCTTATTTTGAGTGCTGAGCCTCCCCGGGAAGCCTGCCCTTATAACAGCAACAATATTTAGGTCTGGGTCTGAGCTGCGAGTTTCAGGCCGGAGGCAGAAGCTTCAGGCGGCGCAGCCCGGCTTCGAGCGTCTCGCCGCCAGGCAGCTGGCGAAGCTCCGCGGCGCTGACGCCGCCCAGCCGCAGCAAGGCGGCGGCATAAGCCGCGCCGCCGGCCAGCACGCCGGCGAGCGTGAGCGCCGCGGCGAGCAGGCGCGGCGGCAGCGCGGCGGCGAGCAGCGGCTCGAGGCCGCGCGAGGCC
>NZ_JBKFAO010000017.1:0-64617 GCF_053345695.1 Paenibacillus sp. D51F | reverse complement strand
CACTCTCGCTTTGCTCCAAGGCCCAATTCGGGCCTTATTTGCAACCCATGACCACTCTCGCTTCGCTCCAAGGCCCGATTCGGGCCTTATTTGCAAACCATGACCACTTTCGCTTCGCTCCAAGGACCGATTCGGGCCTTATTTGCAACCCATGACCACTTTCGCTTCGCTCCAAGGCCCAAATCGGGCCTTATTTGCTACCCATGACCACTCTCGCTTCGCTCCAAGGACCGATTTGGGCCTTATTTGCAACCCATAACCACTTTTTCGGCACTCTAAGGGCTGCCGAGCAAGACTCGGCAGCCCCTTTTCCATTCCCCTATAGCTTGCCCCCAAAAAAGCCGACCGTTCCCTGAAAAGCTCAGCTCTTGCGTATCCTTGTCGAGAATCTGTTCCGCGAGCATCAAGCCATCTCTTCCCTGCTCATCCGTCAGCGGAGCGGCAAATGGTCAATGCCCTTTCACCCCGTTGCAATAGGCTGCGTTCAAAGAGAATCACGGGCTTCGCCAAGCCCGCGAACCCGCTCGCTGCAGCTCCCGGATCTCTCTCCAGGACAGAAGCTTGATTTTCTCCGTCTCCAACAACAGCCGGATGTCGCGGTCGATCAAGAGGCGGTACTCCATTTCCCTTTCGCGGAAGCAGGCTGTCGCGGCCTTCAGCTCCTCCTTCACCTGCGAAGGATGCAGCGTCAGCTGCGTGATTCCCGGCCTAAGGCCTCTTAGAATTTCAATCAGCTGCCGCTTGGCTTCTTCATAGCTGCCCGATGAACAATAGGGCAGGGACGCCATATCGTCGATGAGGACAATCCCTCTTCGCCGGGCCGAATCGATCCGCCTTTGAAATCTTTCCTTTTGCTCCGAGCTGAAAGAAGGCTGCTCCACGATTCCCAAAGGAAGGTTGAAAGGAAGCCCGTATCGGCAGCAAAGCTCAAATACAGGCTCCAGAAAATCCCTGCCCGTATGGAGGCCAAGCACGCTTCCGGCATGGCTGTCCAGATGGGTCGGATCGATGCCTCCCTGTATGGCGCCCTGGATCTGGGCTTCCAACTCGAGCCTGACCTCCTCGGGATCGCCCTGCCGTTCCAGAAGCGAGATGTCGGCATGGAAAAATCCATCCTCATCGACCAAGCTGCGCAGCGCCCTCCCTCGATATAAAGGAGCCTGAGGCGACGTCTCTCCGCTGGACAGCGTAAGATGGATGCCCGTATGGCTCCGGGCCTTAGGGCTGGCGGAGCCAACGGCTTCCTTGGCGGCAGCGCCTGTCATCATGAGGGATGCCGAAGTAATCGAGCTGCGGGCAAACAGATCCATGACGGCATCGTTGGTCCCTCGGGTCAGTCCAAAATCGTCGGCATTCACGATGAGCAGCCGGTCCTCTCTCGTCCAGTCCATCCTAGGCTTCATCCCGCTCCCGTCTTCAATCAGCGGGCGGAAAGGGCTTTCTCCGCCGCATCCACCGTATGCTTGAGCAGCATCGCGATCGTGACCGGACCTACGCCCGCGGGAACCGGCGTAATCGCGCTCGCTTTAAGGGCGCAGGCCTCGTAGTCGACGTCGCCGACATTTCCTTCGTTGTAGCCGGCATCGAGAATGACGGCGCCTTCCTTGATCCATTCTCCCTGAATGAACTTCGGCTTGCCGACGGCCGCCACGACGATATCGCCAAGTCCGACAATCTCGTTCAGCCGCTGCGTCTTGGAGTGGCAGACGGTCACGGTCGCGTTGCGGTTCAGGAGCATGAGCGACACGGGCTTGCCAAGGATCGGGCTGCGTCCCACGACGACGGCATGCTTGCCCTCGATCGGAAGGCCGTAATAGTCGAGAATGGCGACGATGGCGGCAGGCGTGCAGGATGGATAGGCTGCGTAGCCGAAGGCGTTTTGCGCAAAGCCGAGCGCCGTGACCCCGTCCACATCCTTGTCGATCGCGATGGCCTCGAAAGCCTCCCTCTCGTCAATCTGCTCCGGCACGGGATGCTGCAGCAGGATGCCGTGAACGGCAGGGTCCTCGTTCAATCCGCGGATCACGTCCACAAGCTCCCCTGTCGTCGTTTCCGAATCGAGATGGATCCTCTTGGACTCCATGCCGAGCTTCCGGCAGGCATTGCCCTTCATCCGGACATAGGTCTCGGAAGCCGGGTCGTCTCCCACCAGAATCGTAACCAGGCACGGCACGACTCCTTTGCCGGCTAGAGTCTCGACTCTTTTGGCCAACTGCTCCTTGATTTCCCCGGCCACTCGGGCCCCATCCAATATCAGCGTTTGCTCCGTCATTTCTGCAGCTCTCCTTTTTTTGTCCGCTTAAAAACGCAAAGAGGTAAGGGGTATCCCCCTTACCTCTGCCCAGGCGTACGGCTGCTGTATCCGTGCGCTCCCTCATGGTTGGACCCATGCTCCGCCAGTCACGCACAGTCGGAATTTACTTTTGATGATACTGAAATCAGGCAAGATTGTAAATGCATTTTCTGCGGCTGGCCTGATTGGCGTCCTCCCATTTAAGTTTCATTACAGGTAGCGGATCTAAGATAACGGCAACAACCTCTTGAAGGAGTGATCGGCCATGTTCCACCGGCGCAAAAAAACCAAAATCATTGCTATCATCGCGATGTCCCTCCTCATCCTCTCCACCATCCTGTACCGTCTGGCAGACCGCTATCTGATCGAGCATGCCGAAGTCGTCGTCGCCCCGAACAGCACCGCCGTCGGGCAGACGACGGCCGCTTCTTCCACGGCGCAAGTCCAGTCGGATGACTGGAACTACTCCGATGCGAACCGGACGATAAGCATCAAGAAAGTCCAGACCGGCTCCGGTTCCGATGCCGTCACTTACTTCGTGGCGGACGTGAAATTTGCCGACACCCCGAACGTGTTGACCGCCCTGGCCAAAAACACCTTCGGCACGAACATTACCGAAAACACGTCGGCGATCGCCGCGGCGAACAACGCCGTGCTGGCGATCAACGGCGACTATTACGGCTTCCGCAGCGATGGAGTGATCATCCGCAACGGCACCTTGTACCGGGACGAGCCGGCGCGCGACGGCCTGGCCCTGCTCGGCAACGGCACCCTGCAGACCTATGACGAGGAGCAGACCTCCTCGGCCGACCTGCTTGCCGAGGGAGCGACGAACACGTTCTCCTTCGGGCCGGTTCTCGTGAAGGACGGCGAGGTCGCAGGCGACTTCAGCAGCGTGCGCATCGACAGCAACTTCGGCAACCGTTCCATTCAAGACTCCAATCCGCGGACCGGAATCGGGATGATCGCTCCCAACCATCTGGTGTTTGTCGTGGTCGACGGAAGGAGCAGCGGCTACAGCCGCGGCATGACTCTCACCGAGTTCGCGGACTTGTTCAAGAAGCTCGGCGCCACCGAAGCCTACAATCTCGACGGAGGCGGATCGTCCACGATGTACTTCATGGGCCGGGTCGTGAACAATCCTCTCGGCAAGGGCAACGAGCGAGGCGTGAGCGACATTATCTATGTTCCCCAGTCCTGACAAGGAGGCAACCGATATGACCATCCTTATTCCCTCATACGAGCCTGACGAGCGCCTTCTCGCCCTTGTCGGCAGCCTGAAGGCAGTCAGTTCCGACCCGATCCTGGTCGTGGACGACGGCAGCGGCGAGCAATACCGGACGATCTTCGATTCCTTGGAGAAAACGGGCTGCACCGTGCTGACGCATCGGTCGAACGAAGGCAAAGGCAGCGCGCTCAAGACCGGCTTCGACTATGTGCGGCGGCAGGGCGGCGGCGAGGGCGTCGTCTGCGCCGACAGCGACGGGCAGCATCTGCCTGGAGATATTGTACGGATTACGGAAGCCGTCCGCGAGCATCGCCGCCATATCGTGCTCGGCAGCCGGCAATTCACCGGCAAGGTTCCCATGCGGAGCCGCTTCGGAAATTCGGCGACGCGAATGGTTTATGCCCTCGCGACAGGAAGGCCTGTCCAGGATACGCAGACCGGCCTGCGCGGGTATTCCTCCGACATGCTGGACTGGCTGTGCGAAGTGCCGGGCGAGCGCTTCGAATACGAGATGAACATGCTGCTTGATGCTCCCCAAGCCGGTTATGGCCTGGTCGAGGTGCCGATCGACACGGTCTATCTGGAAGACAACAAGTCCTCCCACTTTCGTCCGCTCGCCGATTCCGCCCGGATCTATTTTCCATTCCTGAAGTTCTGCGCGTCCTCCGGGTTCGCCGCGATCCTGGACTTCTCGCTGCTGCTCCTGCTTCAATGGCTGACGTCCAGCTTGCTCCTGTCGGTCATCGGAGCGCGGATATGCAGCTCCATCTTCAATTACACGATGAATCGCCGCATGGTTTTCCCCCATGGCAAAGAGGCCGCGATCACAAAATCGCTGCCCCGGTACTTCTCGCTCGTCATCGTGATCGTCTTGCTGAACTACGGCTTGATGCTCTTCTTCCATGCCAGCATCGGCATCCCGCTCGTCGCGGCCAAGCTGATGACGGAAGCCTCCCTGTTCCTCTTCAGCTATTGGTCGCAGCGGAGATTCGTGTATGACTGAACAATAAAATCGCCTCAAATATGACAGAATAGTGAACTATGTAAAAATATTTGATAAATTATACCATAAAAATACAATAAAGTCAAGTGTTGTTTTTCGCCACGTCCCGATGATACAACGGAATAGAGGTGATGATCATGGAATCAAAAAGCTTGACCGCACTTGTCAGCGCGTTCTCGCGCGCCTACCACGCCGAGCACAATCCGGTCAAAATCTTCGACGACCGGATCGCCAGGCAGCTGCTGACCGATGAAGAATACGACGGAATCTCCAGCAACATGTCGCAGGCGATCGCGTTCTTCCAGCCCGGGTTCTCAGGGACGCAGGAGCAAGCCCTCCGCAAGGTTGTCGACCATCAGCTTTCACCCACTCCGCTCGGCCGGGCGGCATTTGCCGAGCGGGCACTGGCTGCGGCCGCCGCGCTTGGAGCCAGGCAGTACCTCATCTTCGCCGCAGGCTACGATACGTTCGCCTATCGCCAGCCGGAATGGGCCTCCAAGCTCGAGATCTTCGAGCTCGACCATCCCGTTACGGCCGCCGACAAGCATGCACGCGTGTCCGCCCTGCATATGGACCGGCCTCCCAATCTTCATCACATCGCCGTCGACCTCCGCGAGCCGGATTGGCAGAGACATGTGCTGGCCTGCGCCGGGTTCAATCCCGATCGGCTCAGCTTCTGCAGCCTGCTGGGCATCAGCTATTACCTCGCCAAAGACGATTTCCGGCAGCTGTTGTCCGGCATCGTTTCCCTGCTTCCGGCCGGCAGCGGCATCGTCTTCGATTATCCTGATGAGCAGACATTCACTCCTCAGGCAGGCGAGCGGGTGCAGAAGCAGCTCATGATGACCGCGCGTGCGGGCGAGCCGATGCAGGCAGGCTACTCCTGCTCCGAGCTGGAGCGGATGCTCGAAGAGATGGGTTTGCGGATTGATCAGCATCTGAATCCGGAGGAAATTACCGAGCAGCTGTTTCACGCCTATAATGAGAGCCAGCCCGAGCACCCGATTACGGCCTTCGATCATGTGAACTATTGCTTGGCGGTCAAGAGGTAGCCTGAAGAGGGCCTGAAGAGGGCCTGAAGAGGGCCTGAAGAGGGCCGAAGAGGGCCTGAAGAGAGCCTGCATCTTTCCTGCATCTTTCCTGCATCTTTCCTGCATCCTTCCTGCATCCTTCCTGCATCTTTCCTGTCTCTCCCTGTGCCAGCAACAACCGGCATTCATGCCCTCTTTTGAAGCCGACAGCCCGCTCTCATTTGCAGGCTATCGGCTTCTTCCTCCATTTCGTCCTCCACTCGTCTTGCGGCCTACCGATTATTCCCGTTACCGCCGATAACGAGAAGAAGGCATCAGATGAATAGAGTGAAGAGGGTGGGAACGAATGAACCGCAATCAAACCGCTTGGAAACCTCGCGAATGGATGCCGAGGACGACGGCCGCCTTCTGCGCATGCGCCCTGGCCGCAGGCATGCTGGCCGTATGGCCGCAGACAGCCGAAGCCGCAGACAGCATAGGGAAGACAACCGCCGCGAGAACGAAGGAAGAGATCGTCGAGAAATGGATGCAGAGCTACCTGCCCATGAAGCGGTCCTTTGCCTATATGAGCGGGAACGACATTTACGAGCAATTGCCGAGTCTGACAGCTCCTTTCCAGGAAGGCAAATTAAAAGCCGAGTATATCGAAGACGGAGTGCGGGCGACGAATTTCGTCCGTTATTTGGCCGGAGTCCCCGATGACGTGCAGCCGGACTGGACCCTGCATCGGCAGCAGCAGAGCGCATCGCTGATCAACGCCCTGAACGATCAGCTCAGCCACTCTCCGGCCAAGCCGGCCGGGATGGAGGAGGGACCGTACAAGCTGGGTTATGCAGGAGCAAGCAGCAGCAACCTCTATATGGGCAGCCCGACGCTGTACAGCAGCGTCCTCGGCTACATGTCGGACAGCGATCCAAGCAATATCGACCGGGTCGGCCACCGCAGATGGATCCTGAATCCGGCGATGACCCGGACGATGTTCGGCTATGTCCGGGCAGTCGAGACGGGCGGTTACGGGTCGCCGTACTCCTCCATGTACGTTTTTGACAAAGGAAGGACCGCTGGCAGCGTCGATTATGATTTCATCGGCTGGCCGGCAGCAGGTTATTTCCCGTCCGAAGCCTTCTCGCCCTCGGACGCCTGGTCGGTATCGCTGAACACGGACCGGTACGACAAAAACGACACGGACTCCATCACCGTAACGGTGACCCGGCAAGAAGACGGCCGGAAATGGACGCTGGACAAGTCGGATACGGACAAGTCCGGCGAATACTTCCGTGTCGACAAAGGCGGTTACGGCGGCATTCCGGTCTGCATTATCTTCCGTCCGGACGGAATATCGGACTTCAAAGAGGACGACCGCTTCCACGTGCGCATAGACGGCCTCCGCTCCAAAGCCAGTCCGGAAACGTCGATCGAATATGATACCGTCTTCTTCCGGATGACGGAAATGAAACGGTTCGGCAGCGATGCGGTCGCGCTTGCACCGGGCGAGAGCGTCCCGCTGCGCCTCTATTCAACGGGGGAAGGCGCTGTGGCAGGCGGAATGGCGGGACAGCTGGAATCGAGCGAGCCGTCCGTCGCGTCGGTGGATTCCTCCGGCGTCTTGCGCGGCTTGAAGGCGGGCGCTGCTTATATCCGCTACAGCAACTATTTGGGACAGGAGAACTCGCTCTACGTCACCGTGCGGCCGGCAGCGCCGGGCGACACCCCGAGCGGCTGGGCGAAGGAAGCCTATGCGAAGGCGAAGGGCGCCGGTCTCATCCCCTATTCCCTGGACACGCAGTACCAGACGCCGATCCGCCGCATAGATTTCGTGCGCATGCTCGTCGGGGTTTATGAAAACACCACGGGAAGCAGCCTTCCGGCAGACCGGAAGCCGTTTCAGGATACGAGCGACTCCAACGTCTCCAAGGCGGTGTCTGCCGGACTGATCAGCGGCGTCTCCCCGACCGAGTTCGCTCCCTTGGCGAAGATTACCCGCCAGGAGGCCGCGGCCCTGCTGACCCGGCTGGAGAGCAAGCTGGCAAGCGTTGCCGGAAAGCCGCCGGGATCCGCCGCTCCAACCGGCGCGTTCGCAGATGACGAGGCGATCGCCTCGTGGGCGAAGGCGGACGTATACCGCTCCGTCGGTCTCGGCCTGATGCAGGGCGTCGGCCAGAACCGCTTCAACCCGATGGGCAATCTGACGGTGGAGCAGTCGATTCAGATTTTCCAGAGAACGTTCGAGCGATTCGCGGGAGAGTAGGCCCGCTGCCCGGGCTTCAGGCTCCAGATTCAGCATGAAAGCGCTAAGGGACACCTCGCAGGGTGTCCTTTTCGGTCTTTCCGGTCGTAAGCACGATTGAAGCCTCGCTTCTATCCGGCTTCGGCCATCTCCCGGAGGGAACCTCGGCTCTCTACATCCCGAGGGCGCTCGGACTTAACGATGCTGTACGCGGCAGGATACGCTGTCCTCGTGGCTCTTTTCGCCGCCATCCTGACCGATAGCAGCAAGACGATCGGATTTCAGCATCATTTTATTTCGTCTTGAATCGATTCTGTATTGGCCGGCTTGGGCACTTGCTTCTCGCTCTTTTCGACCATGTACGATTATTCCATCTTCAAGCAAATAGGCGATATAGGCGCTCCCCGCATCGACAGCGGCGATCTGCCGGCCATGCTGCTCGTGCCCTCGGAATTCACTCGGCAAACAGCCGCCCCCGGCTCTCTTCGTATAAAACTCTTTAGTCTAAATTACCCCTTGATCCTACTGGGAATATATTCAACCATATTTTACGAGGGAAAGATTTAATCCGCTCCAAACCTAAACATTAAATCCCTACTACGATTGAGGAGTGATGGTGGTTGAAGACGAACGAACATACAAATGAACCTGTGAGAGGTCGCTATTTGTAACCCTTACACCTCTCATTAGGCCATGGGAGGCAACCGGAAATGATGTCGCTAAAAAACATGGTACGGGGAACGGAAAACGATTCCTCGGCCAAACAACTGATTTCATGCTGGGAGCATGATGCCAACACGCTGACGTTTTGGAGAGCAAGCAGCAATTTTGTCTACTTGTCTGAAAGAAACGGCGTTCGGCAATTTCTACGGTATATCCATGAAGAGGACAACAGTCTCGAGAATATTCGGGCAGAGCTTGATTTCATCCTGTATCTGATATCGTCCGGCTATCCGGCTGCCGCTCCTGTCCTATCCCGATACGGCAACTGGATCGAAACGATCCGGACGGCAGATGGATCGTACTTCGGCGTTGTATTTGAACAAGCCAAGGGAAACCATATTCCGCTAGATCTCATGACGGATCGGCATGCCGAAGAGTGGGGAAGGTCGCTTGCTTCGCTGCATCTTTTATCCGAGTCTTATTCGGCCGTGTCGAAATCCCGACAAAGCTGGATGGACGCCCTAAACTTCATCGCCTCCGTATTGCAGCGGCATCCCTCGGAGGAAATGGCCCGGCACGAGCTAGAACGCATCCGTGAACAGCTCTCCAAGCTTCCGACTGAAGAGAGACATATGGGCTTGATTCATTATGACTTCGAAACGGACAATATTTTTTATGACGAAGAGGAATCCCGCTTTTCCGTCATCGATTTTGACGATGCCATGATCCACTGGTACGGGATGGATGCAGCATCGGCCCTGAGCGATCTGGCGGAGCAAGAGGATGCCGGCGCCCAGCGGAAAATCGAGCATTTTCTAATCGGGTATCGGTCCATTAAACCGTTGGATGAACGCTGTGTGCAGACGTTCCCTCTTTTTCAAAGGTTTGCAGACCTGTATGCGTTCGCACGTCTCCTCCGCAGCGTGGAGAATATGGATATCCATCGCTCGCCCGAGTGGGCTCTTCAGCTTCGGATCAAGCTCTTGAAGGCGTGCGATCGGCTGCGGTACCGCTTGAGGCCGACAGTAGAACTGCGACCCATCGATCCAAATAACTGGTACGCTTGCACCCAGCTTGAAGTCACGGACGAGCAGAAGGACGTATTTCCTGTACCTGCGGTCTATTGGCTCGCTGAGTCCGCCTATTGCGGGTTCACTCCTCTCGCGATGTACACGGATGAACAACTCGCGGGATTCGCGGTGTACGCTATCGATCCCTCTGACGGAAGCTGCTGGATCATGGCTTTTATGCTGGATCGCAAGTTCCAAGGAAGAGGGCTTGGACGCTCCGGAATGAAAGAGCTCATGCGATATATCGAGGAGAAGCAATTGGGCGGCACGATCAAGCTCGGTCATCGGCCCGACAACATGCGGGCATCCGGCCTTTATGCTTCTCTCGGCTTTGCAGAGGTGAGCCGGGATGAGCGCGAAGTGGTGCGGGAATGGAGATTCCAGCCATGATCATTCCGTGCAGGGGAAGCAGCAAACTCTCTCTGGAAAACAGTAACCATTTTCAAATTCCCGACGTCTGATGGATGAGGTGATCCTAGGATGAATCGGAACGTCAACTACGCCGCAGCTTCGCTCCTGACGCTAGTGCTCGCCGCAGGCTGCGGTGCCGATCAAGAAGCGCCGCGCAGCCGCCAGCCCGCTTCGGAATCCACGGTGCAGCTTGCGGCCTCGCCGCCTGCAGGAGCAGCATCTCCCCGACCAACTGCACCAGGCCCTTCTCCAGATGCGCCTGCCGCCTCCGAGTCGCTGTTCCCGGATGGAATCATGCCTGATTATGACGGTTCGGGCCGAAGCTTCATGGTGGACGGGCAGGAAACGCAGACCAAGCTGCTCAGCGATTCCCTCACTCCGATTGCCGTGTTCGTTCCGGTTGCGCTTGAGGAGTTCGAGGAAGGAAAGGGAAAGGCGTGGGGAACCTCGGATCATCGGAACCATCTGCTCTTTCGCTCTGGTTCCATGGCCTTAAAGACCTCCGAACAGGATCCGTTATGGATTAAGTACAAGGAATATAAGGGAACGGTCCGCGACCGGGAAACGTCCGTCGATTATTTTGCCTTCACGGCGCATGGCAAGCCTTATACCGCAGAGATTCGGACGGCGATAGAATATCGGGAGCGGATGCTCCCGATATTCACGAAGATGCTTGAGAACGCTCAATTTCTGGAAAAGAAAAAGCTGCCCAAGCCCGGTGTATACGTCACACGCCCCCAGCTGAGCGGCAAGGGAACCGAGCAGATGACAGATGCCGTCATGGATTTCCTGAACGGCTGGGCAACGGGAGACCGTAAGCTTTTCAGCTCCTCCCTATATTCTCCGCAGACGGCGGAAGCCTTCGATTTTCTTTTGTACGCCGATATTCAATACCGCTTCGACTTCCTATCCTACGAAGGGCAGCCCGCGGATACAAAGAGGATCGATTACGCCTTCACTTATCAGGCCATTCACTCCAACGGTTACCTGACGATGGGCAGCGGCCTCATCTCGCTGCTCAAGAATAAACAAGGCGAGTGGAAAGTGGCGACGATTGATTAACGAGGAACCGCAGACATCAAGAACCCGCGCCGGACGCGGGTTCTTGATGCTGGAGCCGGATTCCGGAGAGACCTTCTCCGCATTTTGGAATGATCCCGATTCATGCATTCGGAAGTTCTCCATTCACCGCAAGCGTTTAGTTGCTTTTTCGATAAAATGCCTCAACCAGCCTTCACTGCAGGGACCAAGTCCGGCCTGTATTACGGATCAACGGCTGAATATGGTGGCATGGAACAGGGCTGCAAGCCTCATTTACGGGAATTACGAGAAGATGTCGGCGCGCGAACGAAATACGGTATGGCGGACGTTTACTTCGCCTTATGTAAGGCAATTGCTTCAAGACAACTGGGAAGCTCATGCCCGGCACCGTCTCGCTCATTTTCGCGCCAGCTGCGGAAAGTTCGCCGGCGATCCTTGGTGGATGGAGCTCGCCGGCACCTCTTCCGCTGCCGCGGAAATCTCCTGGATATTTCTGTTCATAAATTCACTTGATGACAGGAAAAAAAAGTGATTAAATAAAATAGACTGACCAGTCTTTTTTGTGAGGGCAACAACAATCGTTTCTAATGGGAGGCTTTTGCATGGAACTGAAATCCCTCGATCCAAACATTCGGACAGCTGTCGACCAGTATAAAGCATTGGAAGAGAAGATCGCTCATCTAGGCATGATTTCGAGTCTGGTCGGATGGGATCAGAAGGTGACCGCTCCCAAGAAAGGGAGAGACTTGTTCGCCAAAGCAATCGGGACGTTCAGAACGGAACAGTTCAAATTATCCGTATCGGAAGAGATGGGCTCTCTGCTCCGCATCCTCTCTGCTCCTGAGGTAAAGGCTGAACTGGACGAAATCACGCAGGCGCAGATTCGGGATCGCACCGAGGAATATGAGCGCTTCAAGAAAATCCCCGAAGAAATGTACCGCGATTATGTCGTCCTCACCTCCAAAGCCAACGATGCCTGGGAAGAAGCCAGAGAGACGAGCGACTTCTCCCTCTTCCAGCCTTATTTGGAGAAGATCGTTGACTATAACCGCAAGATGGCTGAAATTTTCGGCTATGATCAGCATCCTTATGACGCGCTCCTGCATGAATTCGAGCCGGGTTTAAGCGTGGCGGTACTGGATCCGTTGTTCGCCAAGCTGAGAGAGAGCAGCGTGGGCTTGCTGGAGAGGATCAACAGCTCCGGCAATAAGCCTTCGACAGCCGTCTTCGAGCAAGCATTCGAGGTTGATCAGCAGAAAAAATTCAATCACTACTTCCTTCCGATCCTCGGCTTCGATATGAACGCGGGACGGCTGGACGAGACGGTTCATCCGTTCGCCCTGTCCATAAACACCGGGGATGTCCGAATTACGACCCGATATCTCAAGAATAATGTGCGTTCTGCGGTATTCGGGACGATTCACGAGGCAGGACATGGCATTTATGAGCAGAACATCGATCCACGCTTCAAAGAAACCGCTCTGTCCAGCGGAGCATCCTTCGGCATCCACGAGTCGCAGTCCCGCTTCCTGGAAAATATGATCGGCCGCAGCGAGTCGTTCTGGACGTATTTCTATCCCAAGCTCCAGGAGCACTTCCCGAAGCAGCTGGAAGACGTCAGCCAGCATGACTTCTACCGGGCGATCAACAGCGTGCAGCCTACGATGATCCGAGTGGAAGCGGATGAGCTGACGTACAACCTTCATATCATGATCCGGTATGAGATCGAGAAGGCGCTGATCAACGGAGACATCGAGGTGGCGGAGCTGCCGGCGATCTGGAACGAGAAGATGCAGGAATACCTCGGCATTACGCCTGCCAACGATACGGAAGGCGTCCTGCAGGATGTCCACTGGTCCTTTGGCGGCTTCGGCTACTTCCCTTCCTACTCCCTCGGGAACTTGTACGCAGCCCAGCTGCTGAATACGATTCTGCGCGAGAAGCCCGACTTCTATGCCGACATCGAAGCCGGCCGCTTCGAAGGCATCCAGGAATGGCTGAAGGATAAGATTCATCGTCACGGCAAGCTCTATACGCCGGAGCAGCTTATCCGCCAGGTCACAGGCGAAGATCTGAAGGCCGACTATCTGGTGGACTACCTGGAAGAGAAGTACAGCCGCATCTACGGTCTCTAGCTCAGGCGCAGCCGCACGGCAAGCAGCGGCATATTGCTTCGACAAGGAAAGATGAAAGATGGAGGATCTTGAGGGATTCCTCCATCTTTCTTTGTTATGTCTGCATTGAAAAACAGAGCTGC
Source organism: Paenibacillus sp. D51F (assembly GCF_053345695.1). NCBI lineage: Bacteria > Bacillati > Bacillota > Bacilli > Caryophanales > Paenibacillaceae > Paenibacillus > Paenibacillus sp. D51F. The sequence goes on along the minus strand of NZ_JBKFAO010000017.1, from coordinate 51,393 downwards.
GGCGATTATTCCCGCAAGGCTCTGCATGCCTTGTTCGGTTGCAAGCTGAACCCTACTGCTTTTGCATCCCAGGTCTATTTCAAGTGCCTACTCCAAATAAACCAGCCTACAATACATAGTCCTAGGAGCTGTGAAAGTACAAATAAAGGAGCTGCCCCATCATGAATGTTACGTTATGGATTGTACAAGGATTATTGGCAGCAGGATTTATTTTCTCCGGTTGGATGAAGGCATCCCCGTATGAAAAAGCATAATCGTCCTGGCCTTGGGTCAAGGACGTTTCGAGAGGATCCGTTTTCTTTATCGGTATCGCCGAACTGCTTGGAGTGCTTGGATTGATTCTGCCTCAAGCGACGAATATCGCATCCTTCCTAACGCCCCTAGCCGCCAGCGGGCTTGGCGCTATTGTTCTATTCGGGGCCATATTCCAAGCGCAAGCGCAAAGAATTCAAAGAAATTGGCGTAAACCTGGTTTTCCTCGCGCTGCTTTTATTTGTAGCCCTAGGCCGCGGAGTCTGGGGATATTAGGGGAATGAATGGATGAGCTCTGAGTGGCAGCTGAGGAAATATCTCAGGAGGAACGAAAGGCTGAGAGGAAAGGCCCCTGCAGCCGCTGGCATCCTATCCTCAGATAGGAAGGACAGGGCACGAGGTGCCGTCCCTCAGCGAAGTAATGAACTGAATGAACATACGGACGGAGTGGGAGACGTACTTGTCCCTGGGCCAGATGACATCCAAATCCCAAGGAATGACCGGATCGTCCAGCCCGATGATGCGGATGCGCGGATCGGAGATCTTGCTGCAGATCGGATCGGGCAAGATTGTGATGCCGGCTCCCGCCCCGACCATTTCCGCCATCAGGTCCCACTGGGAGCTGGAGTGGACGATGCGCGGCTCATAGCCGGCAGCCTGGCACGCGCGCAGGACATGCTGGCGGACGGCGAAGCCATAGGCGAACAAGATGAACGCCTCCTGCTCCAAGTCGCCCATCGACACAGACGAGCGGTCCGCGAGCGGATGCGATTCGTGCACGGCGAGCGCGAGCCGCTGCCGGATGAACGGGATGGCGTGGAACGCCTCCTCGTCCACCGGACCGACGACGACGCCGATGTCCAGGTCGCCCCCCATCAGCATCGCTTCGATTTTCTTCGCCCCCTCTTCAGCCATCTGGAACGAGACGTCCGGATACAGCTGCTGGAACGGCGACACGACGCGCGGAAAAAAGACCGAGCCGATCACGGGAGGCAAGCCGATCGAGATGCTGCCGACCTTGAGCCGGGCGACATCGTCGATCGCGGTGCGCACATCCTGGACGGCGCGCAGCACCGACGGCACCCGCTTGATGGCGGCGGTGCCCGCGTCGGTAAGCCGAAGCTGCTTGCTCGAGCGGTCGAACAGCGGAACGCCCAGCTCATCCTCCATCGCTTTGACGATCTTGCTCAAGGTAGGCTGGGTCAAATGAAGCGCTTCCGCGGCTTTCGTTATATTCTGCTGCTTGGCGATCTCAAGCAAGTAGTGAAGATGTCTGATTTCCATCGGAATAGCCCCGATCCATAGGAAATTGGAATGATAAGGATTCGATCTCTGAATTTTACCTTCCCTCCCGCGAGTTGTAAACTGATGTTGCCATTCATGAAAGCGTTTTATCAAACCGGAGGCGGAGGGGACACGAGTATGTTTCTTGAGGTTACAGCAATCGTTCTTGCGCTTGGCTTGCTCATGTATTTCGCTTATCGGGGCTTCCCGGTCATCGTGTTCGCGCCAATCTTCACCTTGCTCGCCGTCCTGATCTCGGGCAAGGCGCTCATGCCCAGCTACACCGAGGTGTATATGGTCAACGCGGCGAACTACATCAAGACGTATTTCCCCATTTTCCTGCTTGGCGCGATATTCGGCAAGGTGATGGAGCTCAGCGGAGCCGCCTCGTCGATCGCCCAAGTAATCGTGAGGTCGCTCGGAGCCAAGCGGGCCATCCTGGCGGTTGTCCTCGCCTGCGCCGTACTGACGTACGGCGGCGTCTCGCTGTTTGTCGTCGCGTTCGCGGTCTATCCGTTCGCAGCCGCCATCTTCCGGGAAGGCAATATCCCCAAGCGGCTCATACCCGGAACGATCGCTCTTGGCGCCTTCACTTTCACGATGGACGCTCTTCCCGGCACCCCTCAGATCCAGAACATTATTCCCACTGCTTATTTCGGCACCGATTCCTACGCCGCTCCGATCACGGGAATTGTCGGCGGAGCCATTATCTTCGTTGCCGGCCTCTACTGGCTGGAGCGGCGGCGCCGGCAAGCGGAGCTCGCGGGCGAAGGCTACGGCGAGAACCACAAGAACGAGCCGGAGAGTGCCGGAGAAGCGAGCTATCCCAACATCTGGCTGTCCGTCCTGCCGCTCGCGCTCGTGCTCGTGTTCAACTTCCTGCTCAGCCGAGGCGCTCTGACCGTCAACACCTGGTACGGAGAAGAGCTCCTCAAATCGTTCAACATCGCGAACGTCAAGACCGTTTCGTCGATCTGGGCGCTGATCATCGCCCTGTCGATCGGCATCATCGCGGCGCTCTGCATCAACGTCCGCCAGGTCCAGGGCAAGCTTGCCGCCGGCCTGACCGCCGGAGCGATGGGCGCGCTGCTCGCCATCTTCAATACCGCCTCCGAGGTCGGCTTCGGCAATGTCGTGAAGACGCTTCCAGGATTCAAGGCGATCCAAGATTGGATCCACAGCATGAACGGCGCGCCGCTGCTGTCCGAGACCGTCTCCGTCAACCTGCTCGCAGGCATAACCGGCTCCGCATCCGGGGGGCTGTCCATCGCGCTCGAGGTCATGAGCAAAACGTACCTCTCCGCCGCCCAAGCCGCGGGCATCAGCCCGGAGCTCCTCCACCGGATCGCATCCATGGCGTCCGGCGGCATGGATACGCTCCCGCACAATGGCGCCGTCATCACGCTGCTGGCGATCACGGGCCTGACCCATCGCCAATCGTACAAGGACATTTTCGCCATTACGATCATCAAGACGCTGACGGTATTCGCTATCGCGGCCGTGCTGTCTATTTTCCTGTAATCCAAATAGGAGGGCAACCACGATGAAGTCATCGACATTGGAAGGAAGGGTCGCGCTCGTCACGGGCGCGGCCAGCGGGATCGGGTTGGAGATCGCCCGGACTCTGACCCGCGAAGGAGCTACCGTCGTCTTGACCGATGTCCGGGGAGACGCGGCGGCAGCGGCGGCCGCATCGCTTCGGCATGAAGAGGGGGGCGAGCCTGTCGGCATGGCCTGCGACGTGACGGATGAGAGCCAGTATGCGGCGGCCATCGGACGCGCGGAGTCTGATTACGGCCGGCTGGACATTCTCGTCAACAACGCCGGCCTGCAGCATGTCGCCCCCATCGAGGAGTTCCCTGTCGAGAAATTCGAGTTCATGCTCAAGGTCATGCTGACAGGAGCCTTCATCGGCATCAAGCACGCCTTCCCGATCATGAAGCGCCAGCAGTACGGCCGGATCATCAACATGGCCTCCATCAACGGCGTCATCGGTTTCGCGGGCAAGGCCGCCTACAACAGCGCCAAGCACGGCCTGATCGGCTTGACCAAGGTCTCGGCGCTGGAAGGCGCCGCCCACAACATCACCGTCAACGCCCTATGCCCAGGCTATGTGGATACGCCGCTCGTGCGGGGACAGATGGAGGACTTGGCTCGGACTCGGGGGGTGCCGCTGGAGAGCGTGCTGGAGGAGATCCTCTATCCGCTTATCCCGCAAAAGCGTCTGCTGTCCGTCGGTGAGATCGCGGAGTTCGCGGCGCTCATCGCCGGGGATAAAATGCGCGGCGTCACCGGCGCCTCGCTGCTGATCGACGGAGGCTACACCGCCCAGTAACAATCCCTTGACAGAGAGATGCTTGCAAGAAGGAGAGAAACCAGATGAGCAAGGTAGTGAATTCAATGGCGGAGGCCGTTCGCGACATCCGCGACGGCTCGACGCTGATCGTCGGCGGCTTCGGATTATGCGGCATTCCGGAAAATCTGATCGGGGCCCTCGTCTTGCAGGGAACGCGCGACCTCACCGTCGTCAGCAACAACTGCGGCGTGGATGACTGGGGCCTCGGGCTGCTGCTCGCCGCCAAGCAGATCAAGAAAATGATTTCTTCCTATGTCGGAGAAAACAAGACGTTCGAGCGCCAATACCTGAGCGGCGAGCTGGAGGTCGAGCTCGTCCCCCAAGGCACGCTGGCGGAGCGCATCCGCGCCGGAGGGGCGGGCATTCCCGGCTTCTACACCCGCACCGGCGTGGGCACCGTCGTCGCAGAGGGCAAGGAGCTCAAGGATTTCGACGGCAAGACTTATCTGCTTGAAAAAGCCATTCAGGGCGATTTCGCCCTCGTCAAAGCCTGGAAGGCGGATACGCTGGGCAACCTCGTGTTCCGCAAAACGTCCCGCAACTTCAATCCGATCGCGGCGACCGCGGGCCGGGTCGCCATTGCAGAAGCAGAAGAGATCGTCCCCGCCGGCTCGCTGGATCCGGACGAGATCCATACGCCCGGCATCTACGTGCAGCGGGTCGTCCAGGGGGCCGGCTATCAGAAACGGATCGAGCGGCTGACCGTTCGAAGCATCTAAGGAGGAGATCCGAATGAAAGACAATCGCAGCGTTATCGTCATGCGCGCGGTGCAAGAAATCCAAGCTGGAATGGTCGTCAACCTGGGCATCGGCTTGCCGACGATGGTTGCTAACTATATACCGGACACCATGAACGTGCTGCTGCATTCGGAGAACGGACTGCTGGGCATCGGCCCCTACCCGGAGGCGGGCAAGGAGGATCCGGATCTCATCAATGCAGGCAAGGAGACGATCACCGCGGCCGCGGGAGCATCGTACTTCGACAGCGCCGAGTCGTTCGCGATGATCCGCGGCGGACATGTCGGACTGGCCATCCTGGGCGGCATGGAGGTGTCGGAGAACGGAGACCTCGCGAACTGGATGATCCCGGACAAGATGGTCAAGGGCATGGGCGGCGCTATGGATCTGGTCAGCGGCGCGCAGCGGGTCGTCGTCATTATGGAGCATACGAACAAGCACGGCGAATCCAAGGTCAAAAGCGCCTGCACGCTGCCACTGACCGGCCAGCGGGTCGTTGACCGCCTCATCACGGAGCTGGCTGTATTCGACTTCACTCCGGACGGCATGGTGCTGCGCGAGCTGCAGCCGGGCGTGACGATCGAGGATGTGCGCGCGAGCACGGAGGCGGACTTCAAGTCCGCAATAGAGTTCGGACAGGGAGCGGCTTGCTGAATGAGCAGGACAAACGAAGCGGTGATCGTAAGCGCCGTACGCACGGCAATCGGCAGCTTCCAAGGCTCGCTGTCCGGCATGCCGGCTCCCGAGCTGGGCTCCATCGTCATCCGGGAGGCGCTCGGCCGCGCAGGCATCGACCCTCATCATGTCGACGAGGTGATCATGGGCAACGTCCTGCAGGCTGGACTGGGCCAGAATCCGGCGCGGCAAGCCTGGCTGAAAGCAGGCTTCACTTCTGCGACACCTGCCGTTACGGTCAACAAGGTCTGCGGCTCCGGCCTGAAGGCCGTCGTCATGGCTGCCCAGTCGGTGATGCTGGGCGATGCGGATATCGTCGTGGCGGGCGGCATGGAGAACATGAGCCTGGCTCCGTACGTGCTGCCCGGCGCCCGTGCCGGCCTGCGGTTCGGAGACGCTCCGCTGGTCGACTCCATGATCCGCGACGGCCTGTGGTGCGCCATGTGCGACGTGCACATGGGAGAGACGGCGGAAAACATCGCCGAACGCTATGGAATCAGCCGCGCCGAGCAGGATGAGTTCGCCGCATGGAGCCAGCAGAAGGCAGAGCAGGCTCTCTCGTCCGGCCGCTTTGCGGACGAGATCGTCCCGGTGCCAGCGGCACGCAGCAAAGGCGAGCCGCTGCCGTTCTCGACTGACGAGCATCCGCGCGCAGGCACGACCGCCGATTCGCTCGGCCGGCTGTGCCCGGCATTCCGCCGGGACGGTACCGTTACAGCCGGCAACGCCTCCGGCCTCAACGATGGCGCAGCGGCGCTCGTCGTCATGTCGGGCACCAGGGCAGATGAGCTCGGCCTGAAACCCCTCGCCCGCATCCGCGGCTACGCGAGCGCCGCTCTCGATCCTGCGTTCATGGGGCTGGGCCCGATTGACTCGACGCGCCGGCTGCTGGCCCCGACCGGGCTCACCATCGCGGACATCGACCTTTTCGAGCTCAACGAGGCGTTCGCCGTGCAGGCGCTCGCCGTCAGCCGCGAGCTCGGCGTGCCGCAGGAGCGGCTCAACGTCAACGGCGGCGCGGTCGCTCTCGGGCATCCGATCGGCGCCAGCGGCTCCCGCATTCTCGTGACGCTCCTGCACGAGCTCTCCCGCCGCGGCGGCGGGCTCGGTCTGGCGGCGCTTTGCATCGGCGGCGGACAAGGCCTCTCGATGATCGTGGAAACGGTGTGAACGTCTGGATCTCCGGAAGTGCCGGGGTTCGGCGCTTCCGTTCCTGGCTTTCCTGGCCTAGCCGACCAAGCATTGTCCCCAAGTTCCTAAATAAGGGGTTTGACGGGAGAAATCGTTCTGCCTGACGATCCCGAGTACAATGGCATGATTATCCAAAGCGTTTATTTTCTGTCCCTTGAACAAGTTACCTAGTCGTTGATAGCGAGCTATTTTCCCTAGACATGCAGGAGGACGCCACGGGTCTTTCGGTTGAGAGATATAGGAACGAGTGGCCGAGGGGAAGATACGTACTATCTTTTCTGTGTCGGAGGAGCTGGCGAAACCGAAGTGGAATCAATTCGGCCATAAACCAAGATATATCGATAATCCCTGGAATAAAGAAAAGCCGCTGCTCCTCCGCTCATCGTGCCGCATGTACGATAAGAGAGAACATGGAGAGATGTGCTGCAGTTGTCGAAACGGACGGAAAAGCAGCGGTTTGAAATTCGGGAATCCATCAAACAAGTCTAACCTGCGGGAACTTTCATGTGAAGGCTTTCTGGCTTTCTTAAATAATGTCGAGCTGAACCTTTCTAGTCGGCTTGGGGAACGCCTCATCCAACATCCCCAAGTCTTCCTCGGTAAGCTTAATACGTTCCGCCTCAGCATTCTCTTCGACATGCGCTGCTGTCGACGCCTTAGGAATGGCAATCACGTCACCGCTTCTAATACACCAAGCCAAGAGAATCTGAAGCGGCTTCACGCCATGTCGATCGGCAATCTCCTTAACCGCTGGATGCTCAACCAACCCTCTTCGCAAAGTGCCCGCCTGGGCGAGCGGACTGTAGGCCATCATCGGGATTTTTCGCTCTCTCAGCCAAGGAAGCAGGTCGTATTCTACGCCGCGGGAACCGAGATGATACAGCACCTGATCGACCATGCAATGCGTCCCTCGCGCCGCGTCGAACAGTTCCTTCATATCTTCCGTGTCCAGGTTCGAGACGCCCCATCGCAAAATTTTCCCCGCTTCGACCAACTGCTCCATCGCTTCTACCGTTTCGCTTAGAGGAATGCTTCCTCTCCAGTGAAGAAGATAAAGGTCGAGGCGGTCCGTCTTTAACCGCTTCAAGCTTTGTTCGCAGCTGCCGGCGATGCGATTCAGTCCCGCGTTGTGCGGATACACTTTGGATACCAGAAACACTTGATCTCGTATCCCTTCGATCGCTTCTCCAACCAAGGACTCCGATCTGCCGTCTCCATACATTTCAGCCGAATCGATCAGGTTCAATCCAAGCTCCACACCGCGTCTTAACGTGCGAAGCTCTTCATTTTTTTTGGACGGATCATCCCCCATATACCACGTACCTTGACCGATTCTGGGCAAAGACGTCCCATCAGGAAGGGTTGCCATGCGCCCACCCCCTTATTTTTTACAATATTTTTCCCGCTGCGTCCCGTCCTATTCTCCATAGAGAATATGTTGGGCGATGTTTTTGCATTGGTCTCTCACACGTTCTAAGTTGCCTGACGAAGGCGCAGGCGCCGATGGCGGCCCCGGGCTCCCCGTTCGCCGACCGGCCGGAGCGCTACAAGGACGCCTACCGGGTGATGCCGAAGCTGACGGCCAAGGTGCAGTACAGCGAGTGGAGATGGCGGGAAGGCCGCGCGCTGCGTCAGCCCTCCATTCAGGCGTTCGTGAACGCGTCGCCCGAACAATGCCTATTGCCTTGGGCATAAGCCGCCGGTCAGGCGTATTTCTTTTTCAGCTTATAGTATTGATAATAGCTGTAGAGGCACATGAGGCAGCAGATCGCAAAGATCCAGGCCGGCAGGAAGCGAAGCATCGCGAATGGGGTCTCGAATAGAAAGGCGCGCCAGAAGGAAGCTCCCTCCATCTCCCATAAGCCGTCCGTCAGATAGCTTGCTTTGATATTGAACATAGCGTTAAAAATGTGGCCGTTGAACACGGCACAGATGTAAATGAAGAAGAGACATGCCGTCGTCAGCGCATAATGGGTCAGGCGCTTATAAAAGGCAACCAGCGAGCCGGCATCGGAAAAGATCTCGTCGCGCCCGTCCGCAGGCTTTTGCCAATATTGCACGCTCCCCCATCGGCTGCCCTTGAGAAGGGTCCATCCGAAATCCGCGTAGGTCATCTTATAATCCTCGTACTTCCCCGCGCTCATACGATCCTGATAATCGAGACGGATAACCATCCTGCGGCCGGAAGGCTCAAAGGTGTACCCGCCGAGCGGGCCGATCCGCCGGCAGGCGTATCCTTCGGCCAGCCGATCGTTCAGCCACTTCTCCTCTTTCAGCAGGTTGATGAACCATCTACGTTTTTTCATGGCGATCCCTCGTTTCATAAAGTGATAGCAGATGCTCTACCCTTCTTCGCTCGATTTCCAGGATGCGTTCTCCGTCCTGCGTGATCCTGTATACTTTCCGGCGGCCCGTCTCGCCCGGCACCGGCTCGATCCAGCCGTGCTTGCTCAAGTTCTCCACGGCCCCGTACAGCGTTCCGGCCGCCAGAATGACAGTCCCTGCGCTCATCTGCTCGACCGTTTGCATGATCGCGTATCCATGAAGCGGCTCCTTGAGCGAAAGCAAGATATAATGCATCGTTTCCGACAGCGGCAGCAGCGGATGCTTCATGCAGCGCTCCCCCTTCCCATATACAGTCTAACTGTACAGTTGAACTTTATATTATTATATACAGTCGAACTATACATTTCAACTGTATAACAAAAAAGAGCAGGGCGAGTTGCGTCCCCCTGCTCTGTCGTCTATTTTGCGAGACACGTTTCGCGTAACGCGCTCCCGGCTATGGAGATTCCACTCCGCCCCTTTGTCATTTGCCCATATCGTTCTACCCCTATGGCTCTTCTTCCGATCATCTATGGGAGCGACTGGCCCGGTAGGCTGGTGACTCGATTTAATGTTGATTTCGCATGATGCTTTTATATTGTTGTTACTGCTAATACATAATGACCACCGGTTGACGGTGTAAGTTGTCCTGCTGATGACAGCCAAGCCGTCCAGACTAGGGTATGAAGAAAGGGAGAATCAAGATAAGTGCAAAAGATAGTTATATTCCAAAATTAAATGTGACCCTATACCGACGGGAGCGGTCTAACTTGTATATAAGAAAAAAGGAGTGTGGAATGTGGAGTTAACTCAACTTGCGGTTCAAGCGACAGCGGGCGACCGCAATGCTTTTATCAGCCTTGTCAAGCATTTGGAGAACTCTTTACACCATATGGCCAAATCCATCGTGGGTAAAGACGAAGATGTCGCAGATGCCCTACAGGAAACCATCCTGAAGGCTTATAAATCGATACATTCCCTTCGTGAGCCCAAATTCTTTAAGACCTGGATCCTCCGAATTCTGATCAATGAATGCAATACGATTCTGTCAGGCCGCTCCCGCACCGCAGTTTGCTCAGAGCTTCTGGCGTCTTCTTCAAACTCCGACGACTACGATAAAGTTGATTTGAGAGAAGCCGTGGACCGACTGGATGAGAAGCAGCGTATCGTTGTCATTCTTCATTATTTTGAAGACTTGCCGCTGCGGCAGGTGGCCAGTGTCCTCGACATCTCGGAGAGTGCCGTCAAGATGCGCCTTTCCAGAGCACGCGGTACACTTTTGAAAAATTTTAAAATCTTTCGCGAAGGGAAGATGAACTATGGATCCGTTTAAACTACAGATGGAATTGAAAAAACAGAAAGAGGTGAACAACACAGATATGGAGATGTCACCGCTTGTCCGCACACGTCTGGATGAGACTTACGCTTCGCTCACGGAGCTGCCTGCCCAGCGTACTAACAGACCCACACGTTCGTGGCTGCGCGCATCAACCTATGTCACTGCAGCAGCTGTCTTCCTCGGAGCAGCACTTTTCACTTCCGGCTTCGTGTCTCCGGTCATGGCGGGCTCGATCAAGAATATTCCTTTAATAGGAAGCATCTTCAGCTCTATTGAAGGCGACACCGGACTCCGCAATGCCGGTGACCTTGGGCTTGCCTCAACCGTGAACAGCAATGTTTCCTATAAAGACATTAAGCTTGAGGTGAAAGAGACGGTCTTTGACGGAAGCCGGGCCGCTTTTCTGGTCAGTGTGACGGCTCCAAATCTGAAGAATGGCCGCTATGATAACGGAAAAAAGGTAATGAAACTCAGCAATGCAATTGAGAATGTATATTTCAGTGTTGACGGAAAATCGCAAGGCGATCCGGGTTCGTTCCTGAAGGGCGGATCCTACATGGGTGCCGGGGAAGAACATCCGAACATGCTAATCTTTGAAGAAGTTCTCGATATATCCAGCACCAGCTCCATTTCCGACTCATTCATTGCCGATGTAACGGTCATCTTGGACGGAATTGACCATGAATTTAAACTGAATGTTCCCTTCCATAAAACCACGGAAGATATAGTAACTGTACATCCGAATGCTGTTGTCCCCAATGAAGAGCTTACTTTCTCCGTCATCGACCTGCAGTTGACCCCATTGACGACTCGTGTGAATTATTCAATTGCATTGAACAACATGATTACGTTGGAAATGAAAGATGAACTCAGATTACGTCATATCGGTGTAGCCGTATTCAACGATCAAGGCCGCCAATTGGCCACCCTGGGCGGGGATGGCGAGTATGAAGCGAACAGCCTGAACTTTGACAGCCGATATGCCTCAACACCCGGGGAGACCAAATATTTGATTCTGAAGCCTTTTGTAATCAAGGATGATTTTTCAGAGAGCGTACATGAGGATCAATATATCAAGGGATTGGAAACAAGAATTGAGCTGCCTGCTGCCAAATAAATAAGAAGACAGACTGCCCAGGTTATTCTTCGTAGTCTGTCTTTGTTTCTAATATCAATAATCTATGCCTAGTGAAGGGAGATTCCAAGCATATGTCTATCCAATTCACCATTGAATCCTGGTATGTCCTGCTGCCGATGTTTCTTGTATTTCTGATCGTTCTGTTGGCACTGGCTATAGTTAAGAAACGGAAGTTTACACCTCTGCAATACACCTTGCTGTTCACGTTCAGCATCTATCTAATCGTTGTTATCCATTTGGTATTCTTTCCGATTGATGTAAATATCGGATTATATGCGAACCAGACGCCTTGGTACAAAACGATTAATTACATCCCTATATTAACAGTCGATTTAAAGACCTTTATCCTGAATATCATTATGCTGATCCCACTGGGTATCTATCTGCCTTTGTTGAACCCTAAATACGGCAGCATAACAAAAATGGCGAAACTCGCTCTACTCCTCAGCCTCTCGTTTGAAATTCTGCAGTTGATCATCCGGATTACTCTTGGCAACGGCAGAAGTACGGATATTAACGACATTCTAGCCAATACTCTTGGGGGTACACTTGGTTTCCTTATCATTAACAAACTGATCAAGACGGATGCTATTCAACGTCTGGCGGCCAGGTTCAGTCTGTAGTGGTCTCCACTTCTGTCCATCCCCTCTCCCCACACTGAATTCGCCCTATTGTGATTCGGTTCCCCGCGCTATCTGCAACGGTCTTAATTTTTCATATTCAAGGCTTTTATCGTTGAGGCGATCCCTTCCTGGAAGGGCGTTGCCACGATTGGACCGATGAACCGTTCGTACTTGTCTCTGCTTAGCGTCAGCGGCTCTTCGGTTAAGTAAAGCATCTCCACCACTTCCTTCATAACGGGCAAGACGATTCCGAGCAGAGACAAACCCAGCTTCTTCAACGGAATGACCGGTTTGATGCTGCCGCTTGCCGTATGCGCGATCTTCACGATGTCTCGCCCGGCGATTAAGCCGGCACCCGGGATATGCCAATTCTGTTCGTAGGCGAAGTCTCTGCCGGCCAGCTCGACAATCATGGCCGCCGCATCCGGCAAATAGACATATTCGCGAGGAATATGCATATTGCCGATGAAAAACGACATCTTGCCGGCCGCAATCGCCTCCAGAGTCGAGCCCAAATAAGAGGCTTCGTTGGCTGTTGGTCCATAATAATCCGGCAATCGGGCGATCAAAACCTTGGCCTTGTTCCACCGCTTGCTGAACAACATCCGTTCATAGTCCAAGCGGACTTTTCCTTTTCGAGTATGCGGCTCTTTGGGATGCTCCTCGGTTACAGAGTCGGATTGTCTCCTGCCGTATGGGTATATACCGTCAATCGCGACGACCCGGACAGCCATGCGGTCCGCCGCCTCCATCACCGACTCGCCCAGCGGAATCAGCTTATTCGTCATCTCGTGGTACGGAACATTCGCGCAATGGAACCATACGTCTGTTCCGCCTGCCTGAGAAGCGATATCGTCGGGCCGCATAGCGTCCCCTACGGCAAGCGTCAGATGATCGGGGCTGCCTAGCCGACTCGCGAATTGCTCTAATTTCTGACGCGAACGCCCGAACGCAATCGTGTCGATCCCGCGCTTCACCAGTTCCTCCGTAATCGCGGCTCCCGTTCCGCCGGTTGCTCCAATGACCATTGCCTTCGTTATCGTCATCACATCTCGACCTCTTTCGTTTTTTGTGATTGATTGATCAATTACAACTCATCAAAAAAATTTCCGGTCTCTTTCCAATTCGCTTTGATTATTGCGTACTTATGCCGCTGTCGTTCAAATTGCCACAAGTGGAGCGTCTGAATTTCACTTCACGGCTTTGTGATTGATCAATCACTAACTTTATATCCACTATAACAAATGGTTAGTGATTGGTCAATAACACTTTTGGGAAAAACTTCCCCCTTCATCCCTTCATCAATTCGGGCATATGCAGCGCGACGGCCACATTGCACAGCACTCCCCGGGCGAGAAACAGCATCGTCCGCTCTTCGGGCTTCTCGAGACCGGCTTCACGGAACGCCGTCAGCACCATATCGCGGACTTCCTTAAAGCCGCCCCGCATCGTCTCCTGGATCGCTTCCTCCCGAATGGTCTGCGCCTGCATCTGCAAGAACATCTCGTTCCGGTGCATCGCCTGAATATTCTCGTATTCCTGAATAAGCGTAGCCTCCAGCAATTCCGGCGATGTCGTCTCCACCACCTCACGGAACGACTCGATCACCCTGGACCAGGAGACCTCCAACGCGCCCAGCAACAGCTTTTCCTTCGTCGAGAAAAATCGAAATACGTAGGGCTGCGAAATACTCGCCCGTTCTGCCACCTGTGCCGTCGTAGCTCGGTAATAGCCGACTTCCGCGAATACTTCGATCGCCGCAGAAATAATCTCCGTTTTACGATTAACGGACGTTGCATCGGATTTAGCCATCCCTCGATCCCCCTTTCGATAGTGATTGATCAATAATGAAGCCAGTATACATCGGCCGTCAGATCAATGCAACGACTTAAGGCCGTCCCTGTCATCTTGGGACGGCCTATTTCACTGTCTGCCTTAGAAGCACGTGAACGAGCGAACCTGATTCAAATCGAGGCCGAAGTACGCCCAGAAGAAACCGAACCATCTGAACCCGCAACAGAATTTACGCCCGACGAATACTTTTAAGGCGGGCCGGGTTTGCACACCGTGATTGATGCGGGCTTCCCGGCCTTCTTTGAGCATATACAGAGGATACGAGCGCATGCTCGGTTTGCTGTATATACGAAATCCAGTCGCTCCAGCTTCTTATCCCCCCACGATCCCCTGTGTTCGCAGGATTCCGGAACAAAAAAAGGGTGGGGGTCGGCAAAGGGTGGTATCCAAAAGAGGCATGGAAACAGCAAAAAGCAACGTCCCTGCAGTCGGAACGTTGCTTTCTCCATTATTGCTGGCTGGCCAAGTATTGGTCCAACTGTTCGAACGTACCGGCGAACCCTTGCTTGACCATTGGCTTCATAGCATCGAATGCTGCCATTTCCTCTTCCGATGCATTCACTGGACCGCCACTGAATGTTACTGTTGTCCTTCCATCCACTTCATCGAAGGTCAGGATGTTAATAATCTCAAGCGGCCAGTTCGGGTTAAATGGAGCCCGCACTGTATTCCCTTGTTCATCACTGAAAGATTGAATGAAAACAAGTTTTTCCGGCTCACTCACTTCTTGATACACGAATTTCCCCCACATGCTCATTCCATCGGGCGATTTCTGGCACCCGAGGAAAATTCCGCCCGGACGGGCATCCATCTTGCTGATTTCGAGAGTGAATCCCTTTGGACCCCACCATTTGCTAAAATGCTCCGCCTCCGTCCACACCTTAAACACGAGTTCGCGTGGAGCGTTAAATTCACGAGTCAACAACACTTCATGGTTTACCATTTCTATTCCTCCCTGCTACTTTGGTTCTGGAGTTTAGTTAGATACTCATCCAACTGATCAAATTGATTTTCCCACAAGCTGCGAAACGTGCTAAGCCAGGTATCCATCTCCTGAAGGGGCTGGGATCTAAGCTTGTAAAACCGACGATTGGCAACTGGATGCACATCAACGATCTTCGCTTCATTAAGTACTTTTAAGTGTTTTGATGCTTGTGGCTGCCGGATTTGCAGCTTATTCGTAATTTCCCCTACGGTAAGTGGGCCGTTGCGCAGTAGTTCCACAATCCGCATTCGTGTGGGCTCTGCTAAAGCACCGAGCGTCTCCGTTTCCATATTATCTTTCTCCGACCCAATGCTGTCTCTTCATTAGAGCGCTTGAGTGGCTTGAGCGAGTAACGAGGAAAGCACGGTGTAGTCTGGGGAAACTCCTTCTTTAATTTTGATCCATTTGCGTTCCGGCGGTCCTTCGAAGCCCTTCGGAAAGTCCATCCCAGCTGTGTTCATGATCATAAAGGCTATCGCATCCTTCGAAGGTGAAATCACTGCGGCATAGTGGCCGTTTTTCAGAAAATGGGGCTTTTTGTATTGAATTCGTTCTTCAACCGATGGAATGGTTTGGTGAACCATATCTCTCAGCCGCCTAGAAAGCTCAATTTGCCATGTTTCTCCCAAGTTCTCGATAAAGGCGGTAACCTCTTCGTTCATCACTCCCTGATCAACTCCTTTCGTTAAATTTTTCCATAAACGAAATATACCATATGAGGAATATTCCCGTAAAGGGATTTTATAATTTTTCCCGCAACAGTGTAGCAAACTTTCTGTAGATCATACTTACATACATTGTCCGCTTGGATTGCTCAGCTGCTGGCGTTGCTGGACTTCGGGAGGACTCTTGCTCCGAACGGCTCCCGGTCGTGACGGTTTGCGCGGTGGAATGGCTTTGGTTCTGCCACGTCCACTCCCTCGAACCTTCCCGTTCTTGATGCCGATGCCGCCAAACAGGAGGATACTGGGAACACCGAGGAAAGCCACGCGAATTGCTCCCATAGGCGGTCGTCCACTTGCTCCGCACGAAAGGACAAGCCGGGACTGTTTGTGGATGGACGCACGCGAAACCGACAAGCGTTCAACAACCACCTGACCCGACCACCTTGCTGTGGCTGGCTCCGAGGTCCCTGCAACTGCTTTCGTCGGGTTCTTGTTTGCAAGCTGTTGACAGAAAAGCCCAAAGAGGGCTGCGACAGGTCACTTGCTCACCACCTGTCACAGCCCCCAAACCCGCGTTCGACGCGGTCTCTCGGTTCTTACTCTTCCCCTGTCGCAATCGGATTCCCCTCATAGCTAATCCAATCGCTCCAGCTTCCCGCATACAGCTTCACATTGGTGAAGCCTGCCGCTTCCAGTGCGAGCACGTTCGGTGTAGCCGTCACGCCGGAGCCGCAATAAACAATCAGCTCGCGATCCTTCGGTATGCCGGCGAAAGCCTCGTCCAGAGCGGCGCCGGACTTCCAGCGGCCCTGCTCGTCCTGAACGCCCTTCCAGAACCGGTTGACGGCGCCGGGAATATGCCCGGCCTTGGCGTCAAGCGGCTCCTCGATGCCCGCGTACCGGATCGGGTCGCGGGAGTCGATCAGCAGCGGGGCGGCGGCTTCGCCCGCCCCTTCCGCTGCCTCGTTCGGCTCCTCTACCGAGCCGAACGCCGCTTCGAGGCCGTCTACGACGGAGGCCTCGACGCCGAGGCGGTCAACCGGGGCCAGATTCCCCGGTTGGACCGCCTCCACGGATGCGTGCCCGCCGGCCGCATCCGTCCCGGCAGGGCCGCCGCTGCCGCCGGCGGCCCAACACCCTGGCGCAGCCGCAGACGAGGCGGCGCGCACTTCCTCCAGGTCCGCGAGCCGATGCGGCTGCGGCCTGGCGGCAAAGCCGCCCGGGACGACGATGCGCGTCTCGGCCGTCACGGGAAAGCCTGCGGCTTGCCAGGCGCCGAAGCCTTCGTCCATGACATAGACCGCGTCATGGCCGAGCCAGCGCAGCAGCCACCACAGACGCGAGGCCATCGCCCCGCCCTGGTCGTCGTACGCGACGACGCGGGAGTCCGGGCCGATGCCCGCGCGGCGGAACACCGCCTGCAGCGCTTCCGGCTCCGGCAGCGGATGGCGCCCGCCATGCGCTCCGACCGGAGCCGACAAATCCTGCTCCAGGTCCAGATACACAGCGCCGGGAATATGGGCTTCCTCATAGGCAGAGCGCCCCGACAGCGGCTTGCCGAGCGCGAACCGGCAGTCCGCGATGACGAGATCAGGTTCATACATCCGGGCCAGCAGCCATTTCGGCGATACGATGGTTCCCATGGGAAAATCCTCCTCATAAGCGAATAGGCTTGGCTCCGATCCAAGCCTGCGCCGTGATCGGTTCCAGCGATTCTAGAAGCGTGTTGAAAAATAGGTGGCCTGCGGTCGGTATGGATCTCCAATCGCTGTTGTCGTTCTGATTTCATTTAAAAAGGGATTAGCAGTTGAAATCAGACGACAAAGGCGAACGCTGACGCTTTTCCGACTCCATTCCGACCCTCCGGTCACTTTTTCACCACGCTTCTAGAGCTTGTTCTGCAATTACCCAGGCTGTTCATCCGAGCAGGATGCCAATGTCAGCCTCTTCTATTCAGCTGCTCGGCGCTCATTCCAACCGCCGATGCAGTTTCCCCATCTATTGCGCTTACAACCCGGCCGGTTTACTCCGCAGCAGCCGAACCCTCCCGGCTCTTCCGCTCCCCGCCCCGCAGCGCCAGAAGCGCAAGCAGCAGCACGAGCAGCATGGCGGCCATCGCAGCCGTCATCTGCAGCAGAACATGCCAGTCATAGGCATCGAGAATCCAGCCCGCCAGCTTGGGGAACAGCGCCCCGCCAAGGCCGCCGCAAGCGACCATGAGGCTCGTCGTGCGATCCGTCATGCCCGGCAGCTTCTCGTTGACGTAGATCAGCGCGACCGCGAAGATCCCCGCCATGAACAGTCCGGCGAGCGCGACCAGCACCAGCATCCAGGACAAGCCCGACTCGGTTACGCCCGACATCAGAACGAGAGACACGAGCGATGCTCCGACGGATACGAGCAGATAAGTCCGGTAGCCTGCCGCCTTGGTCGCCGCTCCGATGAACAGACGTCCAGCCACCATCGTGCCCCAGAACAGGCTGAGAACGGCGGATGCTTCCGCTTCCTTCAGTCCAGCCTGCGAGGTCATGACCGAGGGCAGATAGTTCGCGAACACCATCTCCATGCCGACATAGAGGAAAAAGAACAGCATGCCTGCCGTCAACAGCGGCATCGAGCCTCGTGCATAGCGGGGACGGACAGGCCGGTCAGCCGGCTCCGGCGAGGAGCCGCCGATGCTGCCGGCCGGCTCGGCGAGAGCTTGCCTCGCCGCTGCCGCTCCATGGCCTGGATGCCCGCTCTCCGCGCTTGCATCGGCCCTAACAGCCGAGGCGCTGCCGGATCCGGCAGCAGGCTCGGCGGAAGAAGCCGGCCTTGCTCCGGCAAGCTCTCCGTCTTGAGCACCTGCAGCTCCGGCGGGCACGGCGCCCGCTTCTCCGGCGCCTTCGCCATCTGTCCTCTGCCTGACCATGACCGGTCCATCCAGGCCCGGCGCAGGCGCTTCGTCAGGCGAGCCTTCAAGGAGTGCAGGCCGGCGCGGTACATAGGCGACCGCCTCTTCCGCCTCCCCGAACGACAGCGTCATCCAGAGCAGGAGGCAGATGCCCGCCAGCGCGGTGAGCACCGGGAAGCTCATGGGCCAGATTCCGCC
This sequence comes from Paenibacillus sp. D51F, assembly GCF_053345695.1. NCBI lineage: Bacteria > Bacillati > Bacillota > Bacilli > Caryophanales > Paenibacillaceae > Paenibacillus > Paenibacillus sp. D51F. The sequence continues at coordinate 32,877 of NZ_JBKFAO010000017.1, read as the reverse complement.
CTGGATGAGCATGGAAGCCACTCCGGGCATCACGAGCGCTCCGACGCCGAAGCAGACTTCGAGCCAGCCCATCGCGGAAGCTTTGCCTTTGACGAACACGTCCATGATCAACGCGCCTACGATAGCCTCCGTCACGCCGAATCCGAACCCGGCCACCGGCGCGACCAGCAGAATGATATCCCAAGGCGGCAGCGTGCTGTACACCGCTTCGGCAATTGTCAGCGCCCCCATGGCGAGCACCAGCGTGCTCCGGCGGCCGATCCGCGAGGATAGCGCCGGCGCCGCCAGAACGCCGATCAGAAACCCGATGAATTGGTTGGTGATCCATTGCCCTGCCGAGCTGTAGTCAAGCGCATACTCCTTCATGACCGGCTCCAGCAGCGCCCCGGCGACGACATGGGCTAGCCCTATGACGAAATAGGACAGGCAACCTAGCAAAATCAGTTTTCGCATCGCAGCTCCCTCAGGTGCAAGTTTTACATGATGAGTTCCTGTTGTCTCCCCATCATATCATGAGAGCAATCCGGAATGGTATAATGGCCATGACGAGTCAACCGTTATCACGGCCGAAGGAGTGAACCCTTATATGACGAATAAACCCGACGGCGGGCTGGGCTGGCAGGTCGTGCCCATGACGGAGCGGCATGCCGAGGAAGTATGCGGCTGGCGCTTCGAGCCCCCCTATGACGTCTACAATAATGATCCTTGGGAAGTGCTCAGGAAGCTGGAGATCGAGATCGGAGATCCCAAGCTCAGGCAGGAGCAGTATGCAGCCGTTGTCGATCCGGAGGACGGCGAGCTGATGGGCTACGCGCAGTTCTTTCCCATCCAGGGCGTCACCCGCCTCGGTCTGGCGATGCGGCCCGATCTGTGCGGGGACGGGCTCGGCCCGGCCTTCGTCTCGCTGCTTGTCCAAGAAGCCAAGCGGCGCAAGCCCGGGGACGAGATCGACCTCGAGGTGCTCATCTGGAATCGCCGTGCGAAGCGCGCCTACGAGAAAGCCGGATTCCGCCTGACCGACACCTACGAGCGCGGAACGCCGGAAGGACCGAAGATGTTCCACTGCATGGTGTACAAGGGCCGCTGACCGTCAGCGGCTGGGATGTAAATTAGCTCTATTCCTTCCAGCGGTTCGGGGACCTCAGCTCTATTCCTTCCAGCGTTCCGGTTGGACCTCGGCTCTATTCCTTCCTGCGGCCCGGTTGGACCTCAGCTCTATTCCTTCCTGCGGCCCGGTTGGACATCAGCTCTATTCCTTCCAGCGGTCCGGTTGGACCTCAGCTCTATTCCTTTCAGCGGCCCGGTTGGACCTCAGCTCAGCTCTACTTCCAACGGCCCGTACTCACTGCAGCCTCCATAGGCTCTCCCGTCAGCCCTGCTCGTCCTCCCGGACGTCCACAAGCAGGAACATGTTCGGTCCCGCCGGCACGGACACGGTACGCACTCGGCCGGCCCGGTGGAGATCCGTATACGGCCTTGAGATGGCGAAGCGCCGCCCGGACAGCAGCTCAACGCTGCTGTAGACGAAGTAGGGACGCCAGCTCCAGTCCGAGCCCCGATACCGCTCCTCCCGCATCCATCCGTCTACCGTGCGCTGATAGTCGGCGGAGAGCTGGATGCCGTCGGACCGGCACAGATAGGCGCGGATGCAGCCTGCATCGAGCTTTCGGAGCAGCGGTGCCAGGAAAGCCTCCTCGCCGCCTTCCCCTCCGCTGTCCTGGAGCAGACGCTCCGCCTCGCGGGCGAGCTCCTCGGCCTGCTTCCAGCGTCCGATTTCCTCTCCCGCCTGCTTCCGCTTGGTCTCCAGCAGCTCCGAATCAAGCAGATGCTTATACCGGTCCCTGCTGCCGAAGGAAGCCTCCGCTCCCGAGAACAGATAACCTTGCACGTAGCGCGCTCCGGCCGATATCGCCCGCTGCAGATCCTGCCGGGTCTCGACCCCTTCCATGAGCAGTGAGGCGCCGATTCCGTCGGCGATGGCCGAGAGCGATCTCAGCACCCCGTGGAAGCCTTCGTGATGTGCGCTCCTGGACACCATATTCATATCGACCTTGAGCATGTCCGGCTGGATATGCGCGATCCGGTCCAGATTGCTGAACCGGCTTCCGACGTCGTCGACGGCGATGCTGCAGCCCGCCCTGCGGAATTCCTGCACCGCTCCCACGAGACATTCGATTTCTCCGTCGAAATTCTCCTCCGTCACCTCGATGCAGATCAGGCCGGGATCGACTTGGCATTGCTCCAGCAGCTTCAACATATGAAGGACAGAGCTGTCCACGCTGCCGGAAGACCCGCCGGACAGCCATCCCGGCTGAAGATTGATGAACAGCTTCTCGGTCCGTCCCAGCCGGCCATGCTCCTGCACGGCCTGCTCCCGGATGCAGGCGTCGAGCTCCCTCTTGGCCTCCTCGGAAACGCCGGGATGGCTGAAATAAGCCCCCAGGCTGCGCGTGCCGGAGGCTCCGCAATCTCTTCCAAGGACTTCGTATCCAGTTACGATCCGGGTATCCAGGGCCAGGATCGGTTGATAGTAGGCTCTCGGGTTCTGCGGGCGGGACAGCTGGTCCGCCTCCGGCCGCTCGCTTGAATCCATCTTCATCGCTGGAGCCTCTCCTGTACCGGTCATTTATGTGAGATAATTTGACATTAATTGCTATTGTATCGGACTCTCCCTTGCGTGACAAGCTTTCGAAGAGCTCCCGGAGAGCCCTACAGCCAGCCCTTTTTCGCGCATCGCGATCAGCCGGCATGCGGTACGCATCCGGCTGGTCGTTTTTTTCTATCCGCAGTTTCTCCGGCGCACTCCTGCCCGCTCTCGGCTGACGCATCCTCGTTCTCGGCGGCGAGCTCAGATCAGCCGTACGATGCGGGCTTCCTTGCCGTCCACCAGCACCTCGATGACATGGAACTTCGGCTTATAGGCGACGACACCCTCGCCCACATGCAGGATCGGCTCCTCGCCGAGGCCGTAGAAGACATCGTCGGCCAGCGCCTCCATCACCTCATGCTTCTCCTGGTCGCCAAGCTCGCCCCAATCCTCCTGGCTCATATCGAAAAAGGAGTAACTATCGCGAATCGCGCTCACCGCAACCGTCAGATCTTCCAATATTTCCTTGTATTCCCTCGCATGCTTCACGCCCATGCCTTCCGCCATCCTTCCTGTAAATACGGATCTATTTTCCTATTGTACACGGATATGTGGAGCCTTAACGCCTGGTGACACAATAAAAGCCAAAATTTCTCTAATCGCAACCAGCCGAGAAGTCGATATATAGGACACAAAGGGCTCGGCTCCGCATCGCCTCGGCGCTTGGAGAGCCTGTCATCAACCATTTTTGGACGGGGTGTATTATGGAAAAATCCACATTCATCGGTATTGTACTGGGTTTTGCCGCCGTATTGGTCGGCATGGTGCTAAAGGGAGCTCCGCTCCACAATCTCGCTAACCCAGCGGCATTTATGATCATCATTGTCGGAACGGCCGCAGCGCTCTTCATCGGCTTCCCGATGTCGGAGATCGCCAAGTTCCCGACTCTCTTGAAGCTCGTCTTCTTCAGTCCCAAGCTGCTGTCCCGCCAAAATCTGATCGGCATGTTCGCGGACTGGGCTTCTGTAACCCGCCGCGAAGGACTGCTCGCTCTGGAGACGAAGGTCGAGGACATCGAGGACCCGTTCCTGAAGAACGGCATGCGCATGATCATCGACGGCAACGATCAGGACTTCGTGCGCGAGGTGCTGCTCGAGGACATCGCGGCGACGGAGGACCGGCACAAGGCCGGCGCCCTCATCTTCACCCAAGCCGGCACCTACGCCCCGACGCTCGGGGTTCTCGGAGCCGTAGTCGGCCTCATCGCGGCCCTCTCGGACATGAGCGACATGGAGAAGCTGGCCCATGCGATCGCCGGCGCGTTCATCGCGACGCTGCTCGGCATCTTCACCGGCTACGTGCTGTGGCATCCGATCGCCAACAAGCTTAAGCGGATCTCCAAGCGCGAAATCCAGCTCAAGCTGATGATGGTCGAAGGCCTTCTCTCCATCCAGTCCGGCGTCTCGACGATCGCCATCAACCAGAAGCTGTCGGTCTACCTGACGCCGAAGGAACGAATCCAAATGCAGGAATCGAAAGAAGGGAAGCTCATTGAGCAAGAAACATAAGCACGACGACCACGAAGAGCATGTGGACGAGTCTTGGCTCATCCCCTATGCCGACCTGCTCACCCTGCTGCTCGCCCTCTTCATCGTTCTCTACGCCTCCAGCTCGGTCGACGCCAAGAAGTTCGAGCAGATGAGCCGCGCCTTCAACATCGCCCTCAGCGGAGGCAACGGCGTCCTCGAGAGCTACAAGTCGATCGACGCCCAGGCGATGGTATCCGACAAGAAGGAAAAGGAGCAGGGACAGTCCTCCTCGGATTCGTCGCAGTCGACCCAGGACTCCCAGAGCCTGGACAAGGCGATGCAGGAGCTGATGCGCAAGGAGCAGGAAGATCTCGAGAAGCTCAAGCGCCAGGTGGACAAGTACATCAAGGACAACGGCCTCAGCACCCAGCTGGAGACGAAGCTCAACCAGTCCCGCCTGATGATCACGATCAGCGACCGTGCCTTGTTCCCTTCCGGCAGCGCGGCGGTGAAGCCCGAATCCCGCAAGCTCGGCACCTTCATCGGCGGCATGCTGCAGAAATATCCCAATTACGAGATCATGGTGTCGGGCCATACCGACAACCAGCCGATCAACAATTCCGAATTCAGCTCCAACTGGGATCTGAGCACGATGCGCGCCGTCCGCTTCATGGACGTCCTCCTGCTCAATCCGAGCCTCGATCCGAAGCGCTTCAGCGCCGTCGGCTACGGCGAGTACAAGCCTCTGGCCACCAACGACACCGATGTCGGCAGAGCCAAGAACCGGCGGGTCGAGGTGTCCATCATCCGCAACTACGCCGAACCTTCAGCCAAAAGCGAGGTATCGGAAGTCTTCAAGTAGGACTCATTCTCTCCGTCATGACCGCAAGCTCTTGCGTCCCATTTTGCCGCCGAGCTATCGCCGCTTCGGCACCCATCTCCACAAAAGCCCCGCTACCGCCGGTTGAACCGGCGAAAGCGGGGCTTCTTTAATAGGGCTCGCACGAGCAACGCTCGGCGGTGACGCCAGTGGCTCCTGGATATCCTCCATGGCGACATCGGCAGCTTGATCCCTGTCGCCGTTTCAGCTCCGGCTTCCTGCGGGGGAAGCCGGCTCATAGTCCAGATCGGAAAACAGCTGCTGCAGCTCCTCGCGGCTGAGATCGCGCCATTTGCCGGCCGGCAGGCTGCCGAGCTGGATGTTCATGATCCGCAGCCGCTGCAGCCGGCGGACCTTGTAGCCGAAGGCGCTGCACATGCGCCGGATCTGCCGGTTCTTGCCCTCGGTGAGGATGATCCGGAAAGTCCTCTCTCCGACCTTGGTCACCTTGCAGGGCAGCGTCATGCTGCCCAGGATGCGTACGCCCTCGCTCATTCCCTTCAGGAACATCGGCGTGACCGGCTGGTCGATGGTCACGACGTACTCCTTCTCATGGCGGCCTTCCGCGCGGAGGATCCGGTTGACGATATCTCCGTCGTTGGTGAGCAGGATCAGACCCTCGGAATCCTTGTCCAGGCGTCCGATCGGGAAGATCCGTTCCTTATGGCCGACGAAATCGACGATGTTGCCCTCGATGTGGGACTCCGTCGTGGACGTAATGCCCACCGGCTTGTTCAGAGCCAGATAAACATGGCCCCGGTGGACGGATACCAGCTCGCCCTTCACCCGGATCTCGTCGCCATCCTGGACTTGGGATCCCAGGACGGCAAGCGCGCCGTTGATCGTAACCTGTCCGCCTTCTACCAGCTTGTCCGCTTCCCTGCGGGAGCAGAACCCCGTTTCGCTGATCCATTTATTGATTCGCAATCGATCCACCTCGGCTCTTGCTGCCTGCCTAAGCGCCGCTTCGGCAGCAGCTTCAATGGTACCATTGTACCACACCCGCAGCCGCTCTCAAGAAGCCGCTCCGTCTTCACCGCTGCGCCTATCGGAAGACATGGGCAGCGTGATGGTGATGGATGTGCCTTGGCCCAGCTTGCTTTGGATTTCCATACGGCCTTTGTGGCTCTGGATGATCCGCTGGCTGACCATGATGCCGAGTCCCGTTCCGGTTTCTTTGCCCGTAAAGAAAGGATTCCCGATCTTGGGGATGATATCCTCCGCAATTCCGATCCCTTCATCCGTGATCCGGACAGAGACGGAATGCGGCTCTTCCCTGTGGATGTCGAAGTAAACGTTGCCGCCTTGCGGCATGGCTTCGATGGCGTTTTTGATGACATTGATGAACACCTGCTTGAGCTGGTTCTCCTCGCAGGAGATCAGGCAGCTATCGTTCGTGAAGCGGGTATGGAAGACGGCATTCTTGAGGTGTCCCTCGCTGTCCAGCAGCGAGATGACGTCGCCCAGCGTGTACCGGACGTCCTTGATCTCGAACTTGGCGGCCTGAGGCTTCGCCAGGATGAGGAATTCGCTCACGATCAGATTGATCCGGTCAAGCTCGGCCAGCATGATGTCGTTATGCTGCAGATTCAGCCTGCCGCTCTGCTGCTGCAGCTGCAGGAACCCTCGCAAAGTCGTCAGCGGATTGCGGATTTCATGGGCGACGCCGGCAGCGAGCTGGCCGACCGTCGTCAGCTTCTCCGACTGCCGCAGCAGCTCTTCCATCTTGGCCCTGGAGGTGACATCGCGGGCGACTGCCACCAGGCTCCACACCTCTCCCTGTGAATTGCGGACGGTGGACAACGTCACGCCCACCATCAGGTAATCCCCGTCCTTATGGCGCCACTTCTCTTCTCCGGGCGGCAGCGCCTCCCCCTGAAGCATGCGTGCGAGCTCCGGATTCTTATAGGCATGCTCGACGGGATGGACGAGATCCGTAATGCGGAGAGACGAAATGTCCGCAGGAGAATACCCGAAAGTATGGAGGAAGGATTCATTGACCCTCAGCAGATTCCCGTCCAAGCCGATGATGACGATGGGATCGGCCGTGTTGTTGAAGATCGATTCCAGCTCTTCCTTCATGAGCGCATTTTCATTGACGGCCGCCTTAAGCTTGTCCGTATACGATTTCAGGCTTCCCGACATATGGTTGATGCGGCTCGCCAGCTCCCCGATCTCATCGCTGCGCTTAACTTCGATATCCCGGTCGAACCTGCCGAACGCGACTTCGTTGACTTTGTGCAGAATCCCCTTGAGCGGCCGCAGGAGCAGTTGGATGATGACCCATGTTCCGATCAGCGTCGCGGCAAGGATGAGGAGCGAGCTGCCGATCTGATTGCGGCGGTGCATGGAGGAAAGGTTCTCGATCTTGGTACGGTCGACGACGACGGAAATGACGTAGTTGTTGTTTTGCGCTTCCTGGAAGGGATACCAGGAGCGGAGCACGGACTTGCCTCTGATGACCGCTTGTTCAGACTGCGCCTGGCCTGCTTCCGCCAGCTTCAGCAGCTCCATTCCCCGCGGATCCGAAGCGTACTGCTCGCTTCCGTACTTCAAGGCGCTGGCATCGGTTCCCTTTTGCCCGCCCATGCTCCAGATGCCGATCTCCAGCACCTCGGGCTGATAGGTCCTGACTTGATCGATCAGCGTGTCCGGAGAGTAGCCATGCGCATAGATCGTCAATGCAATGATGTAGGGATGCTCGGAATCGGTGTAATAGCCCCAGGATACAGGAACCTTGCCTCCGTCCGAGAAGGTATCCTTCATGAGATAGCGCTGCCCGCTGGCTGGAGGCCCGCCCGTCCATTCCACAGGAAGATCGTTCCTCCCGAGCGCCATTTGGCCAATCCTTCCGGCGTCGCTGGATGCGATGATCTGGTAGCCGCCAGACACCGGCTTCAGCAGCTCCAGCTTCTTGGCTCCCGTCAGCTTGGCCGCCTTCTTGAGGCTGGCCTGCGTTTCCTCTCCTCCTACCAGGGATGCCGCCTGCACGGCAACGTGGCGCAGAATCGTCGCCGCTCTCTCGCGCTTCTCCTCCCTTCCTTCAAGAAATTCTTCCACCAAAGCCGACGTATGCTTGCCCACCGTCTCCGAGAACATGGTCGTTTGCGAATTCAGTTCCCGGCGGATGAAATGATCGTTGATGAAGACATTCAAGACCAGCATCACGCTGACCAGCACGGAAATGATAAGGGAAAGCCTGGTTTTGACGGACAATGCCGGACACATCCTTATATGAGGATCAATATCCAGATGATACCACATTTATCCAAGCTGCGGCCTTTTCTGTTAAGGGCCCAATGGCATAAAAGGACTTTTGATCCACAGATCAACGCCCTCTTCTTCTCTATTCCGAATGTATTCACAGCTCTGTCCACAAAAACGATGACTTATCAACATTTTTTGCGAGTTGTGCACAGCGTTTCGGTGGATAGTTTGCGGGAAGATTCTAATAATTTATAGTTATCCACAAAATTGTGCACAACATGTTAACAAAAGAATGTTTGTTCGTAGCATAAAACGCTATTATTCGACATCCCCTCCCTGTCGAAAGTCACTTCCTAGCGAGAGGAACGAGCAGACATGCTTGCGGCGGGCTCTTATGCACAGATTCTGTGTACAAGCGGCTTGCATCCGCCCCGGGTATCAGGGACAATAAGTCCATAAACCCGCATCAGGAAGGAAAGATTGATTTGCTTCGTCAGGAAGAAGATGAGCGCTGGATGCGCGAGGCGATCGCCGAGGCCAGAAAAGCGGAAGCGATCGGAGAGGTGCCGATCGGCGCCATAATCGTGCATGAGGGAAAGATCATCGGCCGCGGCCACAACTTGAGGGAATCGCTGCCCGATTCGACTGCGCACGCGGAGATGCTGGCCATCCGTGAAGCGAGCCGGAGCCTTGCCGCATGGAGGCTGCTGGACTGCACGCTGTACGTCACGCTCGAGCCCTGCCCGATGTGCGCCGGAGCTCTGGTCCAATCCAGGGTCAAGCGGGTTGTGTACGGCACGCCCGATCCCAAGGCCGGCTGCGCCGGCACGCTGATGAATCTCTTGGACGAGCCGAGGTTCAATCACATAGCCGAGCTTACGTCCGGGGTGCTTCAAGAGGAGTGCGCTTCGCTGCTCACCGATTTTTTCAGACGGCTGCGCAAATCCCGTTCCACTCGGTGAGAACAAGTAAGGGCCTGCAGCTCCGGTTCTCAAGGGAGGCATCATCTGCTCTCTTGCTCACCGGGCCGCAGGCCCTTGTTTCCATATCCGTTCGAGCTTGAACTCCCGCTGCTGCTGCTGCAGCTCGACGATCAAGCGGTCCGCTTCCTCGCTGATGGCCAGAACTTCGGGATCCGTCAGGCTCCCCCGCTCCTCAGCTGCCTGATATAGCTTGCTGCGCAGCTCCTGCAGCCTCTCCAATCGTTCGTTCCTCATCATATTGTCGCTCAAGTTACGCTCCTCACCTGGATGCTTCTTCCGTCGGGCTGTTCTTTATTATACCCGTATGAGGAGGATTTGTTTGTAATAACTTGTCGACAAAATAACGATAAATGGTGGAAATATTCGACAAATCCGGTTTTGGATTAAGTCTTTTGCCTCATTTGAATAGGACTATCGATTCAAAAATAAGGGAATGAAGGCAAATCCGAGAATAACTGCGATTATCACCCAAGAAACAGGATGGCCCCAGTTGAGTGTAAACCCGATGCCCGTCCGCTTCTCGACGAAAATAGCGGAGTCCGACCGGTCCCAATAGAAAGCCCCCGCCTTCCACTTTGAATCCTCTCCCGGTCTCGATGCCTCCATCCTGCCCTTGCCGAGCTTCATCATGCTGATGACGAAAGCCGCCGACATGACAAGCGGCGCAATGCCCGCCGCCCCGATCAGGATTCCATCCATCCGGCTCCCGCCGTACAGCATGAAGGCCTGCAGGAACCCCATGAAAATCATCATGCCGAGGCCCAGCAGAAGCAGCAGCAAGGACATTCCCTTGCGATAGCGGCGCTGCTGCTCCTCCGAGCGCTCCGGGTCAGCCGGATCGATCTTCACCCGGGCTGCCCCCGTCGTGTAGTTGACGAAGATGAATACGGCCAGCATGAACAGCTGGACAATATTCATCTCGAATACAGTACCGTAGGATTTGTCCTGAATCCGATCCGGAATTCCTTGGGCATTATAATGAGTAATGATGCTGTCGGGTATTTTGCCGTACAGCAGCCAAGCGGCTCCAACACAGATAAGAATGACGAGCAGATGGGGAGCAAATGCATACAGCGGATAATCGAGCCGCTCCTTGCGGATCGACAGGCTTGCGGCGGTCCTTTTCTCCTCCTGCCAGCCTGCCTCGCGCTTCAGGCGCTCCGCCTTCTGGTGGAAAGCGACGAACAGTCCTCCCGAAATGCCGAGCAGCGCCAGCAGGGCGCCGACCGGCAGCGTTGCCAGCCATTGCGAAAGGCTCTCGGCAGGCATCGTCCCGCCGGCTTTCCATAGGATTCCCGCGGCAACCAGGATGCCGAATGCGAAGCCGTACACAATCACCTGACTCGTATAGGAACGGCGAAGCTTGCGGACGGCATCATCGTCGACGGCCGACTTCGGAACCGAGATTCCGAACAGGATATTCCGCGGAGCAAGAGAGGGCTGGAAAGCCGCAGCGGCCAGGATGAGCAGATAGACAGCCCCCATCGTCAAGCCGAATCCGTACATAGACATATTCATCGCTCATTTCCCCCTTCATGCGTATCTCTTGCTTGAGGCCGGATGCTCCGATAGGCGCTTCGGCATCTCTCCAGAAACTCTTCTTCCCGCATGCTTCGGCATAACGCCTCCGAGGCAAGCGATTCCAGCTGCCGCTCCATCCGCGTTCGGAAAGCATCCGTGACAGGCAAGGACCCAGCCGCCTGCACGACCGCTCCCTTTTGCCGGTGAATATGGACAAAACCCTCCTGCTTCAGCAGCTGATACGTCTTGTTGACCGTATGCAGGTTGATGCCGAGGTCGCCGGCGAGGCTGCGGACCGAGGGGAGATTCTCCCCGGACTCCAGCCGGCCTGATGCGATGCCTCGGACGATTTCGTCGTATAGCTGCGTATAGAGCGGAGTGTCGGACTCGTAATCGATGGAGACGATCATGGCGGCATCCTCCTCCTCGTTTAATGTATGTTTGTTATACATAAAGTATAACAGATAGAACTGTGTGAAGCAACCCGGCTTCCGCCCATTCTCCTGCCGGCTTCAAGTTCTGAATCTCGTCCCTTCTTCATATAGATAAAGACAGAGAACAGGTTTGGCGGGCTCGCTCGACGGGAAAGCTGATAGGAACGCAAGCGGGAGGATGGATGAAGAATGATGGAGAAGAAGCAGAAGGAGCAATTCGCCGCGGGCGCCAGGATGGTGTACTGCCTGGACACGCATCGCCTGCTGGCCGCCGATGACCGGCTCTATGTATTCACCACGGCATTCCGGACCTGGAGAGGCGTCAACTATCCGATCGCGGTCCGCAGGGAATCGCTGCGCCCGTCCTACCTGATGGCCGTGTCGGATTGACGCCCAGGTTGCAGGGATGTTCCCAACCATGGTATAGTAAATCCGATGCGCGCCCGTAGCTCAGCAGGATAGAGCGACAGTTTCCTAAACTGCAGGTCGTACGTTCGAATCGTATCGGGCGCGCCATTTCCTTCAAAACCGCGTAACATCAACATTTCCAAGCGTTGAATGGTTTCGGATGGCTTGGCGCAAGGCACACAGTCTATAACGTCAATTCGAGCGAACTTTCCGCCATATGCGGCAGGCAATATACATAATAAAGGCGATCTCCTACGAGTCATTGTAGGAGGTTTTTTTATGTCCATTGATCACCGTAAAGATTGATCATCAATACGAGGTCAACGTAATCCAGCAGCCAGTAAGCGAGATACCGGTTATTGCAAAAAGAATGCATTTCGAACTTGCGCTGCTTTCACGAATGGTTATCCTTGCATCGTCTTGATATAAAAGACTTAGAAAAAATCTCGGAAATTTTCTTTTACATGAAGATGGCGGATTGCTAATTAGACTATAATTGGGTTAGTTTTATTAAGCACGTAAAAAAGTTTCTGACTCAGTGAACATAATTTATAAACTGAACGTCAAAGAATAAGCAGGGATAAAAGAAAATTGGAGGTTCTATGAATAAAAGAGAGCGAATCAAATCAATTTTCTTATATGTCGTTTTCATTTTTTACATCGTTTTCTTAATTAAACTATTATTATTATCAAGAATTTCACTTTCGGAGATCTTTAATGATCAAAGGACTTTAAATAGGTCAATCAATCTTATTCCTTTTTATAGTATAAAGGAATATATACTTGGCGGTTCTGCGACTATAAAAAAATTCGCTTTTAGCAATGTGGTTGGTAATATTGTTATCCTTATTCCTCTTGGCACTTATTTGTCACTATTCAAAAAGGACACAAGAGTTATAACCAATCTGTTGGTTATATTCTTTGTGAGTTTATCTGTTGAAATCATTCAGTGGCTTTTAGGCATCGGAGCAGCTGACATTGATGACATCATTTTAAATTGTTTGGGTGGATGGATTGGTATTTTAGGGTATAAGTTTTTAGCGTTTATATTACGAAATGAGAAAAATGTACGTACTGCAATCACAATATTATCAGCTATAGGGTTGCCTGTAATATTATATATATTATTCATGGTGAATTTGAGGCTCTGAATTCCATTTAGCCTTTTTTTGGAACTTTACTCCTTCTCATGCGTTAGAAGTGGAAAGCTGAATGAAGGAAAGGGCGATGATCAATGGGCTTATTTGACGGGCTGATGGGGAATGCATCCGAGCTTGCTCCTGCCGAGGTGCAGAAGGAATTCCAGCACATGCTGGGCCGGAACGAACGCGTGGAGAAAGCCTACAAGCTGATACGAGACATGTTCCTGTTCACCGACCGCAGGCTGATCCTCATCGACAAGCAGGGACTGACCGGCAAGAAGACGGAGTACCATTCGTACCCGTACAAAAGTATCTCGCATTTCGCCGTCGAGACGGCCGGCCACTTCGATCTGGACGCCGAGCTCAAGTTCTGGGTATCCGGCAGTCCGACGCCCATTTCGAAGACATTCAACAAGTCTCTCAATATTTACGAGCTTCAGGCCGTTTTGACCGAATACGTGTGCAAATAAGCGCAAGCCCTTCGTCCTTAGGATGAAGGGCTTCCATCTTTACAGCTTCTTTGCATCCATGCTATTATTTTTTTGCAACGTTTTCGAGACGTGGCTCAGCTTGGTAGAGCGCTTGCTTCGGGAGCAAGAGGTCGCAGGTTCAAATCCTGTCGTCTCGACCATCACAACCTTTACAACCGGTGCCTGAGGCAGCGGTTTTTTTGTTGTTCCCTCCCCTCTTTTTACCAAGTGGTGTCGAATCGTCGCCATGCAGCGTTTATAATAGGGAAAAACCTTACTGATCGGAGGCGTCACATGGGACTGTTCGATTTTCTGAAAGGCCAATTCATCGAAGTGATCGAGTGGCTGGATGACACCGGCTCCATGGTCTACCGTTTCCCCGTCTACGACAATGCCATCAAAATGGGAGCCAAGCTCGTCGTGCGCGAGTCGCAGGCGGCCGTCTTCGTCAACGAAGGCCAGATCGCCGATGTTTTCGGCCCCGGCACCTATACGCTGAGCACGCAGAACATGCCGGTGCTGACTGCCCTCAAGTCGTGGAAATACGGCTTCAACTCGCCGTTCAAGGCCGACGTCTACTTCGTCAGCACGCGCAACTTCACGCAGCTCAAGTGGGGGACGTCCAACCCGGTCATCATGAGGGATGCGGAGTTCGGCATGGTGCGGCTGCGCGGCTTCGGCAACTACGCCCTGAAGGTCCATGATCCGGCGGTGTTTCTCCGGGAAATCTTCGGCACCCAAGCGACGTTCTCTGCGGAAAATGTCGGGGGCTACCTGAAATCCGTCATCGTGTCCGGAATCAGCGACCTGCTGGGCGAATCGCGGATTCCCGTCATCGATCTCGCCGCTTCATACGACGAGCTCGGCAGCGCCGCGGCCGCCAAGCTGCAGCCCCAATTCGCCTCCATGGGGCTGGGCCTCACCGCCCTCACGATCGAGAACCTGTCGCTGCCCGAAGATGTGGAGCGCGCAATCGACCGCAGATCGTCCATGGGTATCGTGGGCAATCTGGACACCTATATGAAATACCAATCCGCCGAAGCGATCCGGGAAGCGGCCAACAACCCGGACGGAGGCGCCGGCGCGGGCATCGGTCTCGGAGCCGGGATGGCGCTGGGCCAGGCGATGGGCCGGATGCTGTCGCAGCAAGGCGAGGAGAGCTCGGGCAGCGATTCTGCTGCGGGCGGAAGCCCGGCAGGAAATGGCGCCCCGGCAGGCGGCTCCACCGCAGGAGGCCCGCCGGCGAGCGATGCGCCGCAGGAATCCGGCACCGCTCCGGGAAGCAAGAAGTTCTGTTCCGAATGCGGCCAGCCGCTCGCACCCGGCGCTAAGTTCTGCTCCAACTGCGGAACCAAGGTGTAGATTCCGATGGCCGAAGAAGCAAAGGTTCCGGAGGTCATTGCTTTTCCTTGCGCCGGATGCGGGGGGCCCATGCTGTTCGATGCGGACAGCCAGCAGCTCAAATGCCAGTACTGCGGTCGATTGCAGGAAATCAAGGAAGACCGCACCCCGCCCAGCGAGCATGACCTCGAGGACGGCAGGGACGATGCCGATACGGATTGGGGCATCTCCCAGATCGCGGTCAAATGCGGCAATTGCGGCGGCGAAAGCCTCATTCCTGCCCAGCAGACGGCGACAGTATGCGTATTTTGCGGCTCGCCCAAGGTGCTGCCCCAGCCGGAGTCGGCCAGCATCCGCCCGGAATCGCTCATTCCGTTTCATGTCGACAGCGAGGCTGCGGAGGCTTCCTTCCGTGCCTGGAAGAAAAAGCGCTGGTTCCTGCCCAACGCCTTCAAACGGGAGCGCACGGCCGCCCGTCTGTCAGGAATCTATATTCCCTACTGGACGTATGATTCGGACACGGACTCCTCCTACTCCGCCCAGCGGGGCGATTATCATTACCGGACTGTGACCCGCACCCGGACCGTAGACGGCAAAACCGAGACGTATACCGAGCAGGAGCGCTACACGGTCTGGCATTACGTGAGCGGCAGCTACAGCCATTTTTTCGACGATGTGCTCATTCCCGCTTCCGGCCAGTACGACGCCAAGCTGCTGGACCGTCTCGGCGACTTCCGCCTGGACGGACTGCTCGGCTACAAGCCGGACTATCTCAGCGGTTATGTCGCCGAACGTTACTCGATCGGCCGCTCCCGGGGCTGGGAGCTGGCGAAGGATAGAATCGCCTCCTCGGTGGAAGGAGCTGTCCGCTCGCAGATCGGCGGCGACGAGATCAGCAATCTGAGCATTAGCACCCGGTACGCCGACCAGACCTACAAGCATCTCCTGCTGCCGGTATGGAACGCGACTTACACGTACAAATCCAAGCTGTACCGCTTCATGGTCAACGGACAGACCGGGCTAGTATCCGGCCACGCTCCGCGCAGTCCTTGGAAAATCGCCTTGTTTACGCTGGCTTGCCTGGCTGTCATCGCCGCAATCGTGCTGCTTGTCATGAGTCGCCAAGGATAGCGCGAAGCAGCCGGGACGCTTGATGGATAGACAAAGAGGCTTGGGGATGTGCATCCCCAAGCCTCTTTTTGGATTTATCTTATCGGCTCAGCAAGCGGTAGAGCGCCGCCGCGCTTTCCGCGCGGGTCAGCTGATCCGCCGGAGCGAAGGAGCCGTTGTCCCGTCCGCCGAGCAGTCCAAGCCCTGCGGCTGCAAGGACATCCTTCGCTGCCCAGCCGCTGATGGCGGACTGGTCCTTGAAGGAAGGAGCGGACGAATCCGACGGCAATGCCGGCACCATGCCTGCTTTGATTCCGTACGCATAAGCGTGCATCAGCATGACCGCCATTTCCTCGCGGGTGACGGATGCTCCCGGAGCGAAGGCATCATGGCCCCTGCCGCCGATGATTCCGGCCTCATAGGCGCTGCTGACGGAATCCGCATACCAGGCGTTCTCGCCTACATCCGCAAAAGGCTTGGCGCTGCCCGGCTTCAGCTCCAGAATCCGGGCGAGCATCGCGGCGAATTCTGCGCGGGTGACGGCCTTGTTCGGAGCGAACTGCTGCTCCGAGACGCCGTTCACGAACTCGCGGGCAGCCAGGAACTGGACGGCCGCTGCCGACCAATGTCCGGCAGGGAGATCGGCGAACGCGCGGCTGGCATTCAGCAGCGCATAAGCGAAGCTGCCGTCGGCCGGAACGGTCCAACTGCCGTCGGCGTCGTTCCACGTTCCGCGGACGTAGGCCCCGGTTCCGGTTCCGTCGATCCGGTATACGTTAGCCGTCTTCCCGTCCGCCGCGGAAGCCGCTTTGAAGCTCAGCTTCATGCCCTTCGCGGATACCGCCTGCTCGGAATCTCCGTTCTGAACGAGCAGTCTCGCCTGAATGGCAGAGCCGGTCGCCGCGAGGCTGCCGAATCGGCCTTGCTTCTTGAGTCCGGCCAGAAGAGCGTCCGCCTCGGTGCCGGAGATTTCATCCAGGCGGAGGACAAGGCTGCCCTTGCCTTCCGCAGCCGCTGCGGCCAACAGTTCCTGCGGCAGCACGATCGTGGTTGTGCCCTTATGGACCCGCAGCACGGAGCCTGCGGCCAGACCGGCGGCTTCTCTAGGAATCAGCACCGTCTGGACGGCCTCACCCAGCGTCACGTTCACTTCGCCGCCTGTATCCGGCTTGAGGTTGGCAGCCGAAATCGAGAAGGTGTGTCCGGCCGGCGATGGTGACGGAGAAGCGCTTGGAGCGGCCGTCGGGGACGGCGTCCAAGGCGCGCTGCTCGGACTTGGCGTTGCAGCCGGCGATTCGCTCGGCGTTGCGCTCGGCGACCCGCTCGGCGTCGCACTCGGCGATTCGCTCGGCGTTGCGCTAGGCGACTCGCTCGGCGTCGCACTCGGCGACCCGCTCGGCGTTGCGCTTGGCGACTCGCTCGGCTTCGCGCTCGGCGTCGGGCTTGGCGTCGCGCTTGGCGACTCGCTCGGCTTCGCGCTTGGCGTCGCTTCGTCCGAAGAGCGGTCAATGACGACATTGATCGTCCTGGTTGCTTGGCTCGCCCGTCCTTTATCCGTATAGAACGGCAGGTTCAGCGTCTCCTGTGTCGGCTCGATATGGAGCACGAACCGGTTCTCGCCCGGCACCAGAGGAATATTCTGCAGATACACATTGCCTTCGGCATCCATGGCGCTGTCGGCGATCGGCTGGTTGTTGATCGTGAAGGCCACGCCGTAAGGAACGTTGGCGCTAAGCGTCCAATGGTCCTCATCCGTGGAGTATCGGATGTCTTCCCCGTAAGAAATGCGCGGCTGGAGAACCATCAACGGCATGTCCACCCAGCGGAGGACGTAGTCGTCGATCACCATGCGGTTGCCGCCTTGATTGGAAATTTTAAGCTGCATGTTCGTATCGGTGGAGCTGTAGGCCCAGTTGCCCGGATCCTGAGTATCCCCGGCAAGGTGGTTATGGCTGGTGAGAGCTTCCTTGCCCCAATCGCCGCGGGCGTATTTGTACTGGATCGACTTGCCGGCCATCATCTTGAATGAATATTCCACCACGCTGCGATTCGTCGCGCCGCTCGGCACGTTCAGCTTGGTCGATGTCACGTTCCAACCGTTGAAATCGCCGGCAATGGTGATGTCATCCGTGCTGGGCGTATAATCCGGCAGATGGAGACGGAGCGTCACATCCACCATGACCAGCTTCGGCGTCACGCTCTGCTCTTCCGAGAAGCTGCGGTTGTACGCCATGTCGTAGGCCGCGACCTTGTAGCGGTAGGCCGTGTCGTTGCTCACCGTAAAGTCGGTATAGCTGCGCTTGCCGCCCGTGACCGAAGCGATCCGCTTGAACGAGCCGTCCGCTCCGGAAGCACGATAAATTTCGAAGCCATAGACGGAGTCGTCCCCGCTCGTCCAGTTCAGCACCGCCCGGCTGGACTCCACCGTAATGGCGTCCAGCGCCGGAGTGGCCGGCGCATCCGTGTCCTCATTCGGGAACACCGTGACATGGGTCGGCTCCGGGGATTCCGTCCAGTTCTCTCCGTTATCAGCGGAGAAGGCGGCATAATAGTGATACACGCCCGCTTGCAGCGGCTCGAAGGAAGCCGTGTACACCTTGTCCCCGCCAGCTCCGTCCGCCTTGAACTTCAGCGGCTTGGAAGCGGCCTCGGCCTTGGCCGAGCCGTCCGGGAAATACATCAGCTTGCCGATGAGACCGGCCGGCTGCTGTCCGTCTCCCCGGTCCGTCAGGCCGGGAGCCTTCACGGATACGGTCAGCTCGCCCGTCGTCCGGCCTACGCCGAGATAGACGTCCGCAGCGACGGTCGATACGGCCGACACTTCCGTGATGGGATAGGCCGGAGTCGCCGATACGGTCGGGCCCGGCAATCCTTCGGAAGCGCCTTGGAAGGCCGCGACGCTGTAATAGTACTTGGTTCCGTTGGTTACGGCCGTGTCGGTGAATGCCGCTTCCGTGCTCGTGCCGGCCAGCTCCAGCTTGCCGCCGTCGATCAGGGAACGGTAGACGCGGTAGCCCTCGGCGCCGTCAACGGCGCTCCAGGACAGCTCGACGCTGCCGTTGCCCGCATTGGCCAGCAGGCCGCCGACTTCCGCGACAGGCGACAGCGCGCCTTCGGAAATCATCATGACCCCGGAGAGAGCCGGCAGCGTGTATTCCAGCTTGCCTCCGGTTACGACGGCGCTGATGCCGCTGCCCAGGCCGTCGACAAGCTTCAGGCCGTCCGGCAGGTATCCCGTCACGTCGGCGGTGATTTTCTGCTCTGCATTGCCGCGGTTGATGGAGACGAGCGCGGCCTTCGTGTCGTTCTTGCGGGCGTAAGCGATGGCGTCGCCGGTGGCGTAGACCGCCTTCAGATCGCCTGTGCGCAGCACCGCCTCCGCTTCGCGGAGCTTGGCCGCCTTTTGATAGGAGTCCAGCAATCCGGCGTAGGAGCCGGTTGCCGAGTAGCTTTTGCCGGCAGGACCTTCGCTGCTCTCCACGACCCGCTCCCATGGGAACGTGCGGCGGGAATCCGGATCCTTCGTGCCCGTCACTCCCACCTCGTCGCCGTAATAGATCGTCGGCGCGCCGGGATAGCCCATCTGGAACAGAGCGACCAGCGCCTGCTGCTTGAGCGCCTTGTCATCCGCATCCTTGGCGATGACCAGATGCTCCTCCTCGTAGTTCGGGAACATCAGCTTCGTGATGGAACGCGTCGTGTCATGGGAATCCACCAGGTTGAGCATGGCCTGCCATGCCTGCTCCGGGTAATCCTCGCGGATGGATTCAAGCGTATCGTTGAAGGTTTTGGCGTCGCCGCCGATGAGGAACGCCTGCAGCGCTCCGCGGAAGCGGTAGTTCATGACGGAGTCGAATTGGTCTCCGAGCAGGTAATGGGTCGCTACGCCCCACTCCTCGCCCAAAATGATCGGATCCTCGATATCGTTGCCGCCGGCGTCCTTGAGGCCCGCCGTCGACTTGACGGCTTCGCGGAACTTCTGCCAGGTTCCGGTCGAGACATCGGGAGCGACGTCCAGCCGCCAGCCGCCGGAGCCCATCCAAGGCCAGCGCTGCGAGACGACGTCCTGCATGGCCGCTTCGGCATCCTCGGCGGATTTGCCGCTCAGATCATGGCCGATGACCGCTTCGCGGTAGCCGATATTGTTCCACTCATGCTGCTCCTCGGAGGAGCCGATCGCGTCCGCGTCGCCCGGCTGCGGCGTCTTGGCATCCATCGCCGGCAGGGAATCGTAGCCCCACCAGGCATCGTATTTGTAATGCGTGCTCGTGCTGTCCTTATCCGCCACCTTCACATTCTCCACCGTGAACCAGTCGATGAAGCCGAAGTCGGCCGGGTATTCGTAGTTCTTGCCCGTCGCGGAGTTCACCTTGCCCGTAAAGAAAGCACGGGCCTGCTGCTCGGCAGCCGCCTTGTCGAGGCTCTCTCCTTTATCTTTCGCCGCGTTTTGCAAGTCGTAGACCTTCGCCCAATACTCGTAAGCGCCGATCTCCGGATATTTGCTGTAGCGGTCGAAATAAATGCTGTCGTCGCCGACGTGGTTGAACACGCCGTCCGTAATGAGATGCATGCCCCTGGCCTTGACGGCCTTGGAGAAGTCGATGAACACTTTGTCCGACGCCTTGCGCGTCTCCTCGTAGTTGAGGCCGGAGGCCGGATCGCCAGGCGTGTTGTACACCGGCTCGCCGAACATCGGGTCCAGATGCTTGTAGTCGGTGGCATCGTATTTGTGGTTGGACGCCGCCCAAGCGACGGGATTGAGGTAGATCGCGGTCACTCCGAGAGACTGCAGGTAATCCAGCTTCATCCCGATGCCCTGGATATCCCCGCCGTAGAATTCGTTGGTCCAGGTGCCGTCCGAAGTCGCGTTCGGGTAATACGGCTTGTTTTCCGGCTTCACGCGGTCCGGATTTTCCGGCACGTCGCTCCACTGGCCCGCGACTTGTCCGGGAGCGGGGTCGTTCGCTAGGCCGCCGTCAAAGTATTGCAGAGGCAGCGATTTGATCGGAGCGTCCTTGACGGCCCGCTCCTCGTTCCGATCCCCGCGGTAGCCGTCCACCAGCTTGGCGCGGTTGTTGTCCGGATTCCCGTCGAAGAAGCGGTCCGGGAAGATCTGGTACACGACGGCGTTCTTCATCCAGTCCGGAGTCTTGAAGTCCGCTTTGTATACCGTCAGGTCGAACGGCACCGCGCCGTCCTCCATCGCGACGCCCGTTCCGCCGCGGCTGGCCGTGCCGTTCTTGTCGTCGCCGAGCTCCAGCTTGGCCGAGCCGTCGATGAGGATGAATTTATAGCCCCAGATTCCAATGCCGGTGAAGACGGATCTCGGAATGACGGCTTCCCAGTAGTCCTTGCCGTCCACAGTCGTCACCTTGCGCATTTCATGCGTCGATGCGAGACCTTCCGCATTCGTCAGCTCCACCCGCGCCATCTCCACGTCATCCTGGGCAGCCGCCACGCGGAGAGTGAGATCCGTACCGTTCTCGGCGATGGCGCCGAACGGCTTCTTGAAGGTGAGCGAGCGGCTGTCGAACTGGATCGCGTCCTTGTTGATCTTGCCGTTCGAGCCGCCGCCGGCAAGGAATGTGTCGGCCTTCAGCTTTTGATCTCCTTTGTAGTCGATGCTGAAGATGGCGTACAGATCGTCGCCTCCGACAATGTTCAGATTTTCGCCGTTTTTACCTGTCGCTCCGTAGTTCTCATCCCAGTTCGGGCCAAAGGCAACCTTGGCCTCATACCGGCCTTCAGGCAGCTGCACTTGGAGCTTGTATACGCTGCCGTCCAGGTTGTAGTCGAGGAACCGGTATGTCGCTCCGGCCGGATCCCAATCCGCGGGATCGCCGAGCTTCTTCTGCATGGTTCCGACCAGACGCGGCCATTTGTTCTCGCCCAGCGACGGAACGTATTGAGCCAGTCCATGCACCCCGGGCACCGAGATACGGGCTTGTCCGATCTCGTCGTTGACGAAGAAGGTGACCGATTCGGCTTGGTCCAGCTTCAGCTTGAAGTTTTCCCCGTTGTCGCCGAAGCCGTCCCAAGTACCGTTCTTGGTCAGCTTGAACTCATAATTGCCGGCATCGAGCGCCGCCGTATAGGCGTACAAGCCGCCGGTCAGATGCTTGAATTTCCAATTGGCGTCGGCATTGTTCCAGCCGTTCACGGTGCCGGCGACATACCAGCTGGACGTGCCGCCCGGCTGATCCTGATAGACGCTCGATGATGCTGTAGGAACAGGCGTCTCGGTGTTAGCGCTTACAATCGGAGCCTGTCCAATGCCGGCCAACAGCTGCATGACAAGCAGGCAGGCCATGACGGCGCCTATGCTGCGGTTGCGGATGATCCGCTGCCATTTCATCTTGTTTCCCCCCAGATTAGAATAGGGCCTATATAAGGCCAATGAAAATAAGTGCAAACGTTTGCGCATGATTCTATTATTTAGCATATCATTCCCTTTTTTCTTCTGTCAACGAAAAAGTAATCGCTTCCATTTTCATTGCAAGCCGATTGCTCTTTCGATATTTTACGCATGCAAAAAACCGCCTCGGGCCGAGGCGGTTCCATGGAAGGACAGAAGCCGATTCAAGCATGGCTTCAGACCTATTCTTATTTGCTGCCGGCTGAACCTTCCAATGCTGCTTCAAGCTGCTCGACCGGAATCGCATCGGTCGGAATGGCGCCCGTGAAGGCAGCCTTCTCGCCGACCTTGCTGTATGACGTCGTCGAATGCATGACGAGCTTGAGCGGACCGGATTCGCCTCCGGCATACTCGATGTTGGCGTCGACGCTCTCGTAGGCCATTTTGCCGTCCTTGACCGCCCCGAGCACCTTGACCTCGCTGAGCTTCAGCTGTTCCTTCAGCTTCTTGGACAGCTCCGATTGCGGATCTTGCAGCTGCTTCCTGCTGGTCTCCGCTTCCGCCTTGTCCATGCCGAGCGCCTTCAGGTACTGCTCGTTGCCGAGCAGCACGTCAAGCACGGCAGGAATCGCCTTCTGCGCCGCTGTCGCCTTGACATCCTCGGCATTCGAGGAGTCGATCAGGAATTGGGAGACGGAGTCCGGCTCCAGGCCTTCAGGAAGACCTTGCACGTCTTTCGCTTTCAAGCTTTTGAAGTAGGTCTTCTCTTCAAAAGGCTTGATGAAAGCCGCTCCGGCTTCCAGTATAAGCTTCTGCTGCACCGCAGGATCCAGCGCCGCGGCTTGCTCGCCCTGCTCCTCGGCCAGCTTGTCCGTATCGATGACGACATACTTGTCCGCCAGCTGCGCGGTCGCAGGCAGGGCCGGAATCGACGGAACCTTCACATACAGTTTGTTGCCGGTCATGATGATCGGCAGCGTCAGATTCATTTGGGGATTGCCGGGAAGCGCCAGCTGGACATTGGCGTCCGTGCGCATCGGATCCTTTTGGTAGACGCCGTCCATCGTTATGTTCATTCCCTTCAGCAGGCTGGCGGCTTCGCCGGATGTTGCGCCGGCAGCGCGGCTGGAAGGGAGCTGAAGATCGTCAAATTTAACGGTCGAGTGGAAAGCATAAGATGAAGCCGCTGCGATGCTTGCAAGGGCGGATTCTAGCTCTGCCTTCGGAGATGGGGATTTGCTGCATCCGGCGGCCGCTACAAGCGCCGCAGCGGACAGGACTGCCAGCGTTTGCTTCCAGGGCCGGTTTTTCGCTTTCAATGTATTTCCTCCTTTGAATCATGCGTGAAATCTACTCTTTGTATTCTACCATTGTCGATGGGAATTGAATAAGGGGGAGAACAAGTAATCAAAAAAATTATTCGATTCGAATAATAATCTGCATATGGAAAAAACCGCTCCCGCAGTACGGGAACGGCCTCGATCCCACCCTCTGTTCCTTCCGGCTCAACCGCCTTCGGGATTGTGATGGTCGACATGATTGCGGTTTTTGACCGTCTTGCTGCCCGACATCGGCTGCTGCGGCTGTCCATGGTCCCGGTCGCGGGATGCCTTGCGGTCTTCATCCGGATTCGGAACCGGAATGCTGTCCGGCTTGCTCATCGGCTTCTCCTCCTTTTGCTGTCTAAGGTCAGGTCAATTGATGATCCAGATCGGTCTCGTCCTCATGGTTCAGGTTGTCCTGATGCCTGCGGTCCTCCGACTGGCGCTGCAGCTGGTTGGCATTATGCGCGTTCACCGGCTCCAGTTCAAGATCCTTGGCCACATTCTGCAGGTTTTTATCCGGTCCTTTTTGCTTCGTCAAGCTCCATCACCCTTTGCATTAGACTTTGGTCAAGCGATGCAGCGCCTGGGCGCATTCATGCAGATGCCGGATATAGTCGGCTACCTGCTCCTGAACGAGCTCCTTGCGTTCGTCGATCGTCTGCTTGTCCTGGTCGACATCGATCAGCGTCACCTTCACTTCCCGGCTGTCGACATACGTGACCTTGAAATCATACGAGTACATCTGGTGCCCGGCGCCGAAGATCGTGACGCGCAGCGAGCGCGGATCCTCTTCATCGGCATGGACTTCACAGCGGTCGGTCTCATTCATCGTTGTCGGGAGCGTTTCGTTCCAGGCCTCGACCAAGCGGGACTGGTCCAGCAGAAGCATATCGGGATTGCTCATTGGCCTTCCACCTCCATCCCGTAGGTTGCATCGAAATCAGGTTTTCTATGCCTCGACGCAGCCTGATGCGGCGCATGACGAAGATGCCTCGCAAGATGCTCCCTGGCGGCTGAACGACGAGCTGCTCCGGTCGCCGCAAAAACAAAAAAAGCCCGGACATTCCTGTCCCGGCTTGAGCTTTAGTTGAAATGAAATGGCGGAGAGAGTGGGATTCGAACCCACGTGGGCTTGCACCCTAACGGTTTTCAAGACCGCCCCGTTATGACCGCTTCGGTATCTCTCCATCGTTCAATACCTGAGCATTGTACCATAGCCGTTTCCCTCTAGGCAACCGATCCAAGGGAAAAAAAGCGCCATCCCTCGAAGGAGTGGCGCTTCAAAGCATAAGAATCAACCGCGAGGACCGATAACCTCGATGCCGCCCATGTAAGGACGAAGCACCTCAGGCACGAGAATCGTTCCGTCGGCTTGCTGATAGTTCTCCAGGACTGCGGCGACCGTACGGCCTACCGCAAGACCGGAACCGTTCAGCGTATGCACGAATTCCGGCTTGCTCTTGGCGTCGCGCTTGAAGCGGATTCCGGCACGGCGGGCCTGGAAGTCCTCGCAGTTGGAGCAGGAAGAGATTTCGCGGTACGTATCGGCGCTTGGAAGCCATACCTCGAGATCATAAGTCTTCGCGGCCGAGAAGCCCATGTCGCCGGTGCAAAGCTGCAGCACGCGGTAGGGAAGGCCCAGCAGCTGCAGCACGCGCTCGGCGTTCTGCGTCATGGACTCCAGCTCGTCATAGGACTCCTCGGGCTTGGCCAGCTTCACGAGCTCCACCTTGTTGAACTGATGCTGGCGAATCAGGCCGCGCGTGTCCCGTCCTGCCGCTCCGGCTTCGGAACGGAAGCAGGCGCTGAAAGCGACGAAACGCTTCGGAAGGTCATCCGCGGCAAGAATTTCTTCCCGGTGCAGGTTCGTTACCGAAACCTCCGCCGTCGGGATCAGATAGTACTCGCTGTCCTTGATCTTGAACAGATCTTCTTCGAACTTCGGCAGCTGGCCGGTTCCGACCAGGCTGTCGCGGTTCACGATCTGCGGAGGCAGCACCTCGGAGTAGCCGTGCTGGTCGCTGTGCAGATCCATCATGAAGTTGAGGAGAGCACGCTCCAGACGTGCGCCGAGACCGGTGTAGAAGACGAACCGGGAGCCGGTTACCTTGGCCGCGCGCTCGAAGTCGAGAAGGCCGAGTCCTTCGGCCAGATCCCAATGGGCCTTCGGCTCGAACTCATAGGTGCGGGGCTCGCCATGACGACGGATCTCGACGTTGTCTTCCTCGCCGCCGCCGACCGGCACGCTTTCATTCGGCATGTTCGGAATCGCGAGCAGAAGAGCTTCAAGCTCCTCGTCAAGCACGCGCAGCTCTTCGTCGAGCTCCTTGATCCGGTCGCCGACCTCGCGCATCTCCACGATGAGGGCTTCGGCGTCGCCGCCGCTTTTCTTCAGCTTGGCTACTTCCTGAGACACCGTGTTGCGGCGGTTCTTCAGCGTTTCGCCTTCCTGCAGAATTCCGCGGCGCTTCGCGTCCAGCTCCGGGAAGGAAGAGATCAGATCCAGCGGTTTCTTGCGGTCGGTCAGCGCTTTGGCTACCCGGTCATATTCATTTCTAAGCAGTCGAACGTCAAGCACGGTCGGGGCACCCCTCTCTGATTCTTGAAAAAAACAGACATCAGGGCGGACGTTGTAACGTCCACCCTGACGGATTGATTATCGCTTCACCTGCGCCGCTTCTTGAACCATGCTCGCAAAATAGGCGTGCAGGCTGTAATCATCGGTAAGCTCCGGATGGAACGATGCCGCCAGCATCGTTCCTTCGCGTGCAGCGACAATCTCGCCGTTATGCGTCGAGAGAACCTCGACGCCGCTGCCTACCTCGCCGATCAATGGAGCGCGGATGAACACGGCACGCACCGGATTGTCGATGCCTTGGATGGCGAGCTCCGTCTCGAAGCTTTCGCGCTGGCGGCCGAATGCGTTCCGTACGACAGTCATGTCCATCAAGCCGAGATGAGGCTCCTCGCCCCCTTCGATCGTCTTGGCCAAGACGATAAGCCCCGCGCAGGTTCCGAACAGCGGCTTGCCCGCCTCATGGAACTCCCGCAGCGCTTCGATGAAGCCGTACTTGCGCATCAGCTTGCCGATGGTCGTGCTCTCGCCGCCAGGGATGACAAGCCCGTCCAGCTGCTCCAGATCCTCGACTCGCTTGACCGCGACCGCTTCCGCGCCGGCAGCCTGGAGACTGCGGATATGCTCTGCTACGGCGCCCTGCAGCGCCAGTACACCGATCTTCTGGGTCATTTCGCTAAGGCCTTCTTTCTTTCTGCCGCTGCAGCCGCTTACCAGCCGCGGTCGGACATGCGCTCATGCGGCGCCAGCTTGGAGATCTCGATGCCCTTCATCGCGCCGCCGAGGTTTTTGGATACTTCGGCGATCAGCTTGTAGTCCGTATAGTGAGTCGTCGCTTCCACGATGGCGCGGGCGAATTTCTCCGGGTTGTCGGACTTGAAGATGCCGGAGCCGACGAATACGCCGTCAGCGCCCAGATGCATCATCAGAGCTGCGTCGGATGGCGTAGCCACGCCGCCTGCAGCGAAGTTGACGACCGGCAGCTTGCCCGTCTCGTGCACGTCGAGCAGCAGCTCGTAGTTGACGCCAAGGTTTTTGGCTTCCGCATACAGCTCGTCCTTGGACAGGCCTTTGATCTTGCGGATCTGGCCCGTGATCAAGCGCATGTGGCGAACGGCTTCAACGATGTTGCCCGTTCCCGGCTCGCCCTTGGTACGCATCATCGATGCGCCTTCCTGGATGCGGCGCAGAGCCTCGCCCAGATCCTTGGCTCCGCATACGAACGGAACCGTGAATTCGCGCTTGTCGATATGGAACACTTCGTCGGCCGGCGTGAGCACTTCGCTCTCGTCGATATAGTCGGCGCCGAGCGCTTCCAGCACGCGTGCTTCCACATAGTGGCCGATGCGGGCTTTGGCCATGACCGGGATGGAAACGACCTTCATCACCTCTTCGAGGACGGTCGGGTCCGCCATGCGGGCAACGCCGCCTGCCGCGCGGATATCCGAAGGCACGCGCTCAAGAGCCATGACTGCCGTAGCGCCAGCCGCTTCGGCGATCTTGGCCTGCTCCGCGTTCATGACGTCCATGATGACGCCGCCTTTTTGCATTTCCGCCATACCTCGTTTAACTCGCGATGTTCCTGTTTCCAACATGGTCTGAAAGCCTCCTATAGTCTGTTCGCCCAAGACAGGGCGATGACAACTTTTCCGAGTTGATTATCCCAAATTCTATCATGTACGCCAAGCGGCGACAACTCATGCATGAAACTTGCTGCAGGAAAGCCATAGGAGCAAGTGCCCGCTCACGAGGCTCTTCTGGCAGACACCTGACACCTTTGAGGTTGTCCTTGCAGACAGCTCGACCAGCTTAACCGATCGCGGGCAGCCTGGTCGTTGCTGGCCTGCTGCTATTTACCCGTCCGGTTAGAACAAATCCACGATGCCCTTGAACAGCCCGGAGAAAAATCCTCCGATGCCGCGCAGCATCAGCTTGAACCAGCCGGCCTTCTCCACGCCTTCGGCTGCGATCAGATTGATTTCTTTCGTAACCGCAGTGCCGGTGTCGGCATCCGTATACTTATACGTAACCGTTCCGATCTTCTGTCCCTGTGCGACCGGAGCGACAAGCTCGCCCGCCTTGGGGATCGACGTGGCAATGATCTTCGGCTCGACTGCCGCGCCTTTCTTCACCATGAGCGTGAAGTCGGATTCCGTCACCAGGCCGACGGTTTTTTCTTTGCCTTTTGTTATTGTAGCCTCCGCGGCGGATTCTACTACGGTTTTCGGCTGAACGATCGTTTTGCGCTCCAGGTTGCTGAACGCCCAGTCGTACAGCTTGCGCGTCTCGAGGAAACGGGCGCCTTTGGTCTTGGTATGGTACACGACGCTGATCAGGCGGGTGTCGCCGCGCTTGACCGTTCCCGTGAAGCAATACCCGGCTGCGCTGAGGTAACCTGTCTTCATGCCGTCCACGCCGTCATAGACATACTGCTTGAAGTTGGTGTTGCCCTTGTTGCCTTCAAGCATCCAGTCGTTGTTGATCATCGGCTTGGCGTCCCGTTCGCGGAATTTCACGGAAGGAATCTTGGAGTAGTCGAGGAACTCCGGGGTTTCCTTCAAAATGATCATGGCGAGCTTGGCCATATCCTTGGCCGCGATGACGGTCGTGTCGAGAAGCCCTGTCGCGCTCGTGAATTGAGCCGTCTTGAGGCCGAGCTCCTGAGCCTTGGCATTCATCTCGGTGACGAAGCCGGCCTCGGATCCTCCCAGGAAGGAAGCCAGCGCGACAGTCGCATCATTGGCAGACGCGACCGACATAGCGGTGTACAGTTCCTTGACCGTATGGGTATCTCCTTCCGCCAGATAGATCTGGGATCCGTCCTTCGGCGTGCTTGCCGCTTCATTGCTGACCGATATTTCCTGATCCCACTTCAGCTTGCCGCTTTTGACGGCGCTGAGAACCATATATTCCGTCATCATCTTGGTCATGCTTGCCGGAGGCAGGGGCTTGTCTATGTTATAGGAATAGAGCACTTGACCCGTGTCGGCATCGATCAGGATGGCGGCGTCGGCAGCCAGGCCAAGCGGATTTTCCTTGCTGACTGCCGGGGCGTTGCTGCTGCTCGTATTGGGCGCCGCGGATGCCGCGGGAGTAATAGCCGGAGCGATATAAGAGCCTGTAATGAGAGTAGCCGCCACGATGGCGGAGACAACCGGCTTCACGAGAGCCGGGGCGAATCTTGCTTTCAACTTTGTTCTCTCCTTCACCATGGATTAATCAGGTTTCATTGTACCATACCGTTAACGAGGCGGGGGATGTTTTTGCTTTATCCGACATGCAAAAAGAGCAGTCCGCGCGCGGCGCGGACTGCTTCTTAGAAAAATCTAATCCTTGGTCTTAGAGCGAATAGTTCGGGGCTTCCTTCGTGATCTGCACGTCATGCGGATGGCTCTCCCGAAGTCCCGCGCCCGTGATGCGAATGAACGAGGTATCGTTCTTGAGCTCTTCTATGTTCGCCGTTCCGCAATAGCCCATTCCTGCGCGAAGACCGCCGATCAGCTGATGGACCGTATCGGCCAGCGGCCCTTTGTAAGGCAAGCGGCCTTCGATGCCTTCCGGTACGAGCTTGTTCTCGTTCTCCTGGAAGTAGCGGTCCTTGCTGCCTTCCTTCATCGCTCCTAGCGAGCCCATGCCGCGATAAACCTTGAAGCGGCGGCCCTGGTAGATCTCCGATTCGCCCGGGCTTTCTTCCGTACCGGCAAACAGGCTGCCGATCATGATCGCGCTGGCGCCGGCTGCGATCGCTTTGGTGATGTCGCCGGAGTACTTGATGCCGCCGTCGGCGATGACCGGCACGTTGTATTCGCGTGCTGCCGTCGCGCAGTCATAAATCGCCGTTACCTGCGGCACGCCGATGCCGGCGATGACGCGCGTCGTACAGATGGAACCAGGACCGATGCCGACTTTGACTACCGAGGCTCCAGCTTCGATCAGGTCTCTCGTCGCTTCAGCCGTCGCGACGTTGCCCGCGATGATCGTCAGCTCTGGATAAATGCTCCGCAAATTGCGGACGGCTTCGATAATATTAATATGATGCCCGTGCGCGGAGTCCACGACCAGGACGTCGATGCCTGCTTCTACAAGTGCCGCAGCGCGCTCTTCCGTGTCCTTGGAGATGCCGACGGCAGCTCCGCATAACAGCCTGCCTTGCTTGTCCTTGGCAGCGCTCGGGAATTGAATCGCTTTTTCGATGTCTTTGATCGTGATGAGGCCTTTAAGCGTATTCGTCTCGTCTACGAGCGGCAGCTTCTCGATCTTATGCTTCTGAAGCAGAACTTCCGCTTCTTGCAGCGTCGTTCCCACAGGAGCCGTTACCAGCTCTTCGTGAGTCATCACTTCTTTGATCTTCATGGAGTAATCATGCACGAAACGAAGGTCGCGGTTGGTCAAAATGCCGACCAGCTTGCCTTCTTCGTTGACAATCGGTACGCCGGAAATGCGGTATTTGCCCATCAACTCTTCCGCGTCGTACACATGATGCTCGGGAGTCAGGGAGAACGGGTTCGTAATGACGCCGCTCTCGGAGCGCTTGACGCGGTCGACCTCTTCCGCCTGCTGGGCGATCGTCATGTTCTTGTGAATGATGCCGATGCCGCCTTCTCTCGCCAGCGCGATCGCCAAGGCAGCCTCCGTTACGGTATCCATGCCCGCGCTGATCAGCGGGATGTTCAGCTTGACGTTCTCGCTCAGCTGGGTACCGACCTGGACTGCGCGCGGCAGCACCTCCGAGCGGCGGGGTACAAGCAGCACATCGTCGAACGTGAGGCCTTCTTTAGCGAATTTCGATTCCCACACGAATGATTTCCTCCTATTTGTTATGGCTTGCCGAAATATATTATTGACCATCTTAGCAGAGGGGTATAGGGCTGTCAACCTAGCGGAATCTTGCTTTCATAGTCATTTTCAGAGGTGCTTCCACCTCTTTCCATACCTTGTGTCTCTTGGAGTAAGTCTGCAGCGGCAGGTGCTGTCCATGCTTGCCCTTCAACCTTGACGGATGCTGATATCCTTGCTTGCTGTACTTCAACCTTGACGGATGCTGATCATCCTTGCTTGCTGTACTTCAACCTTGACGGATGCTGATCATCCTTGCTTGCTGTACTTCAACCTTGACGGATGCTGATCATCCTTGCTTGCCGTAAATGCCATTCCCTCTTCTCTTCGCCTAACGTTGCCAATTAAGATGACGAAGTTAAAGGATAGATGCAGCGCGGACTCCAGAGCAGATATTGATCGACTCCTGCTTCGCGGGCGGCCCGAATCTGCTCCCGGATTTCCTTCTCTCCATAGGCAAGGTGAGGATGCAGCCATGTCGCCGTAAAGCTTTGCAGCCAAGGCCTGATCTGAGCGGGCTTGATTCCGCTCTGGATCAGATAGCGGTTGCGGGCGGCGGCGTCGCTCATCGCTTTCCGGATGACAGCGGACGGATCCAGATCGGGCTGTGGAATACCATACATACCCGCCGAGTAATGGGAAGGATAGACCATCGGCGAGATGGCATCCACGCTCGAAGCTACCGAACGCCATGTCTGACCGATCCCCATATCATCCGATGAGGATGTAACCAGGCCGAATACATCCGCCGATATCGGCTTTCCATGCAGCTTGTCCCGCGCGCGGCCGAGGAATTGCCCGATCGCTTCCGGCTTCGTTGTCCCGTGCGAGCCGTAATCAATGACCGCATCTGCCCGCTTTCCATTGGCGGGAAAGCGGACGTAATCGAATTGAATCTCATCAAATCCCAGCTCGGCGGCTTCCTGGGCGATCGCGATATTATAATTCCAGACCTCGCTTCGATAAGGGTTGATCCAGGCCTTACCCTTTGAATCCTTCCATACCTTGCCGCTCCGCTCATGCAAAGCCCATTCCGGTACACGGCTGGCCAGCCAGGCATCCTTGAAAACGACGAGCCTGCCGATGACGTAAAGCCCTTCGGCGTGAAGCTCCTCGATCAATTGCCTGGGCTGAGCCATAAGGGGCCTGCGATCGGCTCCAATTCGATGGGCCAGCCGCAATTTGGAAGGATACGTCAGCAAGCCGTAATCATCTTTGACATCGATGACCATGGCATTGATTTCTGTCCGCTTCGCCAGATCGCGAAGCTTTCCCATCGCCTTCGGGCTTCCTGCTGCGTATCCGGATACATAGATGCCTCTGACTGGTTCGGCAACAGGCCCTTTGACTGAATCCGCCCGCTCTCCGAGTCCGGTCGGCTCTTTCGTGCCGGCTGCCACGGCTGTACTACTGACTGCGAAAGGTTCCTTAAGCATCACTAAAGGATTTTCAGCAACCGCATGGGCATGGTCAGCCTGCTTTTCGAGATCATCCGAATGCTTCTTCTCGATACCAGTGCTCCAGCCTTGGTTGGAAGCCGTCAGCATATGCGCTCCGGGTGCGATTCCATTGCCTTGGGGGATGGCAAGCCCCAATATCATGATCCCGGCTGTGGCCAGCGCGACTCGAATGCTTCGATTCCCCTTCATCCGCTTCACCTCCAATGTCCGATTTGGTGTTGATTAGTATGAGCGGATTGAAGGGAAATAATCGGGAAAAGACGGTTATCCGAAAAGTGCATCTATCCAAAATACATGCGCCTGTTCTGAATATACAAAAAAAAAGCCTGACCGGCGATTGCTCGCGGATCAGGCTTCTCTCTGTGCTTGGCGACGTCCTACTCTCCCAGGACCCTGCGGTCCAAGTACCATCGGCGCTGGAAGGCTTAACGGTCGTGTTCGGGATGGGTACGCGTGGTTCCCTTCCGCCATCGCCACCAAACGATGAAGAAATCTTGCTTGAAAGAGGTTTGCTCTTTCAAAACTGACAACGAGTGAGGGACAAGCCGGTTGGAATCTTGCGATTCCGATTTGAAACCCGAGGGTTTCTCGTGAGGCATCTGGCGATGCCTCGGTTTTGAATGCTTCCGTTGCAGGAAGCGATTCTCCATAGAAAGGAGGTGATCCAGCCGCACCTTCCGATACGGCTACCTTGTTACGACTTCACCCCAATCA
>NZ_JBKFAO010000016.1:0-73411 GCF_053345695.1 Paenibacillus sp. D51F | reverse complement strand
CTTGGAGCGAAGCGAGAGTGGTCATGGGTTGCAAATAAGGCCCGAATTGGGCCTTGGAGCAAAGCGAGAGTGGTCATGGGTAGTAAATAAGGGCCGAATTGGGCCTTGGAGCGAAGCGAGAGTGGTCATGGGTTGCAAATAAGGCCCGAATCGGGCCTTGGAGCGAAGCGAGAGTGGTCATGGGTTGCAAATAAGGCCCGAATTGGGCCTTGGAGCAAAGCGAGAGTGGTCATGGGTAGTAAATAAGGGCCGAATCGGGCCTTGGAGCAAAGCGAGAGTGGTCATGGGTTGCAAATAAGGCCCGAATTGGGCCTTGGAGCGAAGCGAGAGTGGTCATGGGTTGCAAATAAGGCCCAAATCGGGCCTTGGAGCGAAGCAAAAGTAGTCATGGAGGGCAATAAAACCCTTATCGGGCCGCTGCCGAGTCTTGCTCGGCAACCTTGTTTCTCGCTCGGCAGCAGCCTTGTTTCTTACTATTAACAGGTGAAGGATTCGACGCTCTGCAGATCCAGGCCGGAGAACGCCCAGCTGAACCCGGTCCAGCGGAAGCCCGCGACGGATGTGCGCCCGACAAAGACGGGATAGAACCAGAAGCCGGGCCCGAACCGGGGCCAGATGTACGTGAAGCGGAAGGAGCAGCCCGAGATGGCGCCGGGATCTACGGCGAAGGTCGAGACGAGCGGCTTCTGCGGCACCGCTTGAGGCGGTGGCGAAGAGGGAGCTTGAGCCCCGCCTGCAGGATCACCGGGAACACCGCCCGGCGTACCGCCCGGGAACCCGCCGGGAACACCGCCCGGCGAACCACCCGGCATGCCGCCCGGGAACCCGCCGGGAACACCGCCCGGGAAGCCTCCGGGAATACCACCCGGGAAGCCGCCGGGAACACCGCCCGGCGAACCACCCGGCATGCCGCCCGGGAAGCCTCCGGGAACACCGCCCGGCAAACCACCCGGCGTACCGCCCGGGAAACCTCCGGGGAAACCGCCTGGCGAGCCCCCGGGGAAACCGCCTGGAAATCCTCCGGGCAATCCTGGGGGCGTAGGAAGCATGAAACCCATGGTCAGAACTCCTTTTTGATCAGATGACTGCACGTGGCTACAGCAAGGTGATGGCGAGCAGATCGAACAGCACAAGCGGCAGGATCACATTGTTGTAGTATGGATTGACCGATCCCGGCAGGAAGGCGCGGCTGCAGCCTTCATTGGAGAGACGGATGCAAAGGATGCTTTTGTGGCAATGAACGATGTAGCCTTCGAATACGTCCCCGTCGATCGTCTCCACCTTGACGAGCCGATTCGCATGCTGCGAGCACAGCTGATGCAGATGGCTCTTGACCGACTGCAGCGTATGGTGGACGTGAGACTCGCATTTGTAGAACGGCTCCGCTGCCACCGCTTCCGTGTGGGAGTAGGATGAGCTCATGAGGAAGAACCTCCTTTTATTGCAACCTGGGTTATCCTATGCAGATGCCTATGGCGAGGTTACGAAGGAGCAAGGAAAGCCGGCACCGGCAAGCTCCGGCTTGCTGCGGCGATCGCGGGTCATAACCTCGCTGAACCATGGACATTTTCCGAATAAAAAAGAAACTATCCGGGCTCATCCCCGTACTACAACAGACCAATCATTTAAAAGCTGTTCGAACACGCAAAAGAAAACGTGACTCCGAAGGGGAGTAGCTGCTACAGTAAAGTCGTCAATACGAGAGCCCGCTCTCCGGCTTTACTGGCAATGCCGAACCGCATTGTTAGCGAGACCTTTGTGCATCCGAGGCCATTCATATCCTCGGGGAACAACGGTCTTTTTGCGTTCGGCCAGCTCATCTGGAGGAGGAAGAAGATGGATTTCGCTTTATTGATGGAATATGCATGGGTGCTGCTCGTCCTCATTGCCCTGGAAGGATTGCTGGCGGCCGACAATGCGCTCGTGCTGGCGATCATGGTGAAGCATCTGCCGGAGAAAGAACGCAAGAAAGCTCTCTTCTACGGCCTCGCCGGAGCGTTCGTATTCCGCTTCGCGTCCCTGTTCGTCATCTCGTTCCTTGTGGACGTATGGCAGGTGCAGGCGATAGGAGCGCTGTACCTCCTGTTTATTGCCCTCAATCACATCTTCCGTAAAGTCATCGTCAAAAAAGGCGAGCGGAATGCGGAGCCGCATACCGGAGCCAAGCCCAAAGCAGGTTTCTGGCCGACGGTCATCAAGGTGGAGCTGGCGGATATCGCCTTCGCCGTCGACTCCATCCTGGCTGCCGTGGCGCTGGCCGTGGCGCTGCCGGCGACGAGCCTGCCGAAGATCGGCGGCATGGACGGCGGCCACTTCGCCGTCATCTTCCTGGGCGGCTTCATCGGGCTGCTGATCATGCGCTTCGCTGCCAACTGGTTCGTCAAGCTGCTCGAGAGCAGGCCGTCGCTCGAAGTCGCCGCCTTTGTCATCGTCGGCTGGGTGGGCGTCAAGCTGGCGGTGCACACGCTGGCTCATCCCGCGCTGCATGTCATCCCGCATGACTTTGCCGAATCGACAGCCTGGAAGCTGACGTTCTACATCGTGCTTGTGCTGATCGCGGCCTGCGGCTGGTTCTTGTCCGGCAAGGCCAAGACGGAGCGGAAAGCGGAGACGGGAAGCTCGATGTAACGTGGAATTCATCCGAGATGCAAGGCCGGACGCCCACAGCGGTGTCCGGTCCTTTTTTTCATCATCGGGGCGGCCGCTCGGGAATATTCTCGCCTTCGCCGCCATTGCTGGTAGAATGAAGGGAGTGTCTCTAGTCGGGGGAATGGGAAAGAGGGGAAGAGATGAGCGTCATACGGCTTGAAAATGTCACGAAGAAATACGAGGATGCTCTTATATTCCGCGAAATTTATTTTCGCGTGGGCCAGGGCGAGCGCGTCGCCGTCATCGGGCGCAACGGCGCCGGCAAGTCGACGCTGTTCAAGCTGATCATGGGCAAGGATGAGCCGACATCGGGCAAGGTGGAGGTTGATCCGAAGGCGAGGATCGGCTACTTCTCCCAATTTTCGGAGATGAGCGGCAGCCTGTCCGTCCAGCAGGAGCTGGAGCTGTGCTTCGAGCAGGTGGCTCTGATCGAGCGGGAGCTGCAGGAGGTGGCGGAGAAGCTGGGCACCGTCACGGATGACAGCGAGATGGACCGGCTGCTCTCGAGGCAGGCGGAGCTGTTCGAGCAGATGGAGCATCTGGACGGCTGGAACGTGTCCGTGGAGATCAACACGGTGCTGACGAAGCTCGGGTTCAACGACCGCTCGCGCCATCAGCCGGTGGACGAGCTGTCCGGAGGCTGGCGCAACCGCGCCGCGCTCGCCAAGCTGCTCGTGGAGCAGCCCGATGTCGTCCTGCTCGACGAGCCGACCAACTACCTGGACATCGAGGGAATCGCCTGGCTGGAGCAGTGGCTGTACCGGTTCGGCGGCGCCATGATCCTGATCTCCCATGACCGGCAGTTCATCGACAAGGTCGTCACGCGGACGATCGAGATCGAGAACTATCATTTCCAGGAGTATGAAGGAAACTACACCGATTACGTCCGCAAGAAGAAGATGCGCAAGAAGGAGCTCGACCGCCAGTTCGAGTGGGAGGAGGAGCTCCTGCTCATGGAGTCGGAAGCGATCGACAGCCGGGCGGAGCGCAAGTCGGCCAAGGACCGGCTGTCGCGCAAGCTGGCGGACAGCAGGAAGCGGATCGAGCCTCATCCCGTGAACGTGCTCATTACCGACATTTACGAGAGGCTCCGGTTCCCGGACAAGCTGGCGGAGGTCAAAGGAATCGGACAGGCCTACGACGGCCGGATCATCTTCGAGAACGTCAGCTTCGATATCCAGAAAGAAGACCGTCTGGTCATCACGGGTCCGAACGGAAGCGGCAAGTCGACGCTCATCAAGGCGCTTACGGGACAGGAGAAGCCGGAGAGAGGCGAGGTGAGCTGGGAGAAGGGCGTCGGGTACGCCTACTTCAACCGCATGTGGGAGGAGCTCGATCCGAAGGATACGGTCAGCCATGCCGTGAACACCTATGGACTCGGGCTTGACGCGCCGCGCAAGAAGGTGAACAAGTTCCTGTCCATGCTCCAATTCTCGGAGGCGGATCTCAGCAAGACGATCGGCAATCTGTCCGGCGGGCAGAAGGCGCGGGTGGCGCTGGCCAAATGCCTCCTGTCCGGCGCCGCCGTCATCATTCTGGACGAGCCGACGAACCATCTAGATCTGACCAGCATCCAGGTCATGGAGCAGGCGCTGATCCATTTCCCCGGCGCCGTCGTTACGGTCAGCCACGACCGCTTCTTCATCGACAAGATCGGCACGAAGATGCTGGCCTTCGATCCGGAGGCCGGAGTGACGATGCAGAATTTGTGAGGCGGGCAGAAGGCTCCGGGGGCGGCCCGCTTTTTGGACGCTAAGGAACGAGCTGCTGCAGAAGCTCGCCCCTTGCAGGTGAATAAATAAAGGCCAGGCGGTGTCCTTGAGGGACTCTGCCTGGCCTTTTTGTTGACTTAACCCATGGTTCAAGAAAAGAGTGCGTGAGGCTCCGTTCAGTCCTGGGGACGCGGCCCGGGCTCCAATCCCGTCGACGAGGCCGTTTTGATCAGCCGGATTCCGAGATCGTTCTCCAGCCGGATCTGGCAGGACAGCCGGACGGACGGGTCTTCGATGCCTTTGTTCCTCAGGGTGGCCGCTTCCGCCTCTCCCATCTCCGGGGCGTCGCCGGACAGCACTTCCACCGCACAAGTGGTGCATCGGGAGTTGCCGCCGCAGCGGTGGAGCATATCGACCCCGTTATCCTCCAGCGCGAGCACGAGCTTCGTGCCTTCGCTCGCCTGAAGAGCTTCTCTTCCCTCGATTTGAATCGTCGGCAAGCGCGATCCCTCCTTTGAAATTTCAATTCTATAAATACATTCAAGCTCCATGCCCCTGATACCTGCAAAAACACAGCAGAAAAGGTCCTATTATCTCGCTAATATGAGCATGGAATGAGTTGCTTGGCGTCCATGGAATCCTCCTGGATGTGGGATGGGTTGAAATCGGGCTGCAGCCATTGTACGGCCTCGATATTTCGTCGGGCATCGACTCATGAGTGCGGCTTTAACGGCATGGTTCCGGCATACGGGCGGTAAACGGCTTGGAAGAACCGGTTGTTTCCCGCGGAAGGACGGGATCTGTTGCATTTTGGACACATTATTTTCTTGAAATAGGCCAAATAGGTTGATCTATCAACTGATATTGATTATCATTACTAACTGAGGGTTTCAAAATCTGTCTATCCGGATTGGATATCGGCAGGCGCAACAGACTAGTCATGAATTGCGAATCGGCAAGCCGGCAATGATGGCGGCATCGGTTCCATCATCAAGGAGGATATCCCGTGGTAAAAAGCAAGCTGAAAGTTCCTGCCCTGCTGCTCAGCATCGCATTCATGTCCATGCTGCTCGCAGCCTGCGGAAGCGGCAATAATTCGAACACGGCGGCAGGCAACGACGCATCGCCGGCGCCAGCCTCGACGGCTCCGGCTGCGACGCCGGCGCAATCCAAAATGACGGACGGGCTCGGCCACGAGGTCGAAGTGCCGGCCAATCCGCAGCGCATCATCGCTTCCTACCTGGAGGACTACCTGGTCTCGCTCGGCGTGAAGCCGGCAGCCCAGTGGTCTGTAGCGAACGGCACCCAGGAGTACCTGCAGGATTCGCTGAAG
The DNA here is from genome assembly GCF_053345695.1 of Paenibacillus sp. D51F. Classification (NCBI taxonomy): domain Bacteria; kingdom Bacillati; phylum Bacillota; class Bacilli; order Caryophanales; family Paenibacillaceae; genus Paenibacillus; species Paenibacillus sp. D51F. The sequence goes on along the minus strand of NZ_JBKFAO010000016.1, from coordinate 67,717 downwards.
GATCTCCCGACGATTCCATACGATCTTCCGCTTGAAGCGGTGACCAGCTTCGATCCGGATCTGCTCATCATCGGCTCGAACAGCGCCGTCGAAGGCGGCAAGTACGATCAGTATGCCAAGATCGCCCCGACCTTCGTGCTCGGCGACGAAGTGAACAACGACTGGCGCAAGGCGCTGCTGAAGATCGGCGAAGTTCTTCATAAGAGCGACGAAGCCCAAAAGGTGCTGGACGACTACGAGAAGAAGGCCGCAGACGCCAAGGCGAAGCTGGAAGCTGCGATTCCGGGCAAATCCGTTGCCGCCGTCTGGCTCGTCCAGGGCAAATTCTTCGTCGTCAGCGACAAGCTGTCGAGCGGAGCGGTGCTCTACAAGGATCTGGGGCTGAAGGCGCCGGAAGTCGTCAAGGAGATTTCCGCCTCGGGCGCAGGCAACTGGAACGCCATCTCGCTGGAGAAGCTGGCCGACCTGGATGCGGATTACCTCATTCTCGTGAACAGCGACAAGGACTCCGGATCCGCGGCGTTGAATGACGCCCTGTGGAAATCCGTGCCGGCCGTCAAGAACGGCAACGTATTCGAATATCCGAAATCGTCCAGCTGGCTCTACTATGGTCCGATTGCCAGCTCGCAGATGGTCGACAATCTGCTCAAGGATATCGTAAAATAAGAACGGAAAGATAGGAGGGAGCCGCGGCTCCCTTTTTTCGCTTGGAACTTATTTATTAAAACCTTGGAACTTTATTTTTCAAAGCCCTGGAACTCCATTTATCAACGCGGGAGTTCACCGCAACATGCGGGTGTCCGGCCGGGAGGCCGAATACGCCTGCAACTACAAGCAGACTGGGGAATCGGGACTATGGCAGCAACGACTCGCAAGGGAAGGGACGGCGGACAGCCTGCCGGAGATAAGGCGGACGACGCCTTACATAAGCTCCATTCCAGGCCAAGGACGGCTCTTGTCCTGATTGTTGCCGGGGTGGCGGCTCTTCTGTTCAGCCTGGCGCTGTCGGTCTCGTTCGGCGCGATGGACATCAAGTTCCGGATGGTATGGGAAGCGGTCTTCCATTACAACCCCGACTTGAAGGAGCATCAGGTCATTCAGGAGCTGCGCTTGCCGCGAGTGCTCGGATGCATGCTCGTCGGCAGCAGCTTCGCGGTTGCAGGAGCGGTCATGCAAGGAATGACGCGCAATCCGCTGGCGGATTCGGGCCTCATCGGCCTGAATTCGGGAGCGGCTTTCGCGATCGCGCTCTGCCTCGCCTTCCTGCCTGGTCTTCCGTACCGTTATGTCGTGCTGCTGGCGTTTGTCGGGGCAGCGCTGAGCGCGGCATTGGTTTTCGCTCTCGGTTCATCCGTCCGCGGAGGGCTGACGCCGACGCGGCTCGTTCTCGCCGGCGTGACGCTCTCGGCGCTGCTGACAGCTCTCAGCGAAGGCATCGCCCTGTACTTCCGCATCGGCCAGGATCTGGCCTTCTGGTTCGCGGGAGGGGTCGCCAACATGCGCTGGCTGGAGCTGAAGATCATGACGCCATGGATCGCCATTGCGCTTGCCGGCGCCATGGCCCTCTCCCGATCGATCACGATGCTGAGCCTCGGCGAAGAGGTTGCCCGCGGACTGGGCTTGCGCTCCGGGCTGGTGAAGGGGCTTGGCCTCGCCATCGTCGTCGTGCTGGCGGGCTCAGCGGTGTCCGCCGTCGGCGCTGTCTCCTTCGTCGGGCTGCTCGTGCCGCATCTGGCGCGCAAGCTTGTCGGCGTCGACTATCGGTGGATCATCCCAACCTCGGCCGTGCTCGGAGCGCTGCTCGTCGTGCTGGCCGATCTGGCGGCAAGGACGGTCCATCCGCCCTTCGAGACGCCGATCGGAGCGATGATCTCGCTGATCGGCGTTCCCTTCTTCATCTATCTGGCCAACAAAGAGAGGAGGGAGCTATAGACGATGTTCATGTCCGAATCGGAGCGGCGCAAGCGCAGGAAAGCCTTGCTTGTCTCCGCCATCCTGAGCGCTGCGATCGCCATTGTTTTTGTCGTCAGCATGAATACAGGGGTGATCCGGCTCTCTCCGATCGATGTGCTGCGGACGCTGGCGGGAGGCGGGACGGAGCGCCAGCAGCTCATTCTGTTCGACTTCCGCCTGCCGCGGATCGTCATCTCCTTGCTGATCGGAGCCGGCCTGGCTGTATCCGGGGCCGTGCTGCAGGCGCTCTCGCGCAACGCGCTCGCGGATCCCGGAATCATCGGCATCAATTCGGGGGCGGGGCTGACCGTGCTGCTGTTCATCGCTTACTATCCGGCGCCGGCCGCAACTCCGGCTTACCTGCTGCCTCTGCTAGCCTGGGCGGGGGGAGGAGTCGCAGCCGCGCTCGTCTTCCTGCTGTCGTATCGAAGGCATATGGGGCTGTCCTCGAACCGGCTCATTCTGAACGGCGTCGCCGTCAACTCCGGCTTCGCCGCGGTGACGATCGTCGTCTCCCTGCGGATCAACCCGGAGCAGTACCAGTTCGTCGCGACATGGATGGCCGGCAGCATCTGGGGCAAGGATTGGAGCTATGTGCTGGCGCTGCTGCCGTTCATCGCGGTCCTCCTGCCCTATGTCTTGTTCAAGGCCCGGACACTCAACGTGCTCAACCTGGGCACTCCTATGGCAACAGGACTCGGAACGTTCGTGAACCGGGAGCAGGCTCTGCTCCTGGCCGCGGCGGTCGGGCTGGCTGGATCCTGCGCGGCCGTCAGCGGCAGCATCGGATTTGTCGGCCTCATCGCCCCGCATTTGGCCCGCCGTCTTGTCGGGCAGCGCTATCAGGCGCTGCTCCCGGTCGCGGCTCTGTCCGGAGCGCTGCTCGTCATGGCTGCCGATACGATCGCCAAGGTGATTCTGCAGCCAGCGGAAATTCCGACCGGAATCATCGTGGCGGCAGTCGGCGCCCCGTATTTTCTTTATTTGCTGTACCGCTCGAAGTAGAGATATCCTTGCTTGTTTGATCGCCGGCCGGAATGGTTCCGGCCTTTTTTATGCCTTCTGGTTGCACCTATACAATTGTCCGCAATCCTTCGTTGAGTTCACTGCTCTTGAGCAGCGGGGCTTTTTTTCGAGAAAAGGAAGCAGACCTTTCCGCGAATGCATAAAAGCAGCTGGCATAGGAAATCATTCAGGTAGCTTCGCTCAAAGAAAGGAGGACTTTCCATGAAAACCGCTTTTTTGAAACTGATGGCGATCGCAGCCATCGCTTTGTTTGCAGTCCAGGGCCAAGGAAGCGCCAACGCCGCCAAAGACCCGATTCCGATGCTGCAAACGCTGTCCCAGGTGTCGGCCAATCAAATTCAGATTACCTATGATCGCAGCGTGGATGTCGTCAAAGGCATGCGGCCGTCCAATTACTGGGTTCAGAGCACGACAGACGTAGTGCCGAGCGGCATTGCGACGCTGGGCAAGGATGATAAAGTAATGCCTGATAATGCCTTGACGGGAAGCCGGGTTTCGATCAATCCGGTCGACGGCCAGAACAAAAGCTTCGTCCTGACTTTCAGTCAAGCCATCCCGACAGGCCAGTCCTACAGGCTGATCATCTGCTTCGTGACGATTCCCGGAGGCGCGCCTTACAGCGGGGATAACGGAATGGCTGTATTTACAGGGAAATAGCACGGAGGAAGCAGAGGGCGATCGGCTTGAAGGCCGGGTCGTTTCCCCTTGCCGCTTCCTATTTCCAGCAAAAGCCCTTGAATCTGCATTCAAGGGTTTTTTTCCTGTCCCATCGATAGAACGAAGGCATCCCGCTCCAGGGATGCCTTTTTGCATGAATCGGATCGGCCGGCGGAAGGGACCGAGGATGACAAGACCGGGATCTTTTTTTAGAATGAAGCATATCAGCCTTGCCGTCCATGACTATAGAAAGAACACAGCGACCATTCATAGGAGATGAACGACGATGTCCACAGATACCCGGCATGCCCTTATTCTGAACGAAGCCGAGAGCTTCGCCAAATCCGAGCTGGGAGGCGATCTGACCGGACACGACTGGTGGCATGTGCACCGGGTGGCCAAGATGGCGGATCGCCTCGCCTCCTTGGAGGGGGCAGATCGATTCGTCAGCGTATTGGCGGCTCTGCTGCATGACGTGGTGGACGAGAAGCTGAACGAGTCCAAGGAGAGCGGGCTCCGGAAAGTGGAGGACTGGCTCGAGGTCCAGCTGGTGCAAGAGAGGGACAGAGTGCATGTGATGGAGATCATCTCGACGATGTCCTACAATGCGGGGGCGAATCCTCCGATGCGCACGATCGAAGGGCAAGTCGTGCAGGATGCGGACCGCCTCGATGCGATCGGGGCGATCGCCATTGCCAGGGCATTCCTGTATGCCGGGGTGATCGGCCACCCGATCCACGATCCGGAGCTGCCGCCGCGCGAATCGATGACGAAAGAAGAATACCGCAAGGCCAAGAGCACGGCGATCAATCACTTCTACGAGAAGCTGCTGAAGCTGAAGGACCGGATCAATACGGCATCCGCCCGGCAGATCGCGGAGGAGCGCCATCGGTATATGGCAGGGTATTTGGACCAGTTCATGTCGGAGTGGGAAGGGAACTAGCGGGACTGCCGCTCGTCCAGGACGGTCGAAGGAATGGCGGCGTGCGGTCCAGGAGATGGAATGGTATGCTGAATGCCTATTGAGGCGCGCGAAAGGAGAGAAATCGGATATGAAGAAAAATCGAATCGGTTCATCCGGGCTGCTCGTCGGGGAGATCGGCCTCGGCTGCATGTCGCTCGGCACGGAGGAGGGCAAGGCTGTCGCGCTTGTCCATGAGGCGCTGGAGCTCGGCGTCAACCTGCTGGACACGTCGGATCTGTACGATGCCGGGCGCAATGAGGAGCTGGTCGGCCTGGCGATCAAGGGACGCCGGGACCGCGTCATTGTGGCCACGAAGGTCGGCAACCGGCGCTACCCCGGGCAGGAGGGCTGGACGTGGGATCCGTCCAAGGCCTATATCCTGTCCGCCGTGAAGGAGAGCCTGAGAAGGCTCGGCACGGACTATATCGATCTGTACCAGCTGCACGGAGGGACGATCGAGGATCCGATCGGCGAGACGATCGAAGCGTTCGAGCAGCTGAAGCGCGAGGGAGTCATTCGGGAATACGGCATTTCCTCGATCCGGCCCAACGTCATCCGGGAATATGCGGCACGCTCCTCGATGGCCAGCGTGATGAATCCTTACAGCATCGTCGACCGGCGTGCCGAGGAAGAGGTTCTGCCTCTTCTGGAGGACCGAGGCATCTCCGTCATCGCCCGTGGCCCGCTTGCGAGCGGTGCGCTTGCGGAGAACCGCCAGCCTGCCAAGGGGGTGACGGACTACAGCCTGGACGAGCTTGGCGAGCTGCGGAGCGGACTCAAGCGGCTGGCCGCTCCGCAGCGGAGCATGACCCAGCTGGCGATCCGCTATTCGCTGAGCCATCCGGCCGTCGCTGCCGCCATTCCGGGAGCGAGCTCGCGCGAGCAGCTGCTGCAGAATATCGCCGCTTCCGAGGTGCCGGAGCTGACGGAGGAGGAAGTCGGAATCATCCGCGGGCTGAGCAAGGCGAATGTCTATGCCCAGCATCGGTAGCATTGGCGTGAAATGACCGGAAGGATACAGAGAGGAATGAGGGAATGGGGTCTTTTTTCAGCAATATCAAGCTCGAGATACCCCGTACCATGACGTTGGCTGAGCTCGAGGAAGCGTTGGACGCCATCATGGACGGAAGGAATTACGAACGCAGCGAGGTCCCGGCCGGCCGCACGATCCACGTAGCCTGGGATCGGAACGGCAAGTGGCTGACCATCTACGATGAGGGAATCGAGGCTGGCGATTGGGACGAGCTCGACAGCATAACGGCGCAGCTGTCGCTAAGCGCTGGCACATACGCCGTGAGCAATGCCGTTCTGGACAGCGATCTGCTTCGGATGAGGCTCTTCGAGCAGGGGCGGGCAGCGGATATGTTCATCAACGACCCGGAGCTCTATAACGGGATGACGGGGCAGCGCCGCAAGAGGAAGGGGCAGCTGTCCAAATGGCTTCCGCTCCAGCAAGAGGGTCCCGACAAGCCGGGGCTGGCGGAGATCTGGGAGAGGGAAGAGGCTTGCGCCGAGAATAAATTGGCCGCGTTGGCCGAAGCCTTCGGATGGTCGGCGGCGGCTACCGGAATGGGATTGTCGGATTGGGAAGAGATGGGGCAGGATCATGCTCCTGCCGTTCTTCGCCTTCATTTCCGGAAGGGTTCTATTATTCGATGATCGAGCCGGTCAATCCATGAAGATGCGGACAGCTCATTCAGCAGCTTGGCGGCCTCCTCCAGCATGCCCGGGATCCAGGCATCCGAGCCGGGAATCGCCTCGGTACCGCCGTCAACCATCCAGCTCAAGGTTTTGACCAGCCAGCAAAGCCCTCCGATAGCGACCTGCCAATCCAGCTCGCCGGCCGTCATGTCATCCTCGATCTCCCGATATGCGGAGAGGATTTGTTCCCGATCTACTCCTGCATGCTCGCGTGCATCTTGCGCAAGGCCGTAAAGATCGCTCAGATCGGGACTCAGGCACGCTAGAGCCCAATCAACGGGCAGGATGGAACCGTCCTCTCGGACAATCAGGTTTTTGGCGCGGTAGTCATGGTGGGCGATGGTCATCGGAACGGTCCGGTACAGCCTTTCCAGCTGGGCAGGCAGAAGTCCCTGCATTTTCACAATCGTTGCGCTGCCCGCAAGCTGCGGCGAAGCGGCTAGCCTTTCCAGATGATGGAGAAAATCGGCAGCGTAAAGGGAATGCGAGACTCTTATTTTCGTTGGAATCGCCATGTCCAGATTCGCGGTTGCGACGCGTCTGATCCGAGCCAGCTCCCTGGCGGCCTCGAGGAACGCGGCGGAAGCGGGATCAAGCTCCAGATTGCCTTTTCCCACGTCCTCCATGACGATCGTGACGCTGTCTTCCGTTTCGAACGAGCCGAATATGCGGGGAGATTTGAGACGAAGCGGAACAACCAGATCGCGATAGACGGCATGCTCGGCGGCCATTTCCTTGCCTCCCCACTTGATGATTCGAGTTTCCCCGGAAGGCAGCGTTGTTCGGTAGACCTCGGATAATGCCCATTGGCGAAGGAGCGTCCAACCGATGGCTTCCCGAATGAGCAGCGCGGAACGGAATGGTTTGAAGCGGATTGGAATCATAAGCATAGCCTCCGTAGATTAAAATGGGTACGGAGAAAATTCTGGCATACTGAGCCAAAAAAATATAGACTGTTTCGGTCCGCTCTGTTATGATGTTGAATAAGGTCTTGAAAAAATTCGGGACTCTTTTTTTATGCCTAAATTTATCTTTCGCTCTAAATAGCGGCCAACCTGGGAGGGATCGGATGCGGCTCAAGCGCTGGAAAAGGAACCTAGCCTATCACGGCATTCGCTTGCTTCGGCAGCGCCAAGGTTCCCACCGGATCTCGCTTGGGGCCGTTCTCGGATTCCTTCCCTGCTGGTACCCGACCTTCGGCATCGGACTCGCGTTGTCGCTCGGACTGATCCGCCTGTTCCGCGGCAATGCCGTCTCCGGGCTGTTCGCGGCTTCCGCCGGGACCTTTCTGTGGCCGCTTCTCTTTTATGCTAACTACCTCACTGGACAGCTGGCGAGAGAGCTGTTTGCCCGCCCGGCCGAGCCGGAGCTGGACGAGCTTCTCTCCGAGCCCGCCGCGGACATCAGCTACGAGGAGACGGCCGACAGCCTTGGCGCGCTGAGCGGCATCGGTGTTGATTTCCTGATCGGATCCGTGCTCAACAGCATCCTCGTTTCCGCGGCGATGTACGGCCTGCTTCGAATTCTCTGGACCCGATACCGTCTCTCGATGCTGAAGCATGTGCGGGCCCGCGCCGCAGGTGCGAGAGCCGTGGCGACCGGAATATAACCGCAAAAAGGAAAGACGGCGCCTGGACGGCGTCGTCTTTTTGTGTTGGACAAAAGCTGGATGGCTCTCTTCCCCGCGCTCTTGCTAAGCCTGGCGGCGCGTCGACTTCGACACCAAGCCCCGGCAGCTCCTCCCGGCCTGCATCGGCGAGCGCGTAATCCGGACCGGAATTGGAGAGGAAGCCGAGGGCGAGCAGACGGTCGGTCAGCGCGACCCCTACCTTGCCGGCGAGATGATCGTAGCAAGTGCGGGCATGTCGCATATGCCTCTGCTCGACCGATTCGCGCAGCGACTTCACAGCCTTGACCGGCGCGATGACGAGCATGGCCTCCAGCGACTGGCCGACCTCCGGTCCCGCAAGCCGGTAATAACGATGGCGTCCGGCGGCTTCCTGCCGCAGCTGCATGAATGAATCCGGAACATAAAGGAGCAAGCAGCAAAAAATCGTTATCTGTACGGTGCGCTATTACACAAACGTATGTTCCTGTGTTAAAATAATGGCATACATAAAGTTTGCGGGTTAAAGGAGTTTTGCTTCATGAATGACATTTCAGCTGTCTTAGACGAATTCGAATCGGCATCGAAGTGGGCAAGGAGCCTTGACGTCGCCGAGCAGGCTTGGAATCGCCCGATAGCGGAGGGAAAGGCGACGATCGCGGGGATTGTCTCACATTTGCTCAATTGGGACCGATATCTGATCATTTATACGGTACCCTCGGTCTTGAAGGGGGAGGGAATCATCTTTCCCGAGTTCGATGCCTTCAACTCGTCTGCCTACGAGTATGCCGAATCCGGGGTGAAGCAGGAACAGCTGCTCGCGGAATTCGCCGATACGCGCAAGGAGCTGTGCGCCTTGCTGCGCTCCATCGGAGAGGGGGAGATGCTCCGGGCCGTATCCGTCAACGGCGTCTCCCACTGCCCGCATACGGGCAGCCCTTATTCGCTGCTCTACGTTGTGGGAGAATTCGTCGACCATGACCGCCATCACCAGAGGCAGATCGAGATCGCGGCTTCATCTCTCTCGGTGGGACAGAGCAGATAGAGCGCAGCCGCCCCATTACGGCTGACACGGACCTTGTTCCCGGAACGGCTCGCTTCAACTCGGCGGTCACGGTCAGAGGTCCAAGCCAAAAGACACCTTCACTATAACTTGAAGGTGTCTTTTGGCTTTGCTCCCGGGATGAGCTTCATCTCTTAGGCGAAAAAATCGGAGGATCCGCCGGCGTGTTGACGTCTGTCGTTGATTCCCGCTACTGCACGGAGCCCAAAACCCGCTCCCTGACCGTCTTCTCCGCGGGCTTGCCGAGCGCCAGCTCCAGCGCCCAGAGAACGGCGCCGGCAGCAGGCGGGGCTTCGAGCAGGACATAGCGGCACTCCTGCCCGGACAGGCTTCCGACATGATGCTTGAACCGGTCCCGCATGATGGGGGAGACGGCCTTGACCCAGACGGAGCCGGCCATGACGATGTCGACCGGCTCCTCTCCGAAGTCGAGCCCGCGGATGCAGCCTGCGGCGGACAGGGCCATCTGGCGGGCAGAATGATCGACCGCCGCGAACGCCGCCTCGTCTCCCGACGCGGCGGCCTCGAGCAGCACGGTGACGAGCTCCGTATAAGGCAGGGAGCGGGAAGTCGCCGCCTCGACGACGCGCTCGATGTACCGTTCCTTGTCGTCCAGGCCGAGCAGCCTCATGACCGGCTCGGTCATGGCGGTCGGCTGGCCGAGCCGGAAGAAGGCGTCATAGACGATGCGCAGCGCCCGGCGCGCCAAGTAGTAGCCGCCGGCCTCGTCGCCGGACAGCTCGCTGCCGACCCCGCCGATCTGCAGCCGCCGGCCGGAAGGCGAGATGCCGCCGGTGCAGGCGCCCGACCCGTTGATGGAGCAGATGCCGCTGCCGGATTCGCTGCCGGCCTTCACTCCGAGGAAGCTGTCGTTGTCCAACGCGAAGCGGGCGAAGCCGAGCTCCCCGATGATCCGGTTCAGGCTGGCCTTCTGGGAGGCGATATCCGCTCCGGCCAGGCCGAAGGCGGCTGCCGCAGCATCCTCTGCGAGCAACCCGTTGCGGGAGAGGAGCAGCCCGAGCTGCTCTCCCATGACCCGCTTGGCGCTGATGTAGCCGTCCTTGAACTGCTCGTGGCTGCATGTGCCGGAGCGGATGGAGTCGATCTTCCTGCCGTCCAGATCGAACAAATAATAATCGGTCTTGCTGTTGCCGCCGTCAACGCCGATGACGAATGCGTTCTTCATGTGATGGTCCTCCTCGGCGCCTTACGCGAACTGCGGGAGATACTCCCGGTGAGCTTCCTTCAGCTCGTCGAAGCAGGCGCGGGCCGCGTTGTAATCGCCGACGAGCGGGTTCATCATGAGCGCGCGCATGGCCGCTTCCTCGCTGCCGGACACGGCGGCCGCGACCGTCTCGCGCTCGTAGGCCTTGATCATCCGCATGTAATCGCGGATATGGGCGTTGTCCAGCTCCGGCTGGGGAATCGGCTTCGCTCCGTCCTTGCCGATGACAGCCGATATTTCCACCGCGTCGCCGTCTTCCATGAAGCCTAGAGCGCCGTTGTTCAGCAGATTGACGACATGGATCTCCTGCTTGTCGTTCCAGATCGCATCGACGAGGCTGATCGCCACCTCGGAGTAGTTCGCCCCGCCGCGGGAAGCCAGCAGCTCCGGCTTCGCGTGCAGCTTGGCGTCGGCATACATGCCGAGCAGGTCCTCCTCGATCTCCATGCAGCGCTCCCCGCGCGATTGCTGGCTTTCCATGAGAATCTTCAGCTTCTTGTTCTTGAAATAGTAGTATTCCAGGTAAGAAGAAGGGATGGCGCCGACGAGCTGCACGAGCTCCTTGCTGAAGCCGCTGGAAGGGATATTCTTCATCGTCTCGCTGTTGAGGCCCATGTCCAGCGCTTCCTGCAGGTAGTCCTTGCCGCCGTGCTCGATGGCCGTGATCCAGCTCAGATGGTTCAGGCCGACATAAGTGAGGCTTGCATCGGGCAGCTCCATCGAAGCGCGGATGCTCTTGAACATATTGTAGGGTACGTTGCAGAGGCCGAGCATCTTCACCTTCGTATGGGTAAGGATGGCTTCGGTCAGGATGCCGGCCGGGTTGGAGAAGTTGATCAGCCAGGCATCCGGGCACAGCTGCTCCATGCGTCTGGCGATGTCGAGCATGACCGGAATCGTGCGCATCGCCTTGAAGAAGCCGCCGATGCCGCAGGTTTCCTGGCCAATCATGCCGTGCTTCAGCGGTATGCGCTCATCCAGCACGCGGGCCGGCAGCTTGCCGACGCGGATCTGACCGAGCACGAAGTCCGCTCCGCGCAGCGCTTCGTCCAGATCCTGAGTGAGCGCGACGCGGCAATCCATGCCGGCCGCTTCGATCATGCGGCCGCTGAGTCCCCCGACGATGCCGAGCTTCCGCTCGTCGATGTCCATCAGCGCGAGCTCGCTGAGCGGCAGCCCGTCCTTGCGCTTGATGATGCCTTCGATCAGTTCGGGCGTGTACGTGCTGCCGGCTCCGATAATGGCGATTTTCATCTCGTATTCCATCTCCTCTAGCCTTTGCTGGTCCAACCGGATGTTGAGAAATGCGGCTTGCCGTTTGTCCGCGCGAGCGGCTGTCGAGCTCCGCCGCCAAGCTGGCGAAGCCGTTTTGCAGGGGTCATTCCGTTATGTGGGCTATTCTAGCACAGGTTGTCCGGTACGGGAATGAAAAATTGAAATTTTTATTCGAATGGTATATAAATAATTAAAATAAAATTTTAGCATCTGAATGGCGACAGCTGGATTCCCCTTTATCGCCATCCTGGATCTAGACTTCTCTATTCCGCGCGAGCCTTCAGCGGCCCGAAGAGAGGCTCAAGCCGTTTTGCTCGGACAACCCTTGTTTTTCGCACCGGGAGCGTATACGATAATGGCGCTGAACAAGCAGATTACATCGCCAGCCAAGCGGCAGCCGAGCAAAACGCATCGTCCTCTCGAGCGGCGAAGGCAGATGGCCGCTTCAGTAGAGAATAATAGAATGCTGCGAATTTCATACATCCTTTTTTCACCCGGAAACGGCAGGAGGCGGCCTATGGCAATCAACGACAGCGTTCTCATCAAAATCCGTGAGCGGAAAGACAGCTTGACTCCTGTCGAACGCTTGGTAGCAGAGTATATCTTGGAGAACAAGGACGAGATTCCGCATCTGTCCATCAAGAACCTTGCGCAGGGAAGCCGGACCAGCGACGCGTCCGTCCTGCGCTTCTGCAAGACAATGGGGTTCAGCGGCTACCGCAGCTTCATCGTGAGCATATCGGCCGCGCTCGGCTACAAGGAAGAGACCGGCGAGGAGCAATATACCGACATCCAGCCGGGAGACGACCTGCAGACGATCATCTCCAATATCGGCCGCAACAACATGATGTCCATCGAGGACACGCTCAGCCTGCTCGACCGGGATGCCGTGGCGCGCGCGGTCCAGGAGCTGCGCACCTGCAGCCGCATCTTCCTGTTCGGCATCGGCGCATCGGGACTCGTGTGCGAGGATGCGGAGCAGAAGTTCACGCGCATCAACAAGAACTGCCACGCCTATCTTGACGGCCACAGCCAGCTGACGGCAGCGACGCTGCTTCGCGAGGGCGACGTGGCGATCTTCGTCTCGAACTCGGGCAATACCGAGGAGATTCTGGATTCCCTCGACATCGCCTGCAAGAGCGGCGCGCTGACGATCGCCATTACCAAGTACGGCAAAAGCGAGCTGTCCGAGAAAGCCGACCTGCTGCTCAGCATCTCCACGCCGGAGATCACCATCCGCAGCGGAGCGATGGGCTCCCGGATCGCCATGCTGACCGTCATCGATATGCTGTTCGCCGGAGTGGCGAGCGCGGACTACCAGCAGGTGAAGCATTATCTCTCCCGCAGCCATAACATCATCGCCAGCAAACGCAGGAGATAGCAAGGATGATTTATTCAAACCTTCCATAAACAGGGTGTTCGGAGCGTGAAGCCCCGGATGCCCTGTTTTTGTAGGATGCGGGAAACCGAGACTTATGTTAACTTAACTCCCATGAAAAAGCTCTTTTTGGACAAGATCTGATATAAAATATCAACATAATGTTTTATCTTAAAAATTTATTTCAAAATGTATTGACCATCCCGTTTGCGAATGCTTAATATTAGAGATGCAAGACGCAATCAACGAATCGATCCGCAGGCGCCTTGGCGCCGCGATCCAGATCACGTTAGGGGAATCAAGATGAATGAATACCTTGCCAGCTTGACGACGGAGGGAATCAATCCCGATACGCTGTCCATCGACGAATGCTCGACCGAGCAGATGCTGCAGCTGATGAACCGGGAGGATGCCAAAGTGCCGGCGGCCGTAGCGGCCGAGATTCCGCTTATATCCGAGGCCGTGGACGTCATTTACGAATCGTTGTCGAACGGGGGCCGCATGTTCTACATCGGAGCCGGAACCTCGGGAAGGCTTGGAGTGCTTGACGCCTCTGAATGTCCGCCGACCTTCGGCGTTGATCCGCTGCTTATCCAAGGGTATATTGCCGGAGGGGACCAGGCGCTGCGGACGGCGGTGGAAGGCTGCGAGGACGACGGGGATGAAGGCCGCGCGGCGATCGACCGGATCGGCGTCACCGACAAGGATGTCGTCGTGGGCATTTCCGCCAGCGGCAGCGCCGCCTATGTCATTGAAGCGCTGCGTCGGGCCAGCGAAATCGGAGCGGCAGCCATTGGAGTCGTCAACAACAAGCGGACGCGGCTCAGCGAAGTGTGCGACATCTGCATCGCTCCGGTCGTCGGTTCCGAAGTCATCTCCGGTTCCACGAGGCTCAAGGCGGGAACGGCGCAGAAGCTGGTCCTCAACATGCTCAGCACCTGCACGATGGTGAAGCTGGGCAAGACGTACAACAACCTGATGGTCGACCTGAAGGCGAGCAACAAGAAGCTGTACGACCGGTCCCTGCGCATCATCCGGAACGCTACAGGAGCCGATGAGCCGACTGCGGCAAGCGCTCTTGAAAGGGCTTCCAAGGACAGCAAGCTTGCGATCATGATGATCCAGACCGGCCTGGAGCCGGATGAGGCGAGGGCGGCGCTGGATGCCAGCTCCGGCAACCTCAAGGCAGCGATACGTATCTGCGCACAGGCCAACTAAACCGCTCAGGGCCGGATGCGAACCTATAGAATTGGCTCACCAAAAAAAGGGAGGATCTTGAAATGAAAAAAAGATCAAGATTTGCCGCAACCGCACTTGCGCTCGTCGTCTCTGCCGGCGTCGTATCCGCCTGCGGAAGCAACAATGACGGCGGCAATGCCGCAGCCGGCAATACCGGCTCGGAAGGCGCCAGCGCCAAGAAAGACACGATTACAGCCCTTCTGCCTCCGGTATCCGCCAACTTCCAGGCCAACTTCAACCAGATGGAAGCCGAATTCACCAAGCAATATCCGAACCTGACCCTGAAAATCGAGCCGGCCAGCTGGGAAGACATGACCCAGAAGCTGGATACGCAGGTGAACGCCGGCAGCCCTCCGGACATCGCCTTCATGGGCTCGGAAGGCATTTCCAAATACGTTCCGATGGGCATGGTGATGGACATCAAGGACGCCGCGACGCCGGAGATGATCGCCGACTTCGACGAAGGTCCCTTGAAATATATGTACAACGGCGACGGCCTGTACGGCTTCCCGGCCTACATGGAAGTCCACGCGATCGGCGGCAACAAGCCGTTCCTCGAGGAAGCCGGCATTGATTGGAAGAAGGTGCAGCAGAACGGCTGGACGTTCGACGAGTTCCGCGAGGCGATCAAGAAAGGCGTCGTGAAGGAAGGCAATACGACGAAGCGCTACGGCTTCGTATTCGCCACCGCGGGCGTTACTTCCAAGGACTACCTCGGCATTCTCGTCAAGAATGCCGGCATGCCTGCCGCCTTCGACAAGGATCTCAAATATGCCTACACCAGCAAGAACTACCTGACGCTGCTGACGAACATCCGCCAGATGATCGACGACGGCTCGATGCCCAAGGAGCTCAGCTCCATCGACGCGGGCAAGCGCTGGAACATGTTCCTGACCGGCCAGACGATGATTACGGGCAAAGGCATGGCCGTCTTCGAGAACTCGTCGCGCCTGAACAACGAGAAGATCGACAAGAACGACGGCAGCGCCGTCAAGGACAGCATCAAGACCGACTACGTCGTGCTTCCGGTTCCTTCCTTCGCAGGCCAGCCGGCCGTAGCGAACTCCATCGTCGACGGTTATGTCACGTTCCGCGGCAAGAAAGAGCCGACGGCCGAGCATAAGGCGAACGTCGCCAAAGCGGCTTACTTCCTCGCCAGCGGCCAGGTTGCCGCAACGACCAATGGCGAGCTGTTCTCCGCTCCGATCACGAAGAGCTCGCGCAAGGCTGCCGAAGGCATGGAAAGCAAGCAGAGCCCGGAAAACAAGGCGGCGGTAGAGCATCTGCTGTCGACGGCCGCTCCGGCCCGTCCGGACATCCCGGCCGAGCTGGGCGCCAAGGCGATCAAGCTGGAGACGGAAGTCATCGTGCCGAAGCTGCAGGCGCTGCTCGCGGGCGAAACGACGCCGGAAAAAATGTACGAAGACGTGAAAAAGGCCGCCATCGACACGTTCGGCGCGGACGGAGTCGTACAGGATTAGCCCCTTGCTCGGATAGCCGCCACCTCGGATAGCCGCCACAAGCGGCTATCCGATCTCTTTTATCGGATCGGAAAGAATGACAAGCGCATGCTTTCTTTCTCTACTCCAGGCAAGCGAACGCCCGCCGGTCAAGGCGGCCAAGTCGATCTGCTTGGAAGCCTACCAGCGGAAGCGGAAAGGAGTCCTGCATCATGGCACGAGAAGCTTCAACCATCAAGACCAAATACCGCTTGAACAAAGGGGACGGAGCCTGGGCCTACGCCTTCATCGCCGTCGCTCTGGTCGTCTACGCCATGTTCACGGCCTACCCTGTCATCAGTGCCTTCATCATCAGCTTCCAGGACTACAAGCCGCTCGGCTCGTCGTATGTCGGCCTCGACAATTATGTCTCCGTCTTCAAGAGCGACCTGTTCTGGAAGTCGATGGGCAATACCGTGCTCTATACGGTGCTGACCGTCCCGGTCGCGCTGATGCTCAGCTTCGGCGTGGCGATTCTCATCATGCCGCTCAAGAAATGGATGCAGACCAGCTTCAAAGCCATCTACTATCTTCCGGCGGTCGCCTCCGGCGTCGCCCTGTCCGTCGTATGGCTGTGGATCTTCGATCCGCTGCAGTCGGGCATCCTGAACCAGCTGATCGGCTTCTTCGGCATCAGCAACCAGAACTGGCTCGGCGCAAGCGCGACCTCCATGTTCTCCCTCGTGCTCATGTCCTGGCTGTCCAGCCACGGAACGAGCATCATCATCTACGTCGCCGCCCTGCTCGGCATCGACAGCAGCTATTATGAAGCGGCCGATATCGACGGAGCCTCGTTCCTGCAGAAGATGTGGCATATCGTCCTGCCTTGCCTCAAGCCAACCACGCTGTTCCTGCTCGTGACCGGAGTCATCGGCTCGTTCCAGGTGTTCCAGAACGCCTACCTGATGACCGGCGGCGGACCGGACCATTCCACGACGATGGTCGGCCTGCTGATCTTCGACACGGCATTCAAATACTTCGAATTCGGCAATGCCGCGGCGCAGTCGCTCGTGCTCGCGCTGGTCATCGCCGTCATGGCTTTTGTCCAGTTCAAGTTCCTGGGCAAAGACGTTGAATATTAAGCGGAAGGAGGCCGGAATATGGGCTTATACAACACTCACTTAGGCAACACGATGCTGCGCAGCCTCCGCAATGCCGTCATCATCTTCCTCCTTCTGCTGTTCGCGCTGGCGACGCTGTTCCCGATCTACTTCATGTTCATCTCCTCCTTCGGAGATCCGGTGGAGGCGGGGGCGGTCAGCTACTCCTTGTGGCCGGAGAAGATCACGCTCGATTCCTACAAGTTCTTCTTCGATTACAGCGAATACTCGTACCGGTGGCTGGGCAACTCCCTGCTGGTCGCGACCGTGACGATGGCGTCCAACGTCGTGTTCGCCACGATGGCGGGCTACGCCTTCGCCAAGATCCGGTTCCGGGGCAGCAAGGCACTGTTCGGCGTCCTGCTCGTCGCCATGATGATTCCGTACCAGGTGACGCAGGTTCCGCTGTACATCCTCATCGTCAACGTCTTCAACATCTCCAACTCGTATACGGCGCTGATCGCGCCGAGCCTGGTCACCGTCTACAACATCTTCCTGGCCAAGCAGTTCATGGGCTCCATACCGAAGGAAATTCTGGAGAGCGCCAAGGTGGAGGGCTGCAGCCAGTGGCAGATCCTCACCCGCATCGTCATGCCGCTGTCCAAAACCGTCATGGCCGTCATGGCCATCCTTACGTTCATGGAATCGTGGAATACGTTCTTCTGGCCGTTCCTCGTGACCAACACGATGGACATGCAGACGATCCAGGTCGGACTCAAGAACTTCCGCTTCGCCAACACGACGTACTTCGCTCCGATGATGGCGGGCGCGACCGTCTCGGCGCTGCCGATGTTCATCCTGTTCTTCAGCCTGCAGCGCTACTTCCTGGAAGGCGTCACTGTCGGAGCCGTCAAAGGTTGACGAGCCGGCCTGCGGGAAGAATCCCTCCGGGCTGAAGCGATGCCGGCCGGGCGGCCGGCAAAGGAGGCGACAGCATCGTGATTGCCGCATGGGACAACCGCTATGAAGAGGAAGCGGTCGCGCTCTGGAACGAGGAAGCCGTGCCCGACGGCTATAAGGAATTGAGCGCTGAGCGGCTCCGGTCCTCCATGACCGGGCATCCGAGCTTTGATGCGGGGACGGCCTTCGTCTTGCTGAAGGAAGGCCGGGTCGATGGGTTTGCCGTCGGCTGCGCAGGCGACGGGCTGCCGCTCGGCGACGTCGCCGGTTATATCACCTGCGTCGTCGTCCGCAGCGGCCCGGAGGCGGATGCAGCCAGGGGCCGGCTGCTGGATCAGCTGGAGCGCCGGTTCCGCGAGCTAGGCAAGCAACAGGCGGAGATCCTCTTTTTCAATCCGATGAGGCTGGCCTGGTACATCCCGGATACGCCGGGACATGAGCACAACAACGCTCCCGGCGTTCCGGCGGGAAGCTCCCTTCACCGCCTGCTCCTGGAGCGCGGTTATGCCGAACGGGCCATTCAGAAGGCCATGTATTTGCCTTTGGCGGATTTCTCTGTGCCGGATGAAATCCGAGCCAAGGAAGAGCGGGCCGCATATGCCGGCTACCGGGTGGAGCGGCTCGATGCTGCGCGGCATTCCGGACTGGCAGAGATGCTGGAGGCGCTCGGCAACCCGCTTTAGAAGCAAGAGATCGCTTCTGCGGCCGCTTCAGGCGTGCCGGTGCTGCTCGCCGCCCATGAAGGGCGGGCGGCAGGCTTTGCCGGGCCGGTCATCCGCGAAGACACCGGGCGCGGCTACTTCGCCGGCATCGGGGTCGAGCCCGGCCATGAAGGACATGGACTCGGCACGATCCTGTTCTTCCGCCTCTGCGAAGCGTTCCGCTCCGCCGGCGCGGACTACATGTCCTTGTACACCGGAAGCGGCAATCCCGCTTTGCGCATCTACGAAAAAGCCGGTTTCAGGACGGTGAAGGAATTCGCCGTCATGAGAAAGGAGCTCTGAACATGAGCGAGAGAAAGCCTTTGACGATTCTTGGAATCGGCGCGCATGTAGGCGACGTCGAGCTGGTGGCTGGCGGCGTGCTCGCCAGCCACTATCTGAAGGGCGACCGCATCGCGACACTGGCGCTGACCGCAGGCGAGCGAGGCGTGCCCGAGGGCCGGGACGTGAACGAATACCGCGACCAGAAAATCCGCGAAGCCCATACGTTCGCCGGCATGCTCGGCGGCGAAGCGAGAGTGTTCGAGATTCCCGACGGAGAGATTCCCGACGACGAGGCGATCCGCCTGCGCGTCTGCGATGTCATACGCGAGGTGAAGCCGAACATCATCATCACCCATCACTGCAACAGCATGCACAAGGACCATGCCACGACGCACCGGATCGTCAATGACGCGCGGTTTTTCGCCGGGCTGAAGGCGATGGAGCGGAAGCATCCGGCCCATTTTGCCGGCAAGCTGTATTACGGGGAGAACTGGGAGGACGCGGTCGGCTACGTCCCTTACGTCTACGTCGACTTCGACCAGGCAGCGTTCGATCTCTGGATCGAGGCTCTGTCCACCCATTGGTTCGTCACCGGCAGCAAGTCATTCAATTACATGGACTATTACAAGAGCCTGGCGCGCGTGCGCGGTCTCGAAGCCCGCAAGGAGTACGCGGAGACGTTCATGATCCCGCCGGAGACGATGCGTCTGCGCCAATCCGAGCTGTAAGCGGCGGCCGGGATGAATACCGAACGGCTTCGGCCGGATAGCGGGAGGCGGCGGATCCGCGGCGTCTTCCGCAGAAGGAGGCAGGGATGACTTCCATTCAGAACGGCATCGACCGGATCTCGGATTATGACGGCCTGCTGCGCGGCAAGCGCATCGGCCTGATCACGGCTCCGACCGGACTTGATGCGGAATTCCGCTCCACGATCGATCTGCTGCATGGGCGGTACGGCCTTGCCGCCCTCTTTTCCCCGGAGCATGGGGTACGCGGGAATCTCGGCGCCGGCGATCTGGTTGATGCTTATGTCGACCCTCAGACCGGGGTTCCGGTCTACAGCCTCTATCGCAAGGATTCCAAGAGGCTGACCGGGGAGATGCTGCGCGAGGTCGATATCGTTGTGTACGATATACAGGACGTGGGCACGCGCTACTATACGTTCATCTATACGATGCTGTACGCGCTGGAGGATTGCGCCGCCGCGGGCATTCCCTTCGTCGTGCTGGACCGGATCAATCCGCTGGACGGCGTTACGGTCGAGGGCAATGTGCTGAGGGAGGAGTTCAGCTCCTTCGTCGGCGGGTATCCTTTGGCCGTCCGCTACGGCTTGACGGCCGGGGAGGTCGCCTTGATGGCCAATGCGGAGCGCGGCTGGAACGCCGAGCTGCATGTGGCGGAATGCCGGGGCTGGAAGCGCGGCATGCTGTTCCCGGAGACGGGACGTCCGTGGATTCCTCCTTCCATGGGCATTCCGAGGTTCCATCCGGCGCTGCTCTATCCCGGAACATGCCTGTTCGAGGGGACGAATCTATCGGAAGGCAGGGGCACGACGGCGCCATTCGAAACGATCGGGGCTCCCTTCGTGGACGGCGAAATCCTTGCCAAGGAAATGAACGGCTTGAAGCTGCCCGGTGTGCATTTCCGTCCGGTTCATTTCAATCCGCATATGTCCAAGCACCAGGGCTCCCTATGCGGCGGCGTATATGTGCATGTGTTGGACGAGAGGGCGCTCCGTCCGGTGGAGACAGGCGTACGGCTGCTGTTCAAGGTCAGGGAGATGTTCCCGGCCTTCGAATACCTCGCTCCTTACCGCAAGGGCGGGAGGCCGTTCATCGACCTGCTCGGCGGGGACGAGGGGTACCGGACGGAGAGTCCGGACGCCTTGCTGGAAAGGTTTGCAGACGAGAGCCGTCTGTTCGTGGAGCGCAAGAAGGCTTATCATTTGTACGAATAGGCAGCTGGTCCGCATTCGCGGCGATAGCACAGACTTGAAGCTTGGGGGAATCAGCATGAGCTATGTGGCGGGAATGGACGGAGGCGGCACCAAGACGGCCGTGGCGGTGGCGGACGAGACGGGCAAGGTCATTCATTCCTTCCCTGCAGGCCCGCTCAATTACAATGGCCATGACGAGCAGCGGGTCGAAGCCTCGATCCGGGAAATCTGCCTCGGGCTGGAGACGGCTTGCGGCTCGCTGGCCGCCGTCACCGACCTGTGCATCGGCGCGGCCGGGGTGAGCAATCCTTCGGTCGGAGGCCGTCTGCAGGCCGCACTCCGCGCTGGCGGCTACAGCGGCGCTCTGACGCTCGCCGGCGATCATGAAACGGCGCTGGCCGGCGCGCACGGCCGGCTGCACGGCATCGTGCTGATCGCCGGCACCGGCTCGATCTGCTACGGCCGCAGCCTTGGCGGGGCGGCCCATCGCGCCGGCGGCTTCGGCCATCTGATCGACGACGAGGGCAGCGGTTACAGCATCGGCCGCGGGCTGCTGACGTCTGTCGTGCGCGCAGCCGACGGCCGAATCGGGCCGACCGCGCTGACGGAGCTCGTCTACGGCGCGCTCGGAATCGGCTCGGTGCCGGAGCTGGTCGGCTATGTCTATGCGCCGGGCCGCAGCAAGGCGGATATCGCCGCGCTCGCGCCGCTTCTCGGCGAGGCATGCGATGCCGGCGATGCGGCCGCCCTGCGGCTCGCCGCGGATAGCGGAGCTGCGCTGGCAGAGCTTGTGCCGGCGGTCGCATCCGCGCTCGATATGGAGGACGGCGAGATCGCACTGCTCGGAAGCGTGCTGGAGCGCAGCTCCTACGTGAGGGAGGCCTTCCGGTCGGAGCTGTCCGCGCGGCTGCCGCGGCTCAGATGCGTCGAGCCCGAGCGGGACGCCGCCTACGGAGCGGTGCTGCTGGCGCTTGAGGCCAGACGGGGCAGGCTGGAGTCCGGCAAGGGAGGGGAAGGCCGATGATGACCTGGACGCCTCCCCGTCCGTACGCGATCGGCGTCGGACTGATGTCGGGCACTTCGCTCGACGGCGTGGATGCGGCCGTCGTACGGCTTGAAGGCAGCGGCTTGGACACCCGCGCCGAGCTGCTTCATTTCCATACCCGCGCGTACGGGGAGCCTCTTCGGGAAAGCCTCCGCAAGCTGTGCGATCCCGAGGCTTCCGATGTGGAGAGCTTGTGCGGCATGAACGTCTATATGGCGGAGCTGTTCGCGGCCGCCGTTCTGGAGGCGGTGCGGGATGCCGGGCTCTCCATGTCGGAGGTGGACTTCGTCAGCTCGCATGGACAGACGGTGTGGCATATGCCGGAGCCTCCCGCCGGCAAGCCCCATCTGTCGAGGTCGACGTTGCAGATCGGCGATCTGTCGGTGCTTGCGAAGCTCACGGGTGTGCTCGCGGTCGGCGATTTCCGTCCAGCCGACCTTGCAGTCGGCGGCCAGGGCGCGCCGCTTGCTCCTTACGGCGATCTCGTGCTGCTTCGCCATCCCGACCGGGGCCGGCTGCTGCAGAACATCGGCGGCATCGGCAACTGCACGGCGCTTCCTGCCGGAGCCGGGCCGCAGGATGTGTTCGCATTCGATACCGGGCCGGGCAATATGGTCATCGATGCGGCGGTGCATCGCCTCACCGGCGGCGCGGCCAGCTACGACGCGGGAGGGGCCATGGCGGCGCGCGGCACGCCGGACGCCGGGCTGCTGGCCGAGCTGCTGGAGCATCCGTACTTCCGCATGCCGCCGCCGAAGTCGACCGGCAGGGAGCTGTTCGGCGCCGCTTACGCCGACGGCTTCCTGGAGCGGGCCGCTGCCCGCGGCCTTGGCCCCGAGGATATCGTCGCGACAGCTACAGCTCTGACCGCCCGATCCATCGCGGACGCCTGCCGGCAGCTCGTGCTGCCGCGCTGCCCGGTTCATGAGCTGGTCGTCAGCGGCGGCGGGGCTCACAACGCGACGCTGCTGGATATGCTGGCAGGGCTGCTCCCGGAGCTGGCCGTTACGACCTCGAGCGCTCTGGGCATTCCGGACGACGCCAAGGAAGCCGTCATTTTCGCCCTGCTCGGGCATGATTTCCTGCTCGGCCAGGCCAACAACCTGCCGAGCGCGACGGGGGCATCGCGCCCGACCGTCATGGGGAAGCTCGCGCTTCCTTGATGGAGACAACGGCTGTCCTTTCGGACGGCCGTTTTTTTTGCATTTCCTTTACCAGGAGAAATATTCATTTCTGGAAGATATAAGCCGAAAAGAATACTAGGTCTTAATTCTTATTTTTCTAGACGAAATAGACTAGTTGTCGCCTGATCTTAGCTTTCGCTATTTAGGCCATTATGGGGGTAGTACGATGAGCATCAGTTGTTACGTTCATGACGGGGCAGTCTCCATCGGAACTTGCGTCGGCTGCGGCAAATTCATCTGCAGGGAATGCAATACGGAGGTACAGAACAAGAACTACTGCAAAAACTGCATCAACGCGCTTATGGAAGACAACCAAAGGAGAATCGCAAGCCTGGAAAATCGCAGCCAGCAGCAAGCTCCGATGGTATTCATGAACGCGGGCGGCGCTTCGAGCTCCTCCAGTTCGGCTGCAAGCTCCGGTTACGGCGCCGGCATCCCGATGGTCCGCAAAAGCAAGATCGCAGCGGCTGTGCTCGCCATCTTGCTGGGGAATTTCGGCATCCACAAATTCTATCTGAACAGACCTGGTACCGGAATTCTGTATCTGTTGTTCTGCTGGACTGGAATTCCCGGCTTCATCGGCCTCATCGAAGGCATCGTGTATTTGCTGAGCAGCGATGGGGCCTTCGACTCCAAATACAGCACGTTCGCGAGAATGTGAAGCACGAAAATAAGGGTCGCGGAATCATTCCGCGACCCTTTTTCGTTATGGCGGCATTCGGAGTATCGGCTACCGGCCGCTGCCGGCAAGCGGAAGCTCCAGCGTGACGACCGTGCCTTCTCCCGCGATGCTGTCGATGGCAAAGCTGCCTTCATGCGCGGCCATGATGCGCTTGACGATCATGAGCCCAAGGCCGTTGCCGCCCGGCTTGGTCGTATGGAACGGCTCTCCCGCCCGCTTGAGCCCTTCCGCGTCGATGCCTGCTCCCGTATCCGAGATCGAGATGGATTGACGGCCGTCAGCCGCCTCCAGCGTAATCGAGATTTCCCCGCCGCGCGGCATGGCTTCGGAGGCGTTGCGCAGCACGTTGAGGAACACCTGCTTCATCTGGTCGCACTCGCAGAGCAGCAGCCCGGAGCTCTTGTATTCGCGTCTTATCGAGATGTTCTCCAGGCGGCATTGGAATTCGAACATTTGAAGCGTCTCTTCCAATAGGCCGGAGCATTCCCGGATAGCGAGCTGGCGCGTCTTCGGCCTGCCGAGGACGAGAAAGTCGTCTGTGATGAGGTTGATCCGCTCGATCTCGCTCATGAGCAGGGAGTAATGGGCAGGATCAAGCTGGCTCGAGGTGAACTGCAGCATGCCCTTGATCGCGGTGAGCGGATTGCGGATTTCATGCGCGATGCCGACGGCCAGCTGGCCGGCAAACACGAGCTTCTCATTATGGCGGAGCTGCTCCTCGGCCCGCTTCATTTCCGTCGTCTCCCGCAGCGTGCCCGCAGTACGGATCAGCCGCCCGTCGCCGCCTACGATGGGAACGATGTCGAGGATGAAATGCTTCTGGACGCTGAAGCGCTTGTCCGAGAGCTCGAGTCCTACGATGTGATCTCCGCCTTCGTCCAGAAGCCGACGGAAGCAAGATCCGATGACAGGCAGGCTGCGCGCATCGAGGCCTTCGTACTTATCTGCGAGGCTGAGCATGCGGGACACGGAGTCGTTCAAGGTCAGAATCGTTCCGTGCTCATCCGTCAGGACCACGCCGAAGTGGGTTGTTTCCAGCAGCGCTTGCGTCAGAATCTGCTGCTGGGTGTTCTGCTTGCGCAGCAGCAGCTCCCTCTCGATGGAATCGGCCATCGTGCCGAGCAAGGCGAGCAGCTGGGGATGGGCGTTGTCGGCTACGGTCATGATCGAGATAGTGGCGTATATCCTGCCCGAGCCTCCCGGATCCGGCAGAGGCGCCGTGTAGCAGGCCATCTGCTGAAGCGGAAGATGATAGTGTTCGGCTCCGATCACCTGCACGGGTTCGTTGCGCTCCAGGCACAGCGTGATGGAGCTGATGGCGGTCTCCTCCCCGTAACGGACGCCTTCGACTATATTGAACTCGTGAAGCGAGCAGATCATGGCCGGATTGCCTCCGAAGCCGAGCACATGGCCCTCCCCGTCGGAGACGGCAACCAGCATCGGGTCCTGCGGCAGCAAGCCGAGGAATCGTTCGGCCAGATCAAGCGACACCTCGAGCACATCGGCGTAATCGGACTTCCTTTGACGAAGGGCGTCGGCGGCAAGCCGGTCCTTGAAATCGGGTATAATGGAGGAATCCAGCCCCATGGCATGGTAATATCGTTTCAATTCCTCGAAATCAAGCAACTCCATTCTCTGTTCTCCTGTCTGAACACTCGTTACTTTGAGAATACCATAAACGGGCCGGTCAACTCTCGGGGAAATTTGAAGTCTTGCATTGCAGACTCTATGTAAAACAGGGTATCATGGCAGTAGGTGTACGTGTATGAGAACGCAAATAAGCCCGATGAATCGCTGGAATCGATTCATATCAGGCTATTTGAGGTAAAGGAATTGTACACCCTGACAATTCAACCATGGAGGTGAATCATCATGGCAAAAGACGTTCTGTGCGAAGTGAACTCCTGCAAGAACTGGGCCGACGGCAACAAATGCAGCGCTTCGTCGATCTACGTGGTCAGTCACCGTGGACAAGCCAGCCAATCCGAAGAGACGGATTGCAAAACGTTCGAACCGAAACTGTAATTCACATATGATTTCTCTTGGGGCAGCCGTTGCAGCGGCTGTCTTTTCATTATGCTCTTCTACTATAATAACCAATAATGATAATTGTTATCAAGTGGTTGAGAGAAAAAGTTTTTAACCCTCATCAGCTTTTCATGTTGGCAGCTCTCTCCAGATCCATAGAGGCCGATTGATAAAAAATGGCTCTTCCGGCATCCGGATATTTGATATGATGGAAACAAAAATGGAAGGATATGGACGTCGACAGGCCGAACGGCCGCCGGTCCGCAAGGAAGGAACGGAGGGGTACAGGCCTGGCGTGGCGCCGAAGGCTTTTAAAATGATCCATGGAGGGAAAACGATGAGCGACAACGAGGAGACGTTCGGATCGGCAGTTGCTGCAAGTCCGGTCAAAAACAAGGTCGGCAGCTATTTCGTTCCGGTAAGGAATATCGAGGCTTCCCGCAGCTGGTACTGCAAGGTGCTGGGGCTGATGGAAGCCGATTGCCCGATCCATTTCGGGCATCTATGCCCGCTGCCGATGCAGGGAACGGGAATGATCCTCGACACGATGCCCAAATGGGGAGGCAGCGATCCGGACGGAGCTCCGTCGATCCAGACGCCGGCGTTCATGCTTCTGACCGATAAGCTGGAGGAATCTCTCGCTTATATGAAGGCGCTTGGCGTCAGGCTCGTGACGGAAATCGAGCATGACCAGTGGTTTGTCGTTCTCGACCCGGACGGCAATAAGCTGATGATATGCAGGGAATAAGCAAGAAGCCCCGTCGCTGCCGCAATCAGGCAGAGGACGGGGCTTCTTGCCGCTTCCGGAGTCTGGGCTGCTGGTGCCGGCAAGCAACCGCCGGTCCGGGGGATACAGAACCTATCGATCGGGGGTACCCGCCATCAGGACTCCTTCGAAGGATTGAACGGAATCGTATTTCCGCAGCATAGTTAGAAACATTCCGTAGTGTCTTTTTTCATCCAGCAGGATCATTCTCCAGACTTTGTTGATCTCTTCCATGGTTGAGTTTGCAATATGGTTTGTATAATCATTGATTGCAGTCAACTCAGCTCGCTTCCCTTGTTTTGCTGGTGACAAAGCTCGGTTTTCCTTGCGGTTGCCCCCCCGGAACGGTATAGCTCACCATCTTTAACCCTTGATTAGGTAAAGTGAATGGTTAATCTTATGCATTTTTTAGGGCTTATGATGGTTGACGAGGAAGGTAGGGGAAAGGTGGGATGTGCTGTTCTGCTCTGCAGCCTTGTAGATATAATTTTTCGGATCATGCGCGTCTTCTTAAGAGAATTTAATTTTGCTCGTTTATATTGAAACCACAAGAACGCATGAAGCCATCCTTGGATCGGAGGAATCGAAATGGCGAGAATGAACAAGGAGTGGATTGTCCTATAGGAACATAAAATGAACGCAGCTCATGGTTGCCAACAATTGTACGGTGGCATAAAAGAAACAATTAAAGGAGGAAAAGCAACTTATGCTGACTGAAATCATGAACCATCTGCACCCCATTATCGTCCATTTTCCAATTGCCCTTATCTCCATCGGCCTCGTATACGATCTTGTAACTTCGGTTGTTCATCGTTCCCTGCCGCCAAGGAAAGGACTCTGGTTGTGGTTGGCGGCGGCATTCGGAGCATGGCTGTCCGTAGCGACCGGTCCGGAGGAAGATGCCCGTGGCAATACATCATTTCTCGAAATTCACTCCATGTTGGCCGACATCACGGCCTGGGTCGTCACTCTGCTCGTATTGGGCAGAATTATTATGGCATTCAGAGGCAACCGGTCTCTTGTCAAAATGACTTTGGCGGTATATCTGGTTCTGTCTATCGCTTCGTTCGGACTTGTGCTCGGTACCGGCTATTATGGGGGCAAGATGGTTTATTCGAACGGAGTAGGCGTCAAAGTCAACGGAACGGCCGTCAATCCTCCGCGAGCAGACAATCATTAATGAATAAAGAAGAAGGGCGAAATCCAATAGCGAGGAGCTATCTCGGAGTTTCCTCTGAAGCTGAAGGCTTGACGGGCATCCCCTCCGCTGTCGACGCTTGATATAAAGGCCGAATGCTCCGCTGTGCTTGATCGTCCAATATCGTGTATGATGGGAACAATGGATATTGCAGCGGAGGTTGAGCATGGATTATATCGTGTTGGATATTGAGTTCAACGGGCGGAAGTTCGCCAGCGACAAGCCGATGGAGGTAATCGAGATCGGCGCGGTCCGGCTGAACGAAGCCTTGGAGAAGATCGACGAGTTCACGGCGCTGATCAAGCCGGTTTATTTTGCCAAGCTGAACAGCTTCATTCGGGAGAAGACGGGCATACCGCAGGAGGACATCGATGCGGCGAGCGGGTTTGTTCCGGTCATCCGTCATTTCCTGGCTTGGCTGGGGAAGAGCGAGGTCTGCACGTTCGTGACATGGGGCGGCGAGGACATGAAGCGGATCGTGCTGGATACCCGCATGCACAAGCTTGACGATGCCTACTGGCTCGCGGCTTCCTATTATGATCTGCTCAAAATCTATTTGCGCGCGCGCAGCCTGACCAATGATGTCAGCGTCGAAGCGGCTTTGGCGGAGCTTGCCATTCCGGCTGAAGGCAGCGCCCACCGGGCTCTTGACGACGCCCGCATGACGGCGGAGATTTTCCGCCGCATCTTCCCTGACATTCAGCATGAGACTGACGCGCGGCAGTACAAGGACACCTACTCCAACGCCAAGGAACGGAGAATGGTGAAAAATGCGATCCGCGGCCTCGCCGTGCAGAAGGTGCAGCCGACTTGGGAGCTGGTGGCCGATAAGCTGGCCCAGGCGAAGGTAGACATGGACAACGCCAAAAAGGCGGCGGAGCTTCGGGACTACTACGAGGCAGAGATCGTGAAGGCGCCGAAGCGGCCGCAGACTCCGCGTCCAGGCATGCGTCCGGCTGGTGAATCGTCCGCCGAAGCGGCAGACGTCTCGGAAAGACAAGCAGATCAGGAAGCTGTAATCGTTTCGGAAGAACCGGCGGTTGATAGCGAGGCG
The DNA here is from genome assembly GCF_053345695.1 of Paenibacillus sp. D51F. Lineage (NCBI taxonomy): Bacteria > Bacillati > Bacillota > Bacilli > Caryophanales > Paenibacillaceae > Paenibacillus > Paenibacillus sp. D51F. The sequence goes on along the minus strand of NZ_JBKFAO010000016.1, from coordinate 39,252 downwards.
TCTGCAGATTCATCCGGGCAATCCCATAGCGGGAGAGGCGCGGACGCTTAAGTCATCCCTCCTTGGATTAAGGCAGTGAAACCATAGAATGGCCTTTCCGTTTTGGACATGTCCGTTTGGGGTCGGAGCAGGATTGGCATGTGCATACGATCTGTGCTGCAGAATGCCGGCGATTCATCGTCGGCGTTTTTTTATGGAAGCTCAATGGATAATCAAGGGCTGTGAACCGATATAATCCTGAAATGGGATTTGGAAGGGACTGGATGCGTGTAACTTAAGTTGGAGCGGCTTCGCAGCAAGCCGGCATATTTTAGCGTTCAAAAGGGGATAGCAAATGAAGCTCGAAGAGAGAGTCGAACGATTGGAACGGCTTATTCAGGGCTTGGCGCTCGAACTGGCGGAGCTGAGGCAGCAGCAGGCTGCTGACCTGCCGTTGTCCGGCGGAGAGCGGCGGGAAGGCGCTGCGGCGCCGGCATACGGAAAGACCGAGGCCGCCGAGCAGGCAAGCGGGGGGCAATCCTCCGAGCATCCGCTGCAGACGGCGCCGGCCCGATCTCATGCAGGGGGCGGGCATCCGTCCATGCCGGGATCTGCTCCGAGGCCTGCCGGTCCTTCCGGACATGCGGCAGCGGGAGGGACCGCGCCTTTGCAGGCTGCTCCTCGCCCGCCCGCCCCTCCAGTCGATTGGGAGCATCTGCTCGGCAGGGTGTGGCTGCCGCGGATCTTCATCGTCGTGCTGCTGCTCGGCGTGCTGTGGGGCTTCGCCGCAGCCGTCAATGCGGGCATGATCACGCGCCCGGTCCGCTGCTGGCTCGGCGCAGCGGCGGCGGCATGCATGTTCGCAGCCGGCATCCGGCAGATGCGGCACAAGCGGGAAGCGCTCGGCCAGGCGCTGCTTGGCGGAGCGCATTCGCTGCTCGTGGTGACGTTGTTCGCGGCGCATATGCTGTACGGATTCTTGTCCGTTCCGCTGGCCTGTGTCCTTTACGGTATCGCCATCCTGCTGTTTGGCGCGACAGCGCTCGCCTACCGCTCGCAGTCTCTCATGCTGCTCGCCATGGCTGCCGGATGCTTGATTCCGTTTCTCCTTGATTCCGATGCTTCCCATGTCTCCATTCTTGTCGCTTATGAAGGGCTGTTCGCGGCTTCCGCGCTGCTTATCGGCTGGAGGCTTCAGTTCCGCTGGGTGTACGCCGCTTCCTACGTGCTTCTGCAGCCTTCGCTCCTCGTCGCCGCCCTTCTTGGAGCCGGCGATGGAGCGGAATGGTGGTTCCTCTGCGCCCAGCTCTTGCAGCAGGCTATTCTCCTGGCAGCGTACCTGCTGGAGAAGCGGGAGGCTCCGGTCTACTCCGAGCGGAGAGGGCTTGTGTTCACTTCCTTTGCGGTTACGGCAGGGTGGGCATACCTGCTGCTGATGCCGAAGCATGAAAGCCAGTATTTGATCCTGGTCGGGATCGGCGCGGCTGTCTACAGCCTTCTGGCTTACTGGCAGCTGTCCAAGAAAAAGGAAGCGGCCGAACTGCTCGCCGTCACGGCGACGCTCGGATGGATGCTGCTGCTTCTCGAGTCGCTGCCGGGCACTTATGCGGGAGCGGCACTCGCGGTCGAAGGGACGCTGGCTCTGGCGATCGGCCTGCGCATCCGCGCTCCCTACCAGCAGGGAGCGGGGGCGGTCATATTCTTCATCGGCGCGATGCGGATTATCGGGATGCCCATCGATGCCGTCGCATCGCCGGAAACCTTGAGCTGGATCGTCCTGCTGGCGGGCTTGCTGGTCCTGTACAGAATGGTCCTTGCGAATAAACAGAGCCCGCAAGCGAAGCGGGGCGCCGGAGCGCTGTTATGGCTGACCGGAATTCTTGGCCTGGTGTTCTTGACCAACTCACGCTGGCAGCGTCGAGGCTACTGGAGACGGACAGCCAAAGGCTGATCTTGTCCGCGGTATGGATCGTCTATGCGATTGCGCTGATCACGGGCGGAATCATGCTGCGGCGGCCGAAGGCCCGGCTTGCCGGCATGCTGCTCGTGCTGCTCACCTTGCTGAAGGTCATCTTCATCGACGTTCCAGGCGTGACGATCGCCGTCCGCGCGATTCTGTTCATCGGTCTCGGGGTGGTGGGCATCGCTGTATCGCGGGTCATGTACAGCAAGCAGAAAAGCGAGTAGAAAAAGAGGGTCCCGCGAGGGACCCTCTTTGCCGTGCCTCCAGAGCGTATCCGCCCTTGGGCATGCCGATGCGTGCGGCTTCCGCTGCAGAGGCATCGGCCGCCTTGCTTGCTATCGCGGCGTCCTAAGCTCCCGCAGAGGCGCGGCCCGGCTCTTCCGCCAGCTCCAGCACGACCGGACAATGGTCGCTGCCCAGCACGGCGCTGTCGATGGAGGCGTCCTTCAGCAGCGGACGCAGCCGCTCCGAAGCCAGGAAATAGTCGATGCGCCAGCCGATGTTCTTCTCCCGCACCTTCGGCATGAAGGACCACCAGGTATAGGCGCCCTCGGCTTCGGGATGGAAGTGGCGGAACGTATCGACGAATCCGGCTTCCAGCAGCGTCGTCATCCGGCCCCGCTCTTCCTCGGTGAAGCCCGAGTTGCCGCGGTTGGCGCGCGCATTCTTGAGGTCGATGTCGTGATGCGCAACGTTGAGGTCACCGCACAGGATGACGGGCTTCACGGCATCCAGACCTTGAAGATAGCGGAGGATGCGCTCCTCCCATTCCAGCCGGAACGGAAGGCGGGACAGGTCGCGCCGGGAGTTGGGCGTATAGACGTTGACCAGATACCACCCTTCGAATTCGAGGGTGAGGATGCGGCCTTCTTCCTCGAAGTCGTCCTCGAGTCCGTACCGGACGGACAGCGGCTTGATCCGGGTCCAGACGGCCGTTCCGGAATAACCCTTGCGAACCGCGTAATTCCAGAACAGATGATAGCCTTCGGCATGGTCCAGCTCGATCTGGCCTTCCTGCAGCTTCGTCTCCTGCACGCAGAAGATGTCGGCATCCATATGATTGAAATAATCGGCAAAGCCTTTCTTGACGCAGGCTCTCAGCCCGTTGACGTTCCACGACACCAGTTTCACTTGCATTCTCTCCCCGCTTGCGGCATGGCTTATCTGTGCATGGCTTATTTGTGCATGGCTTTATCTGTCCAGTGTACCATGGCCGGGCTCCGGGCGGGGAGGAAGGAAGCCATTGGAGGGAGGAAGCTATTGGATCGCGAGGTAGCGGGCAGTCTCGGCCCGGTAGGCGGCCAGCGCAGGAATGAGTCCGGCTGCGATGCCGGCCGTTAGCACGATGCCGGCGATGCCAAGATGGGACCACTGGAATCCGACCGTCACGGCGATGGAGACGCGGGAGCTGATATAGCCGGACAGGACGGCGGACAAGCCATAGGCTCCGGCGATGCCGAGGGCGCAGCCGAACAGCATGACGATGGAGGATTCCAGCAGCACGATGGCCATCACATGGCGGCGGCCGGCGCCGATCGCGCGCAGGATGGCGACGCTGCGGCGGCGCTCCATCGCCGATCCGTACAGGGAGAGGCAGACCGTGAGGCCTGCCATGCCGAGGATGACGTATCCGATGCTGCGCAGAGCCTGCTCGCCGCTGCCCAGCATGTCGAACAGCTTGGCCAGCGTCTGCCCCGGCAGCACGGCCTGCGCTTCTTTTCCGGCATTCGTCTGCTGGTACAGCTTCATCAGCCCGATGTAGCTCTTGGGCTTGACGAGGACGGCCGTCACTCCGCGGGCAGCTTCGTCCTCATCGAAAACGTCAGACACGGCCGGACCAGGCGCGGATGAAGCCTCGGCAGAAGAAGACAGTTCCTGTCCGCCTGCGGCCGCTCCGCCTTCCTCCTCTTCATGCCCATGCTCATGGCTGATCCAATAGCTGTCCATGCTGACGTAGATGCCCTGGTCGGAAGGAGCAGCTACCGGCTTCAGGATGCCGACCACCTCATAGGGATGATCTGCATGCTCATCCGGCTCGGCGGAGACGACGACTCCATGCTCGGAGACGAAGCGGTCCCCGACCTTGAGCCCCTCGCGCGAGGCGACCTCCGCTCCGATTACCGCCTGGAAGGGGCCGCTGAACAACCGTCCTTCACGAAGGTTGAAGTAGGGCGGATCGGCAGGGCGGCCCTTGAGGTCGAAGAAATCGGCGCTTGTCCCGACGATCCGGAATCCCCGGTACTGGTCTCCGAGAGCGAACGGAACGGCTGTCTGCACCTCGTCATTCGCGGCCAGCTTCTCATAGTAGGCATGGCTGAGGTTGTCCAGCGGGCGGTCCATCAGAAATATGGTGTTGAACACGAGCTGGTTGGCGCTCCCCTTGGAGCCGATCAGGAGCCCGAACGGCTCGCTTGCCCGCTCGATGCCTCCGCGCACGCCCCCGGAGAGGACCAGAACCGCCAGCGTGACGGCGATTCCGACAAGAACGACGGCGGCTGTCAGGGCGGTTTGGACTTTGCGGGCCATCAGATTGCGGATGGCCATGCTCAGCAAGGACATGGCTAGGCTCCTTTCGCCGGCGAGAGCGGCCTGAGCGACAGCTCCCGCATGGATACGGAGCCGTCCATGCGTGCCGCCTGCTCGAGGTCATGGGTGCAGAGAAGGAGCGCGGCGCCCGTATCGGAAGCGGCGGCAAGGAGCAGCTCCATGATCTGCGCCGCCGTCGCGGCGTCCAGACTGGCTGTCGGCTCGTCGGCCAGCAGCAGCTCCGGGCCGTTCACGAGCGCCCGCGCGATGGCGACGCGCTGCTGCTCGCCCTGGCTCAGCTGGGCGGGCCGGTGGTGGAGGCGGTGTCCGAGACCGGCCTGCTCCAGCAGCTCGGCGGCTCTGCCGCGCCGGGCGCGCTTGTCGAGCACCCGGCCGAAGCTGGCGGCGGCGAGCACGTTCTCCAGCGCCGTGAAGCCGGGCACCAACTGGAAGCTCTGATGCACATAGCCGATATGAGCGGCTCGCAAGCGGTCGAGCTCCGCCTCTCGAAGCTGGTCTGTCCGCTTGCCCATGAAGGTGATGGAGCCTTCCGTCGGGCGCGAGATGCCTGCGATCAGATGGAGCAGCGTGCTTTTGCCGGAGCCGCTCGGTCCGACCAGCGCCTTGCGCTCGCCTTGGCGCAGCTCGAAGAAGGGGATATCCAGCACCGGCATCATGATGCCGCCTTGGATGCGGAACCGCTTGACCACTTTCTCCATAGAAACCAATGTCATTTCAACACCTCCGTCTTGTCGGCATTGATGCGGATCAGGCTGACGAAGCCTGTCTCCTCGTCGGTCATGGAGCCGACGCTCAGCGTCCCGGTAATCTTGACCTGATGCTCGGTCGGCGTCATCTCCGAGCCTTTCGGCAGATTGATGACGACGATATCGGTCGGCCAGTCCGCGTCGGAGGAGCAGAAGGGGCAGATCGCCAGCGGGATGCGGGTAAGGACGAAGAAGCGGACGGTCGCCGTCAGCGGCGGAGCCATGTAGCCGATCATTTCCACCTTTTGCCTGTCGAGCTCCTTGAGCTTGTCGGAGAAGGTCAGTCCCCGCACCGTTTCCTTGCCGTACAGCTCGGAGAAACGGATCGTCTCGGGTCCGTCCAGACTGGAGCGGACGGTCGGCGGAGAGGAGCCTGCCGGACTCGGCAAAGGCGAAGCCGAGCTGCCGGGCGAGCTTGCCCTAGGGCCGGAGGATGCCGGCGGGCCATCGGATGCAGCCGGGGCCGGGGATGCGCTCGCGGCAGGCTTGGAGCCGGATGCGGGTCCGGCGGGCAGCCTGCCCTGCGAGGGAGCCTGCTGCTGATGCTCCGCATCCGGGCTTGCGGCTGCATATGCCGTCCCCGGCGTTTTGACCGCAGCGGGGCTTGCTCCGCCAGCAGGCTTGCCGCCGTCGGACTGCTTGCCGGATGATAGTCCGGCGCCATCTTGCGCTGCCGGCGCCTCTGCTCCGCGATCAGCCGGCACCGGATTCGCCTTGCCGGAAGACGCGCCGGCAGCATCGAGTCCTGCTGCTGCATCGGCGGAGTCTCCGGCAGCATTTCCTGCCTCGTCGCGGCCCGCCGTTCCGGCCGCAGCGTCAGGAGCCGGGGGCGCCTGGCTTGCCGCCGCCGTTCCGCCATCCCCGGAACGCTCGCCCTGCTCCGCGGAAGGCGACGTTCCGGCTCGTCCGCTTGCCGCGCCCGTACCGGCCTCCGCGGGGGCCGCAGCCGCCTCGCCGAGGGAGGCCGAAACGGAAGAAGGCTCTCCCCCTGAAGGGAGAGCCTTGGTTCCGCAGCCGGCCAGCAGCAGCCCGGCCGCCGTCAGCCCCGCAAGCAGCGGGACCGGACGGAAGAGTGTCGCCGGACGGCTCCTCATTGGCCGAGGGAAGCCAGCAGCGAATCGCTGGTGACGATCAGCTTGCCGTTCTCGCTTTTGAACTTCAGCGGCACCGGCTTGTTGTTTTTCTTCGCAATGCCCTTGTCCATGTACAGCACGAGCTTGCTCGCTCCGGCGTTCACGAAGGTAACGTGTTTGGCGGCATCATAGGAAGTGCTGCCTCCGACGGACTTCAGGAAGCCGTCCAGCTCGATCCAGGTCTGCTTGTCCGGCTTGCTGCCGTCCAATTTCAGGCCGAGCGCCTGAGCCATGCCGAAGAACACTTCGGTATTGTCCAGCGTGCCTTTGAAATAATCGGAGCCAGGGCCGTGAGCCATCAGAGTTACGTCGTCGGCGGAATGGACCTCGACGCTTTCGGACTTCGGCAGCGTGCCCGTATGGAGGTACTTGTCCTTGTCAGGCGCGTCCGGATTGGCCAGCGTTCCCGGATTCGCGATATAGGCATCTCCGGAAAGGACGGCCGGAGCCTGGGGAACGGAGCTGAACTTGTAATCCTCGTAATAGTCCGGCGTGGCGCCGAAGACGACGGCCAGCTTGCGGTCGACATCCGGCGTATCCGGGAAGCCGTCCTTGTCGGAATCGGTGTAGGTCGGGAACTTGGACTGCTCATAGGTGCGCACCGCTTCGCGTCCCGTCTTGCCGTCGCCTTCCCAGTACGTGCCGGCGATGCTGGCGGAGTGGGCATGGTCGGCCGTCGCCAGGACGAGGGTGTCGCCCGATGCGTCCGCGTAACGGCGAGCCTCGCCGATTGCTTTGTCCATCTCGATCGTATCGTAGGCGGAGCGCTCCCAGTCCATCGTATGCAGCTGCTTGTCGATGCTGGCGCCTTCGACCATCAGGAAGAAGCCGTTCTCGTTCTTGCTGAGCACCTCGATCGCTTTCTTGGTCATGTCCCACAGATTCGGCTGGTCGGTGAACGACTTGAGCGCCGCCGTGTTTTTGGTCGAGCGGTCGTAGTAGACGTTCATGTCGCCGGTATGGAACAGGCCGAGCAGCTTGGAAGGCGTTCCGGAGCTTTTCAGTCCCGAGGCGCTCTCCACGAATTTGTAGCCGGCTTTCTCGAAGCCGCTGATGAGATCGTTCTCGTCCTTGCGCTTTGAGCCGGCAACCGATTTGGGGAGGAAGTAGGCCGATCCGCCGCCCATGACGACTTCAGGCTGAAGCTTCAGCAGCATGTCGGCGATCTCCGGCTTGTCCGCGCGGCGGCGGGTATGGGAGACGACCGCGGCCGGCGTCGCGTCCTCGATCTCCGAGGTCGTGACGATGCCGACCGACATGCCGCGCGTGCGCTTCAGCATCTCGGCGAGCGTCTCGACCTGCGGATCGTCCAGCGAGCTTTCCGTATTGTCCGGATAGACGCCGAGGGCGTTCACGGCGGATTTGTGGCCGGTATTGTAGGCGCTGGCGCTGTTGGCCGAGTCGGTGACGATGGAATCCATGCCGGAGGTGGTGACGACGGCGCGCTGTTCCAGCTTGTCCATTTCCATGAGGCCGTTGTACTTGCCCTCGGTCAAGCCCTTGGACATCGCGCGGGCGATCGTGATGCTAGGCTGCGACATGCCGTCCCCGACGAAGAGGATGATGTTCTTCGCCTTCTTGCCGGCTGCGGAGGTGGTCACCGCTTGATAGGAGACCGTGCGGGACAAGGAGCCGGCCGTCACCTTCACGGTGTAGGAGCCCGGCTTGTCCAGCGATACGCCGCGGATCATGAAGGAGGAGCTTGAGGCGGTGCTGGTTTTTTCGAAGCTTTTGCCGAAAAATGCTTCCGCGCTTTTGCCGTTGATCTGGATGCTGACGGCCGAGGCATCGCCTGTCCAGTCGTTCAATTCCACGCGGAAATCGAATTTGCCGCCCGCCAGAAACTTGGCATTATGGATTGGAGCTACATAAATGGACGGCGCCGCTTTGGCCGTCGCGGCCGCTTCGGCTGCCGCCGCAGGAGCCGAAGTCAGCTCGGCCATTCCGATTCCTCCTGCTGCCATGGCGCTCGCAAGCGCCGCCCCGAGAAGCATTTTACCTGCTTTTGCTTTCTTCATCTCCCCAAAACCCCTCCGCTACTAGAAATGAATGCACTTTCACAGCGTAAGAGAGAATGATTAAGCAGGTGCTAACGATTTGTGAATAGTTGGTAAATCAAGAAAACGCCTGCGAAGCCGCAAGGCGTTTTCATTCATGCATGCATTCGACGGCTATTTCTTCTCCTCGGCAGCTGTTCCGTCCTCCGGAGGGCGATTGCCGTTTTTCAGCTCCCAGATCGAATAGCCGAAGTCCATTTGCAGATGGGGATTGTCCGGGAACTTGGGCCAGTCGCCGCCCCATGTGAAGCCGAGACTCTTGGCGATCGCGACGACCTCCAGCCAGTCGGCCTTGCCGTTCTTGTTCCCGTCGTATTCCATATCCCAGATGATGTCGCCTGTCCGGTCCTTGAGAGCGAAGTCGATCGCCAGACCGTAGTTGTGGTAGGATTCTCCGCCGCGGGCATGGGTCACGATGGAGCCGCCGCCATCCCGGCCTTTGCTGTAGAGGACATCCTGCTCCGCCGAGCTGCGGAAGCCGTCCGTGATGACGACTTTGATGCCTTTTGCGGCGGCCCGCGAGATAAGCTCGTCCTTTTTCCCGTCCAGCACCGGATGCAGCTGCGTAACGGGAGGCACCTCCCGGTATAGTCCCGGAGGGACGAACCGGTCGAACAGGCGCGGCATCTCCAGCTTGAAGAGGGCAGCCGCCGCAAGTACGAGTCCCGCCGCAAGCAGCAGGCAGCCGAGGCCGCTTCTGCGCCGGGTCTGAGTCCGGCCTGCGGACTTGGGGCTGCGGCCCTTTTGTCCGCCCGTCATGGGGCTTTGCTGCATGAAGGTCTCCTTTGCACGTTCGCTTTGTTCAAGCTTATACGAGCGGGAAGGGCAAAAAGCTTCAGGAAACGGCTGATCGGCTTGGGATCTGTTTCCAGTTGGAGCGGATGGGGTAAGGATAGAAAACGAGCTGGAAAATGCTGACGCCGGCAGCCGGGCGCCGAGCATGCGCAAAAGCAAACAAACCGCTGGCCGCCGCCCCGAAGGGCTGGCTGCTGCGGTTTGCGCAAGGGGATCCGGATTCAGGACAGGCTAGTCCACATCGGGACTGCCGTCAACCGTATCGGCTGGATCGTCGGCGTATTTCTCGTACTTGGTGTCGTCCATGATCCGGCGTGCGGACACGTAACGCTTCGTGTAGTAGGAATCGCTCAGGCTGCTGATCATGACGCCTTTGCTCGACGAGGAATGGGCGAACTTGCCGTCCCCGACATAGATTCCGACATGCGAGACGCCGCGGCCGCTCGTATTGAAGAACACGAGGTCGCCCGCCTTGAGATCAGCCTTCGCGACTTTCTTGCCCAAGCCTGCTTGGGAAGAGGAGGAATGCGGCAGGGAGATCTTGAATTGCTTGAATACATAGGACGTGAATCCGGAGCAATCGAACCCGTTCGTCGTCGTTCCGGCCGTTTTGTACGGCGTTCCGACGAGATCGCTGATGACACCGTCCATTTTGGAATCAGCCGCTGCGCTGCCTGCGCCTGCAGTGAACAACAGAGAGATTCCGAGGATGAGGCTTGCTGCTTTCTTCTTCAAGCTTGAGTAGCTCCTTCCAGAGCCTACGAGGTTAGCTGTGGGGTTCGGTTGAAGGTTCCCTATGATTCCTGCGGCATGCGTGACAATAGCTGACGGACGCCCAAAATCAATTCACCCTGAAAGTGGTTCCCCCGTTTCCATGTTCAACGGAATTCGGCATTTTGATGATACTGGAAAACATATTCTTGCTTTTCGCCCCTTCTCCTTCCCAAAACGACATTTTCTAATAATTCTCATGTTTCAACGAGAAGAAGACGGCGTTTACATCCGGATTATATGGGAGCTGACCTCCCTTGAACAGACAAAATGGCGACTCTTCCCTATTTATGCAACCGGTATGGCAATCGCTCCATATTGCCTTTCCTGACGGCCGCCGATCGGACGCAGAAGACTGAGAAGACTGGCGCTGCCGCCAGTCTTCTTTGTCTTTTCTTAGAAGGGGATGCGACTACAAAAAGCCCCGTCTTCTCCAGGAGAAGGCGGGGCTTGAATGATTCCGCAACCGGATCAAACCGTATAAAGGACGTCTTCCATCAGGGTAAGCAGCCGGGATCTCATTCCGACCAGCTTCATCAGGGCTTCCTCCTGCAGGCTGCCGGTATCCGGGCTGAGCAGGGCGTGCTCGCTGCTGATCGCCTCAAGGGCCTTGCCTGTGTTGGGATTCAGGTCGTAATGCTCAAAACGGAAAAGCAGCTCGGCGGTGGATTGGTGGAGCTCTTCATAATAAGCTTGAATTTGTTCGGTCATCGTTCGATTTTCCTCTCTGGTTTGGTTATTTTCTCTATTCTGCTGTTCGATGTATGGGGCGGCCCCGAGAGAGCCGGCGATTGTGTGCGGAAACTTCGCTTACAGCATGCCCATCGTTGTTTTCATTGCTTGCTTGCATCTGTTCTTCCGATCCGATAGCGGGCAGCGGATGGGGAGCGGGAACCCATCTGCCGGCTCTGGGATAGGAACCGATATGCGTGAGTCGAGCGGAAGCATAGGGTGCCCGATTGCCTGAGAAGGTATTAAACCGGCAGACGCTCTTTGAAAACAAGTCGTAATTGTCAGAGAATTTTCACAATTGTACGATGGAATTATTGCTTTGTCAACTAATGTGACGCGAATCCTCCCAGCAAGCGTACTGTGATGTCAGCAGCCACAAGTCAAGCAGCGTGCGGACGAGATGATAGGCTTGCTGGATGACGAGGGCGGCCAATCCGGCCCATGCCATCGCTGCGGCGCTGAAGCCGGCACCGATGACGCCGGAGAAGAGGAGCAGGGTCAGGCTGAGGCCGGCCATCGGGAGCAGCCGTCTGCAGGCGGCCGATAGGGACGCCGAGACTTTGAGCCTGGATACCGCTCCGAGCTGGAGAGAGAGGCTGAGCAGATGCAGAACCCCGATCCACAGCAGCCACGCTGCCGCCCAAGGCAAAATGCTGACGGCGATTTCCTGCAGGGAGGATCCGTTCTTGACCACATCCCATGCCCGGGAGCCGAGCCACCAGAGAGGAGCGACGGCAAGAAGCGTCTCCGCCCAGTAGAGAAGCAGGACCGGCTTCCATGCCTTGCGCATGCCCTGCAGGAATAGCGTGCCGCCTTCATGTCCCGCCGCGGTATGGTGGATGGAATAGAACAGGCCGGCATTGATGAGCGGCGTGACGATCATGCGGGAGAGCAGCAGGGCGGCCAGCGTCCACAGGACCGGCTGGGCGAGATCGGTCTTCATCAGCCGGAACTGGGCTTCCGCCCAGAACAGGGCATCCGCCCCTTGCGAAGGCTCGTTCGCTCCGGGATACCGCCGAAGCAGCGGTCCGATAATGGAGTCGACATAGCGGTAGAGGAAAAATCCCCACAACAACCGGTACAGGAACAGGGCGACGGCCACCGGCAGATGCTTGATGGTCAGGCGCCACCCTTGCTTGAGATAAGTAGACACGTTTGAGACTCTCCTCTCTTCGGGCCGCTACCAGGCGAACGCTCCCGCAATCCATTCCAGCGCCTTCACGATGCCGAGGCTGATCCGGACCTCCTGCTTGCGGGGAGCCTCGGCTTTCAGGAAGTTGTTCATCTGCCGGTTGTCCAGCACGTTGGTGCGGTCCGGATCGACCGCGGCCCAGAGCAGCGGGGAGGGGGCGGTCAGCTTGTAGAGCATATCCGATTCAACCCCGTCCCAGGTGCGTGAGGCCGTAGAGCCGTCGGCGAACTTGAAGGTGACCGGGACCGGGCCGTAGACGCCGCCGCCGCGCTTGACGAGCACGTCGGACTCGTACATTTTGGAGGCGCCGGAGTCCGCCGCCTTCGAGACCCGGATGGAGGCGACCGAATAGTCGGCCATCTCGCCTCCGTACACGAACTGGCTGAAGTAGTCGTCCCAATTCTGCTTGCTGACCTGCTCGACGACTTTCTTGAAGTCCGCCGTGGTCGGATGCTTGAATTTATATTGGTTGAAATAGGTCCGCATGATCTTGTTCATGATGTTCATGCCGACCCGGTTCTCGATGCCGGTCAGCACCAGCTTGGCGCGGCTGTAGACATTGTCCGCATACCGGCTGTGCGAGCCGAACGACCAGGAAAGCAGCTTGAGCGGGGCGGGATCGGTAACGTAGCTCGCCTCCAGCGCCGTGCGGGGCTCCACTCCGTATTCGCTCTCCATGACCTTGTCCTCGGAGTAGGAGGTGAAGCCTTCGTCCAGCCAGGCTTCCTCGAACTCGTTGGAGGCGACCATTCCGTACCAGTACTGATGGCCGATCTCATGCACGACCGTCCGCTCCAGACTGTAGCCGGGATTGTCCGTCTCGGCGGCGAATGCGGTCACGAGCGTCGGATATTCCATGCCGCCGGCGCCATTGGCCCCTTTGGGAGGGACGACGATGGAGAGAGTGCTGTACGGGTAGCTGCCGTACCACTGGGCGTATTTGGCCAGGGCCGACTTGGCTGCGTGCATGTAGCGCTCTTTCTGCTCCTTGTGCAGCGGATCGAGATAGAGCTTGATGCGGACTCCGGGAACGCCGGGAGCGGAGAAAGGCTCCTCGCTGTAAAGGAAATCGGGCGAGGCGGACCAGCCGAAGTCATGTACGTCCTCGGCATAGAACGTATATTGCTGCCCGCCTTTGGCCGCTTCCAGCTTCGTCTGGACGCCTGTGGCAGCGACTTTGTAGCCGGCGGGAACTTCGATCTTGACGGAATACACGCCGAAGTCGCTGTAGAATTCCGAGTTGCCGTGATATTGGTGGACGTTCCAGCCTTCCGCGCTGCGCGTGCCGGTGCTGGTCGTGTTGTAGGCCGCGATCTTGGGGAACCACTGTCCCGCCATCGTGAAATCTCCCGAATAGCCCATGCGGGCGAACACCTCGGGAAGCCCGACGGTGAAGCCGATCTGGAGCGTGACCTCCTCGCCCGGAGCGACCGGCTGCGGCAGCTTGAGCTTGGCCAGCGTGTAGTCGTCCTTGTTGCCGTCGTCGGGCTGCACGTAGTGGACTCGAGGCAGCAGGCTCTCCCCGTTCTCCGTCTTGAAGGAGTCGAGGCGCATGTAGCCGATGCTGCCTGCAGTAGCCTTGTCGTTCCGGAGCTTTCCGCCGGATTCCTTCATGAACGTGGTTTTATCCGACAAGAAGGCATTCGGATACAGGTGGACATACATGTCCGAGACGGTTTTCCGTCCGGGGTTCTTCCAGGTGACCGTCTCCGTCCCGGTCAGCGTGCGTCCGCTGAGCTTGACCTGAATCTGGTAGTTGGTCACTCTTCGGGACAGCGGCTCCGCTTCCGGCTCCGGGGCGGGAGAGCTCTCGGCCGCCGGCTCCACGCCGGGTTCATTTCCAGCAGCGGCATATGTATAAGAAGTAAGTCCGTGATGTCCGCTGCCTTGGAACGGAGCGAGGAGAGATGTGGTGAAGAGCAGGGCGAGCAGCAGTGTTTTGCAAGTTTGGCTTGAGGCCATGGACCGGTTCCCTCCCGTTGACAAGCTTCTAAGGCATGTATATGTTTGCTTTTGCCTGATTATTAGCTAAAATGGAATTTATCCGGACGAACTCCCGGCCCGTCCCGCCAGCAAGCGGTTTGACGGGCTTTCATAGGCAAATGAAACCTTATTATTCACACGGAAGCAGGGATCAGAATGGAAGAAAATCAAGGAACGCCATCCCCGGGCAGCCCGGAGGGCGAAGCGGCGGCACAGCCGGCCAAGGGCAAGCGCTCGCTGTCGCTCAACGTCGTGAGCAGCAAGGAGCATCGCGGCTTCGGAGCGGGAACGATCGATCTCAGCCGGGTTTCCTCGGTCATCATCGACGGCGGCGAGGCTTATATCGATAACGGCGCGATTCATGCGAAGAGCAAGGTGGAGAAGGGCATCAAATTCCTGACGGACAAGGAAGCCGTCCCGAACGGCCGTCCGTGCTGGATCGTGTGGGTAGCCGTCGACCGCGACGACGAGGGCTCCTACTACGCGGGAGCGACAGCCTGCCCGATGACGGTAGACCCGGAAATCCGCCGCGGCTGGAAGATTCTCGCCCAGCATGTCAACAACCTGGACTACGCGATCAAGCGCCGGTTCATGCTGGAGGAGCTGCCGGCTTCAGACAAGCAGGCGCTGAAGAAGCTGCTGATCGAGAACAACGCCGAGTGGTGGGAGAATTCCCCTGCGGCGCTCAAGGAACAGCTGGAAGGCTGAGCATCCAGCCTCTGCATGACCTCCGTTTTGCCGCTGCGAGCGGCTGCGGAGGTTTTTTTTATTCCGCTTTCCTTTCCTTTCATATGGAAAATGGGCTATAGGGGGGAGAGGGATGAATCCTACAAGAGAGAGGGGATTCGTATCTTTAGCGGATTTAACTTCAGCGGATTGATCGGGCTCATTGTGTTCATTGTCCTCCTCATAAGGCTCATAAGGAAACGGATCCATAAATAACTGCTTCCCTCTAGCCTGCGCGCGCCCAGGATGCCTAACCATCCATGCCGCGGCTGCTCAGCGGCGTCAAATAATGGGCGGCACTCTCTCCTGCGGCAATAAAGAAGAACGGACTTCTGCGGCAAGCACGGGAATATCTCCCGCGCCGCAAGTATCGAGACCGTCCAAAGGAGCACAAAGCGGATGAAAATCGAAAATCGTTCTTATCGGAGGAGGCGGCTTCGTGTTTGCCCCGACCGTCCTTGAAGACTGGATCATCAAGCATCGCATGGAGGGAGAGCTCATGCTGGTGGACTTGAACCTGGAGGCGGCCGCCGCCATGGCGGGAGCGGGACGAGCCCTTGCCCGGCAGCACGGGGTGAATATCGTCATTTCGGAGACGGATTAGAGGGAAGAGGCGTTCCCACGCGCGGACTTCGTCATTCTCTCCGCTGCCCCGCAAGGAGCGCTTCGCTGGAAGATAAGATGGACTTTGATATCCTGCAGGAATTCGGCATGGGCGATCAAGCGCGGGAATGCGGCGGGCTCGGCGGCATGCTGGGATCGTTCCAGAGGCCATGCGATGCAGGAGCTGCCGCCGGAGCGAATCGTGGAGGTGCCGGTCTGCATTAGCGGCGCATGCAGCGCTGGACCGGATGCTGGAGGCGCATGCCGATCTTCTTCCGGCGTTTGCCTGACGTCAAGGCAGCGAGCTGGGGGCAATGCTCACGAATGAGGCCCATGAAGGTATTTGACCTGCGTCAACCTGACCGGTATGCATCCGTCCGCTAGCCTTCCTCCTTGAATCCCTTGTACGAGCGCCGGTGGAAGTCGGAAATCCAGCGGAACAGCTGTTGGCCGTCGCCTTCCCGAAACAGCGCTTCTTGTTCCGGACTCAGGCCGCTGCCGGAGGAGAACGGACGGTAGAGGGCGCGGTACGGCTCCGGCACCCAGATATAATGGTGGACATACCCCGTTGCATGGAAGCCGGCTTGTTCCCAGAACCGGATCCGGCGGCGGTTGTCTGCCGTGGCGTCTGCCTCGGCCTCCACAAGCAGCGCGAGCGCGCCGGCGGCATGCCGTCCGCCCCATTCGTCGAGCTTGGCGAGCAGGAGGGTTCCGTATCCATGGCCTCTCCGCCTGGAATCGACGGCGAGATAGTCGACGACAAGCACGCGTCCGCCGCCGCTTGGGCCGGCGAGAGCGATGGCGACGGGACGCAGGCCGGCGCCGCCGTCTCTCTCGGCGAGAATATGCACGAGAGCAAGGCCTCGCTCCAGCATGGCGCGGATCAGCGCTTCCGGCTTGCGGCTGTGCGGAGCGAAGGCTTCCTCGTAGATCCGGCGGGCTGCCGGCCAGAGAGGGTGCTCCAGATTATTCAACGTAAGCATGAGCATGTGCGGCCTCCTGAGCAGATATGGGCAGGCTGTTGCCTGCTTAGTATAACCGCTTGGGTCCATTCAAGCACAAATAGGGCTTTCGCTTGTCCGCTGACAACCGAAAGCCCTATTTCCTGCTTATCCAGTTCCTATTCAATTAGACGCTTACACTCCATTCCCAGCAGCTTGCGTAACCTGACGCTTGCTTCCTTCTTAGATTTCGCTTTCTCCATACAGATTGGATGACCGGTTCATGTACACAACAGACTTCAGGACCCGCATGCCCGCTCAGCAGCATCAGCTGCTCTCTTCTTGCCAGCCTGGCGGCGTTGCCGTCGGCTTCGGGACACGCTTCGCTAACCGTCTCCATTGGACTATCCCCTTCCCCTGTGGAGTGATTTCATTATACCTCATCTTTACAATTATTTAAATAATCTGAATATTCAATTACAGGCCGAATTCCTCTGAAATCAGGCTTCTGCCCAGAGAAATCGCCTGTTTCTACATTGTTTTACGGGATATGACCGTTTTCCTCCTTCGGATGAAGAGGAAGATTAAAGCAACTATTGCGGTCAAGCCGGCGTCTAACTGTCTGATGCAAGTTCGAAAGAACCAGCGCAAAGTAAGCAAAGAGGAAGGAATGAAGACGTTCACATGAGGTTCAACCGAGCAGAAGCGGCAGGGAGCATCCGCAGGAAGCTGGCGCTCTCCTTGATCGCGGCAACGGCAGCGTCATTCGTTCCAGGCGCATGGCATGACGATGCGTCGGCGGCGTCCGCCATCGGCATTTATCTGGACGGACAGAAGCTGTCTAGCGAAGCCCCGCCGTATATCCTGCCCAAGGTCAACGTGACGATGGTGCCACTGCGGATTGTAAGCGAGGGGCTCGGCGCTACCGTCGACTGGTCCGCGAAAGAGAAGACGGCCCGGATCTCCATGTCGGGCAGCGTCATCACCCTGAAGATGGGTCAGAACTTCGCCGTCGTGAACGGCGCGAACATATCGCTGGACGCATCGGTGGAGACGAAGCAGAGCCGGACGATGGTTCCGTTGAGATTTGTCGGGGAACAGCTCGGATTGAGCGTCGACTGGAACGCTGCCAGCAGGAAAATCTCGCTGTCTTCCCCGGCCGGCCCGGGAGCTGGAGGCGAGCCGGGGACAGGCGCGGGAAATCAGCCCGATGCGGGAACAGGCACTCAGCCAGGTACAGGAACGGGCAGCGAGCCCGGCACGGGTACAGGCACTCAGCCAGGTACAGGAACGGGGAGCCAACCGGGCACCGGCTCGGGTTCGCAACCCGGGGGCGGCACGGTCGTCCCGGGCCCGGGCTTGCAGGCGCCTTTGCGCGGGGCTTGGGTGTCGACCGTCTACAATCTGGACTGGCCGTCAACGGCTTCGTACAAGGATGGAGCCAGGCAGCGCCGGGAATACGTCCAGCTGCTGGACGACCTGCAGCGGCTTGGGATGAATGCGGCCTTCGTCCAGGTACGGCCATCGGGAGATGCCTTGTACCCGAGCCTTCTCGTCCCATGGTCCTCTTATTTGACCGGCAAGCAGGGTCTGGCTCCAGACTACGATCCGCTGGCCTTCATGATTGAAGAGACGCATCGGAGGGGCATGGAATTCCATGCCTGGTTCAATCCGTTCCGGGCGTCGACCACATCCGACACGACGAAGCTCGATTCCGGCAGCATCATGCTCCAGCATCCGGAATGGATCGTCAACTCGGGGGGCAAGCCTTATATCAATCCCGGCATACCGGCTGCCCGCCAGTCCATCATCGATGCCATCATGGAGGTCGTAGCCCGTTACGACATCGATGGCGTGCATCTCGACGATTACTTCTATCCATCCGGCAGCTCGTTCGACGACGAAGCCGTCTATAGGCTGTACAGCGCCGGGAGCTTGAAGGGCAAGGCCGACTGGCGGCGGGACAATATCAACGCCTTTGTCCGCCAGCTCAGCGAGAGCATCCATGCGCAGAAGCCTGCCGTACGCTTCGGCATCAGCCCGTTCGGCGTCTGGCGCAACAAATCCGCCGATCCGGAGGGCTCGGATACGAAGGCAGGCACGAGCACATATGACGGCATGTACGCGGATGTGCGCCTCTGGGTGCGGCAGGGCTGGCTCGATTATGTGGCGCCTCAGATCTATTGGAGCTTCGCCCATCCGACCGCTCCGTACGAGAAGGTTGCGGAGTGGTGGACAACAACGGTGAAGGGCACCGGAGTCGATCTCTATATCGGCCACTCTCCTTACAAGCTGGGAACGACCGAAGCAGGATGGCAAAGCGCCTCGGAAATCATCCGTCAGCTGGATTACGATCAGTTGACCGGGAGCGTGACGGGAGAGCTGTTCTTCAGCGCCAAGGATCTTCGGCGCAATCCGCTTGGTGTGGGCGATGCCCTGAGCTCCTATTATTCCTCGGCCAAGAAGTGATTCTGCCCTTATTTCATCTTTCGCCTGCATCCGGAATTCCGGATGCGGGCTTTTCCATGTCCCGGGCTATCGACGCCGCGCGCCGGCATGCCCGCGCTTCTCGCGGGAGGCGCGAGGGCATCCGGCCGGCTCCGTGAGCCTGCATGGGCAGGTGCTGGCGGCGGATGCCTCGGTCACATCAGAATCTAGCGGCATAGGGTGAGAGGAATGCTACCTTCCAGCAGCCGACGACGCCGGCGGATACTTCTCCCGGACGGTCTACGTGTCCAACTTCCAGATCATGCTGCACGGGATGATGGGGGTGACCCCCAAAGGATAGGGGGTCAGCCCGTCGATTCGCGCACGATGAGCCTAGGCTCGATCAGCCGCGATTGGCGCGGCAGGGAAGGATCGGAGAGCCGCTGCATGAGCAGCTTGCCCGCCTCGATGCCCAGCTCGAACGTGTCGATGTGAAGGCAGGTAAGGGGAGGCGAGGTGAATGCCGACAGGGGATAATCGTCGAAAGCGGTGACGAGAAGGTCATGCGGCACCCGGACGCCGAGCTTGTCCGCCGCGCGCAGCAGGCCGGCTGCCGCATAGTTGCTCATGCAGACGACGCCGTCCGTACGGCTGCCTTCCGACAGCAGCCGAATCGCCATGTCATACCCGCCATGCTCGTCGGCCGTTCCTTCCAGCACCCAATCGGGGCTGAATCCGATTCCGGCCGCGGAGAGCGCATCTCGATAGCCCCTGAAGCGCTTGTCGTACAAGCTGCCCCCTACGTGGCCGCCGATGAACGCTACGGAGGAGCATCCCCGCTGCAGCAGATGCTCCGTCAGCATGTAGCCGCCGCGCCGGTTGTCGTAATCGACCCAGTGTACAGTGCTTCCGTTCTCGCCGATCGAGACGAGCGGGAATTCGAGATCCATCATCTCGGCCGTGTTGTCGGCGGTGAGCAGCTCGCTGCTGGCGATCAGCCCGTCCACGCGCCGGCTGCGCACCAGCCTCTCCATATAGCTCGGCCCGTTTTGGTGGTACTGCACGTTCGAGATCGTCAGCTCATAGCTGAGCGGGCCGATGACGCTCTCCACGCCTCCGATGATATTGTAGAAGAAGGCGTTGAGGAAATCCTCGCGCTGGGCCATGTCGACGAGCATGCCGATGTTGAAGCTGCTCTGGCGGGCCAGCTGGGTCGCGAGGCTGCTTGGCGTATAGTTCATTTCGCGCATGATGGCGCGGATCCGCTGCTTGGTCGCCTCGGAGATGCGCGGCGAGTCGCTCATCACCTTGGAGACCGTGGATTTCGCCACGTTGGCGGCATTGGCGATATCTTGAATCGTCACCCTCATCCAGGCGCCCTCCCGTTCCTGTTTTCTTCTATTGTAGCTCCTCGGCGGGCTCATTTCCTCTGCTCTCGGAGAGGCACAAAACAGCCCCTCGCGGCCGGCCGCGAGGGGCTTCGTGCGCAGTTATTTCTTGCCGGAGCGGAAGATGGACACCAGCATGTACAAGAACATGGCCGCAGCGATCCCGAAGCCGATCTCGAGGGCCGGTATCCGGGACAGCAGGCCGGGCTGGCGGCCCAGCGAGGAGCCGACGATGAGGCCGGCCATGATGATGCTGAAGCTCAGCAGCACGATGCTGAAGCTGAGCCTGCCGCTGATCCGGTCGAGCCGCTGCATGACCCGGTCGACGTCGGGTACCGCCAGCTCCAGCGGCAGCTTGCCGCGCATGAGGATGCGGCCGAGGCTGCGCAGCCGGGAGGGAATCTCGCTCAGCAGCGAGGCGTATTCGATCGCATAGCCGGCTGCGGACTCCGCCAGACGCCCGGGATGCAGCCTTTCCAGCAGCAGCCTGCGGCCAAACGGCTCCGCCACGCTGACGACGCTGAATTCGGGATCGAGAGCGGTGATGACGCCTTCGAGCGTAAGCAGGACTTTTCCGAGCAGCATGAAATCGGACGGCATCCGGATGCGGTGCTTGTAGGAAACATGGAATAAATCCGTGACGGATTCGCCCAGGCTGATCTCGCTGAAGGGCACCTGATAGTATTTTTCCCTGAGCTTGTCCACGTCCCGCCGAAGCTCCCGCCAGTCCGCGTCCTCCGGAATGAGCCCCATCTCGTCGATCGCCTTGATGACGCCGTCGGTGCTCTGGCGCCGCAGGGCGATGACGAGCGAGGCGAAGTGGCCCTTCATTCCCGGCGTCAGGCGGCCCGTCATGCCGAAGTCGAGCAGCCCGATGACCGGGTGCTTCTTGTCCGCCTCCGGAGCGGGCTTGCCGGGGAGGGCCTCCGGGCATTCCATGACGAGGATGTTTCCCGGATGGGGATCGGCGTGAAAAAGGCCGGAGACGAAAATCTGCTCCAGAATGACGCCGGCGACGCTCTCGGCGATCGCCTTCAGCTCATAGCCTTCCCGGCGCAGCCTCTCCCGGTCATGCAGCTGGATGCCGCGCATGAATTCCATGGTGAGGACCCGCTTGGAGGAAAGATCCCAATAAATGGCCGGCACCCGAACTCTCGGGTTGTCCTTGAACTGGGCGGCGATCCGCTCCGCGCTGCGCCCTTCAAGCGTGTAGTCCAGCTCCGCAGCCAGCGACGCGGCGAGCTCCTCCACCAGCTCCGCTGCCTGGTACTGGGCTGCCCACTGCAGCCGGTTCTCCGCGATCCGGGCCAGATCGAGCAGGATCTCAAGGTCGGTATCCACGATCTTGCGGATGCCGGGACGCTGGATCTTGACGGCGACCTCCTCCCCGGACAGCAGCCTTGCATAATGGACTTGTCCGATCGAGGCGGCGGCGACGGGCTCGCGGCCGAATTCCAGGAAGACGGATTCCAGAGGAGCGCCGAGCTCCTCCTCAAGCACCCGCCGGGCTTCTTCGAATGAAAAGGGGGGCACTTTGTCCTGCAGCTGCCGCAGCTCCTCGACGATGTCGGCCGGGAGCAGATCATGCCGGGTGCTGGCGATCTGTCCGAGCTTGACGAAGGCGGGACCGAGCTCCTGCAAAAAAGACCGGATACGTTCTCCGGTCGTTCTTGCCGCGGTATGGGAGGGCTCCTCCACCGTTCTCCAGTGGGGAATGAGCTTCAGGAGGCCGAGCTCCCGCACGAAGTAGCCGAACCCGTTGCGCGCGAAGGCGAGCAGGATTTCCCTGTAGCGCTGCAGATGGCGGATTCGGCGGCCGAGCATCATTCTCCTTTGCCGTCCTGAAGCGAATCTCTTTCCTCCCGCAGACGGGCGGACTCTTCCGCTGCCTCGTCCGTTACGGCGGAGACGGAGCTGTGTCCGGGTGCGTCCGGATGTCCGGGTCCGGGATCGACGACGGGCGGAACTCCGGGTCCGGGATCGACGACGGGCGGAACTCCGGGTCCGGCCTTGCCGGTCCCTTCATAGGCGCCTTGCTCCAGCTGCGTGCTGCCCGGGGCCGTCGCGGCGGCATGCTCCGAAGGAATGCCGAGGCGGGACTCCAGGTCGGCGATCCGCTTCTCCAGCCGCTGCAATTCCTCCCGGTGGACGAGATTGAGCTCGTCGGTGACCGCCTTGACGCGCTCGCGGACGAACGTTTCCAGGCTGCCCTTCGCTTCCTGCCCGCGCTGGATCATGCTGCTGACGAACTGCTGGGAATCGGCCTTGCTCATGTCGCCTTTGGCGCTCAGCTCCTGCGCCAGCTTCTCGGCCTGCTCCCGGGTCGAGGCGGCAAGCCCCAGCCCCAGGGAAAAAGCTTTGTTCATGAGATCTTTCATCAGTCGACACCTGCCTTTTTCATAGTCGCGTGCCTGATCATCCGGTTATTCCCTTTCATTATACCCCAGCCTTCTCCCTTAATCATCCAATTGCCGTCCCCAGCTGCCGCTTCACCTGCGCCACCAGTGGCGGATGCCTTCCAGCCACCCTTTGGCAGCGGGCTGCCCCTGGGGCTCCGACTTCGGCAGGGCTCCGCTGCCGGACGGAGCTTCTTCCCGGCAGAAGCTCTGAGGCTCCGTGCCCGAGACGAACAGCTCCATCCTCCATCCGGAGCAGCCGGCAGCGGCCTTCAGGCCGGTCGCGGGATCGACGGCGACGCTGACGACCCCATCGGGAACGATGAACGGCTTCGGCGTCACTCCCTGCAGCGCCTTTTCCGTGAAGGAGGCGAAGATCGGCGCGGCGCGATGGGCTTCCGAATAGGTCAGGCGGCGGTTTTTGTCATAGCCGGTCCATACGGCGGTAGCCAGCTCCGGCGTATAGCCGACGAGCCAGGCATCGCTTGCGGTCGTGCCGGTCTTGCCGGCGACCGGCCGGCGGATCATGCCCGAGACGCGGCTGCCGGTGCCTCCGGTTTCGAACACGCTTTCCATGAGGCTGGTCAGCACGTAGGCGTAAGGAGCGGCTGCCGCTCTCGAGAGGCGAGGCTGCGCCTCATAGAGAGTTTCTCCTTTGCTGTCCTCGATGCGCAGGATCGACACCGGCGCGGCGCGGAGGCCTCCCGCTGCCAGCGTGCCGAAGGCGGATGCCATCTCCAGCGGACTGACGGGATAGGTGCCGAGCGCGAGCGAGGGGAGCGGCTGCATCGGGGAGCTGAGGCCGAGAGCTCTGGCGGTGGCGATGACCTTGTCAGCGCCTACCTGCATGATCGTGTTGACCGCGTAGGTGTTGTCGGAGCTGGCGATGGCGTCGCGCATCGAGATCGGCCCGCCCGCGTAATGGTCGTTGTAGTTGCGGGGAGCATAGCTTTTGCGTCCCTCGTCGTAAGCGAAGACGGTCGGGGCGCTGGTGAACGGCGTCACGGCGGTCAGCCCGTTCTGCAGCGCGGCCAGATAGAGCACCGGCTTGAACGACGAGCCGGGCTGCCGTCTGGCAAGCGCCCGGTTGAACGGGCCGCTCCGGTAATCGAGCCCGCCGACCATCGCTTTGATATAGCCGGTTCGGGGATCGATGGCGACGAGAGCGGCCTGCTGCTGCGAGCTGCCCGGAATGGAGGCGCGGATCGCCTGCTCCGCCGCCTTCTGCGCCGCGGGGTCCAGCGTCGTGTAGATGCGGACGCCGCCTTCGCTGATGAGATGCTCGTCCAGTCCGAGCTGGTCGACGGCCGTCTGGCGGACGTAATCGCGGAAGTAGGGCGCCGCGCCGCCCGCGCCGCCCGGCTCCAGCGGACGAAGCGCGAGCTTCTGCGCGCGGGCTTCGTCCGCTTGCCCCGCCGTGATGTCGCCGGCGTCCTGCATCGCTTTCAGAATCAGGCGCTGCCTGCGGACCGCGTTGTCCATGTCCATATAGGGCGAGTAATATTTCGGGCCCTTGGGGACGCCGGCGAGCATCGCGCTTTCCGCGAGCGTCAGCTCGGCGGCGCTCTTGCCGAAGTACATCCTCGCCGCCTTGCCGATTCCGTAGGCGCCGTGCCCGTAATAGATCTGGTTCAAGTACATGCCGAGAATCTCATCCTTGGAATAGTTCATCTCCAGCTGGGCGGTGTACATCGCTTCCTTGAGCTTGCGCTTCCAGGTCCGCTCATGCGTCAGATAGAGGTTGCGGGCCAGCTGCTGCGTGATGGTGCTGGCGCCTTGGCGCGCCCGGCCGCTCTCCAGGTTCACGACCGCCGCCCGCGCCATGCCCTTCATGTCGAAGCCGCCATGCTTGTAGAAGCGGTGGTCTTCGATCGCGAGCGTCGCCTGGACGAGATAGGGGGATATCCGCTGCAGCGGTACGGATTCGCGGCTTTGGCCGGCGCGGAACGATTCCATCAGCTGGCCGGAGGCGTCGTAGATCTCGGTCAGCTGGACAGCCGAGGAGGCGGGCAGCGATTGAAGGCGCAGCGACAGCAGCAGGATGCTGAGCGCAAGCAGTCCGAGGGATATCGCAGTGCCGGCCAGCAGCCCGAGCAGCCGGAGCGGCCGCCCGGCAAGCAGGGCGGAGAGGCCGAGGAGGACGGATTTGCCGCGGCCGCGGGAGAGCCTTCGTCTGGGACGGAGGGGATTGCTCATGGAGGATGTGTTCCTTTCCCGGATTCGACATCTTTTTCCATAGTATGGATAATTCGGAGGGCCTCTATTCAAAGGGCGGAAAAGCGCGAGAAATCACGGGGAAACGTTTGTATTGGAGGGGGGATTTGACTATAATACAGGTTGAACCGTCGACCTTAAGGAGGCAGATCCGACAAAAGCTTCTTTTGCCGTATCGCCTTTGAACGGGAGAAATGGATGCGCAAGAGCCTTGTCAGGCATCCCTGCGCTTCGAGTTCACGCCCTAGATGATATTGCCTTCAGCACATATAATCTCGTTGCTCCATCGCATACGTGCGCCATCCCATCGCTGGCGAGGCCGTATTGCTTGGGCCGGCTTGCCGGGGCGGTCAGCATCCGATGGACGGTCCTTCCGTCCCCAACCTGAAGAAGAAAGAAGGGACTCTTACCATGGAATTGTGGTATACCGAGAAACAAACCGAAACCTACGGCATTACGGCCAAAATCAAAGAAACCTACGTCAACGAGCAGACGGACTTCCAGCAGCTCGCCATGATCGAGACCGATGAGTTCGGCACGATGCTTGTCCTCGACGGCATGGTCATGACGACGGACAAGGACGAGTTCGTCTATCATGAGATGGTCGCTCATCCGGCCCTCAACACGCATCCGAATCCGGAGCAGGTGCTCGTAGTCGGCGGCGGCGACGGGGGTGTCGTGCGCGAGATCCTCAAGCATGAGAAGGTCAAGCGCGTCGTGCTCGTCGACATCGACGGCAAGGTCATTGAATACTCCAAGAAATATCTGCCGAACATCGCATCCGGACTGGACGACGCTCGCGTCGAGGTCCACGTGAACGACGGCTTCATGCATATCCACGACCACAAGAACGAGTACGACGTCATCATGGTCGACTCCACCGAGCCGGTCGGCCCTGCGGCCAACCTGTTCACGCGCGGCTTCTACCAAGGCATCTACGAGGCGCTGAAGGACGACGGCCTGTTCGTCGCCCAGACGGACAACCCGTGGTTCAAGGCCGATCTCATCCAGAGCGTCAACCGCGACGTCAAGGAAGTGTTCCCGGTCGTGCGCGTGTTCTGGGCCAACGTTCCGACCTATCCGAGCGGCCTGTGGACCTTCACGATGGGCTCCAAGAAGCATGATCCGCTCGCAGTGGACGAGACCGCCATTCCGGAGCGCGAGACGAAGTACTACACGCCGCGCCTGCACAAGGCTGCGTTCGTGCTGCCGAAGTTCGTCGAGGATCTGGTGAAATAATGAAAATCGACCAGAAATACTCCGGCAACGTCTTCATCCTCAGCTCCGAGAACTATGAAGCCTCCCGCGCTGTCATCTACGGCATGCCGATGGACTTCACCGTGAGCTTCCGCCCAGGCTCCCGCTTCGGCCCCGCCCGCATCCGCGAGGTGTCGATCGGCCTGGAGGAATACAGCCCGTACCTGGATCGCAGCCTCGAAGAGATCGAATACTTCGACGCCGGCGACCTGCTGCTTCCGTTCGGCAACGCTGCCCGCTCGCTAGACATCATCGGCGAGTTCGTGGCCGGCATTCTGGCTGACGGCAAGATGCCGGTCGGCCTCGGCGGCGAACATCTCGTCAGCTGGCCGATCTTCCAGGAGGTCTACAAGAAATATCCGGACCTCGCGATCATCCATTTCGACGCTCACGCCGATCTGCGCGAGTCGTACGAAGGCGAGCCGCTGTCTCACTCCACGCCGCTGCGCAAGGCAGCCGGCCTGATGGGCGGCAAGAACATCTATCAGTTCGGCATCCGCTCCGGCTCCCGCGAGGAGTGGCAGTATGCACGCGAGAATATCAACTTCCATCCGTTCGAGGTGCTCGAGCCGCTGAAGAAGGTGCTGCCTGAGCTGGCGGGCCGTCCGGTCTACCTGACGATCGACATCGACGTGCTGGATCCTTCCGCCGCGCCGGGCACCGGCACTGCGGAAGCAGGCGGCATCACGAGCAAGGAGCTGCTTGAGGCGGTCCATGCTATCGCGAAGTCCGGCGTCAACGTCGTCGGCTGCGACCTGGTCGAGGTAGCCCCGGCTTATGATCCGACGGAGCAGACGCAGATCGTCGCCTCCAAGGTCATCCGCGAGATGCTGCTCGGCTTCATCAAGTAAAGGGATTCAAGCCGGTCGGCCCGCCAGGGCCGGCCGTTTTCCATTCCGGGAACGGCAGCCCTCCCTTTAGAAGCCGGAAGTCCTTTTCCGGGATAGGCGGCTTGTCATCGGGGAGCCGAATTTTTTCGTCCAGCGTGCTTGGACCTCTAGTTCTTTGGCGATACTGGCTGATAGAATACAAGGAGGTGCAACTCAGGTGGGATTGCTGCCGATACATGAACATCTGGCCGAGCTGTGGACCATTCGCGAACGCCGTGCCTTGACGGACGAAGAACAGGCGGACTTCGAGCACTGCCTGGCGGTCAACGCTTCCCACTGCAGGCGGCTGGCGAATTTGTACAATATGTCCCTGATCGCATCGATGACGGGCGACACAGAGTGGCATCACGAGATTTGCAGCAAGATCGAAAAGCTTCACGGGACGCCGCCTGCCTTCCGGGGCAATTCCTGACCAGGGCGTGCTCGGCGGCTCGCGTCGGGGCTTTATCTTTTGAAATCCGGCAGGTGACGGACTGCGGCTTCGGGCCGCGGGCCGCCCGCCGGATTTCTTCGTTGAGGTGAGACGGACGTGGACGAGGATAAGGACAAGGTCAAGGTCCGCTCGTTTCCTCCGATGATAGGCGACGGGGCGAGAGTGCTGATCCTTGGCAGCATGCCGGGGGCGAAGTCGCTTCAGGAGCAGCGTTATTATGCGAACGAGCGCAATTATTTATGGAGACTGCTGTACGGGCTGCGCGGGCTGGAACCGGATGAGGCGTACGGGGACCGGCTTGCTTACGCGGCCGGCCGAGGGATAGGCCTATGGGATATGATCGACCATTGCCATAGGGAAGGCAGCCTGGACATGAACATCAGGAATGCGGTTCCGAACGATCTGCCCGGCCTCGCTGCCCGTTATCCATCTCTAGAGGCGCTCGCCTTCAACGGGAGCAAGTCCTATGAGATATACCGCAAGCATTTTGCCGATCATCCCGGCCTTGCGCATCTGGATTTGCTGCGTCTGCCTTCGAGCAGCCCGATTCCGACCCCGGCCATGCGCACGCTGGAGGATCGGCTTGAAAAGTGGCGCATGCTGCTGCCCTATTTGAAGGAATGACCGCTGCCGGTCAGCTCTCGGCTGGCGGGAGGGCCGGCTTCCATCCGCCGCTTCAAGCGGAGAATCATCCCATGCCAGCTGTCCGGGGGCATGGGATTTCCTGTTTATCGCGCCGCTGCAGCCCCCCCAGCCGTTGAAATCAAGGGATGAACTGTTTATAGTAGGGAAGATAACATCGGAGAGCCGCGCCGGGCGATTCTCTGCCAGGAATCTTCCCGGTGCAGACGAGTATTCGGAGGGTGAGCCTGCGGCATGAACGAACACGAAACAAGCCGGTCGGCGTCGGAAGCCGCCGGCTTGCCCATCGCGGAAAGCGCGGCCGACGGCGGGGCAGCTGCCCGCGCAGCCGGCGTGGACGAAGGCCGCGTCGCCGTCCTCATTGCCATCCGCAGCAGCCAGGACGGGGAAACGGCTCCGCCCGTCACGCACAAGGGCGAATTTTTCGCTAAAGGAAAGAGCCGATACATCCGCTACGAGGAGAGGGACGAA
The DNA here is from genome assembly GCF_053345695.1 of Paenibacillus sp. D51F. NCBI lineage: Bacteria > Bacillati > Bacillota > Bacilli > Caryophanales > Paenibacillaceae > Paenibacillus > Paenibacillus sp. D51F. The sequence continues at coordinate 10,966 of NZ_JBKFAO010000016.1, read as the reverse complement.
CTGCATGGCGCCGTGAGGACGCTGATCCGGTGGAGCGGGGACGAGATTCGTCTCACGCGCCGCGGCGGAGTAGAATCGGAGCAGACTTTCGCAGCCGGCTCGAACCGCGAGGGCAGCTATGCATCCGGCCATCTGGCTTTTCGGATGACGGTCGAGACGGAGGCGCTGTCCGCCGAGGGCGCTGCAGGCGGCTTGCTGCCGCTGACGCTGGCTTGGACCTACCGGCTGCGGATCGAGGATCAGTTAAGCGGCCGCTTTCAATTGCGGCTTCATATACAGGAGGATACCCATTCATGAGTAAGAACGTGCTTGAACAAGTTTATGCCGCCATCAGCGGAGCGATTGCCGATGCAGCCGTAGCCGCCGGGCTTGCCGCCCGCGAAGAGCTGCCTGTATTCGTGCTGGAGGTGCCGCGCGACAAAGCCCACGGCGATCTGGCGACCAACGCCGCCATGCAGCTGACCAAGATCGCACGCAAAAACCCGCGTCAGATCGCCGAGGCGATCCTGGCCCATCTCGACAAGGAGAAAGCGTCCATCCTGTCGGCGGATATCGCGGGCCCGGGCTTCATCAACTTCCGCCTGGACCGCTCGTACCTGTATCCGGTCATCGGCCAGGTGCATGAAGCCGGCGATGCGTACGGCCGCGGCGAGAGCACGGGCAAGCGCGTGGAAATGGAGTTCGTCAGCGCCAATCCGACCGGCAGCCTGCATCTGGGCCATGCCCGCGGCGCGGCCGTCGGCGACGCCCTGTGCAACGTGCTTGATTTCGCGGGCAATGATGTGACCCGTGAATACTACATCAATGACGCCGGCGCCCAGGTGAACAACCTGGCCAAGTCGATCGAAGCCCGCTACCGCCAGCAGCTCGGACAGGAAGCCGAGCTGCCGGAGGACGGCTATCACGGAGAGGACATCGTCGGCTTCGCCAAGCAGCTCGTCGAAGAAAAAGGCGATTCCCTGCTCTCGCTGTCCGATACGGAACGCTTCGCCTTCCTCAAGGCCTACGGACTGGAGCGCGAGCTGGGCAAGATCAAGCGCGATCTCGAACGCTTCCGCGTCCGCTTCGATCTCTGGTACAGCGAGACTTCTCTGTATGAGACCGGGCTCGTAACCGACGCCCTGGACGCTCTTCGGGACAAGGGTCAGGTCTACGAGGAAGAAGGCGCCACCTGGCTGAATACGACGGCATACGGAGACGACAAGAACCGCGTCCTCATCAAGAACGACGGGTCGTACACCTACCTGACGCCGGATATCGCGTACCATCGCGACAAATACGGCCGCGGCTACGACACGATGATCAATATCTGGGGCGCCGACCACCACGGCTACATACCGCGCATGAAGGCGGCCATGGAAGCTCTCGGCAACGATCCGGACAAGCTTGTCGTCCTGATCGCCCAGATGGTCAGTCTCTTCCAAAACGGCGAGAAGGTCAAGATGTCCAAGCGTACCGGCAAAGCCGTCACGATGGAGGACCTGATGGACGAGGTCGGCGTGGATGCCATCCGCTACTTCTTCACGATGCGCAGCATGGACTCGCATCTGGACTTCGACATGGACCTGGCCGTATCGACCTCCAACGAGAATCCGGTCTATTATGTGCAGTACGCCCATGCAAGGATCTGCAGCATCCTTCGCCAAGCCGCGGAGCAGGGAATCAGCCCGCTGCCGCTGGCGGAAGTGGACCTGTCCAAGCTGGCGACCGAGCATGAATACGACCTGCTCCTCAAAATGGCGGAATTTCCGCAGGAAATCAAGCTGGCCGCTGACCAGCATGCTCCGCACCGGCTCGTCCGCTATGTCTACGAGCTGGCTTCCCAGCTCCACAGCTATTACCGCGCCGAGCGCGTCATCACGGAAGACCTGGCCCAGGCGCATGCCCGCCTGGCTCTGCTTGGCGCCGTCCGGACCGTCATCGCGAATGTCCTGCGCCTGATCGGCGTCTCCGCTCCGGAGCGCATGTAGGCCGGCATCATCCCGAGCCGCTCGAAAAAGCCGTAGAATCGATTACGATTCTGCGGCTTTCAACATTTTGGGCACATCGAGCTCGCCGGGGGTTCTGGCATTTTTGGCTCCCCGCAGCGGTATCGTGGATTTCCGGAGGATGGCCTTGATATCCGCAGGGGTCAATTCGGGATAGCGGGCGAGCAGCAGCGCAACCGCTCCGCTCACATGGGAGGTAGCCATGGAGGTGCCGCTCATTTCGTTGTACTTGCCTTTGATCCAGGCCGAATGAATCCGGTCTCCGGGCGCATAGATATCAATGTACGGCCCCCGGTTGCTGAATGCGGCGATGCGCCTGAGCCGATTGGTGGCGCCGACGGAGATCGTCTGCGGATAACGGGCCGGATAATCCACCGAGCGGCGCTTGCCGTCGTTGCCGGATGAAGCGACGATGACGACGCCGGCATTCATCGCGTTGGCGCAGGCCGCCATCAGCGACTTGCTGCGCGATCTCATCCCGAAGCTCATATTGATGATGTGCATGCCGCTGCGCACGCACCATTCTATGCCGAGGATGATGTCGGAGACAAAGGCGCTTCCGTTGTGGTCGAAAGCCTTGACCGGGTACACCATCGATCGGGGCGCGACTCCGATCATGCCGCTCGGCTGGTTGGCCGCTGCGATCGTGCCGGCGATATGGGTCCCATGGCCGTTGTCGTCATGGGGCAGATGGGTGCGGTCGATCAGGTTGATGCCTTTGCCTATGGACGACTTGAGGTCGGGATGGTTGTGGTCGATGCCGGTATCAATGACGCCGATCTTGATCCGGTGTCCAGTCGTGCGGTTCCAAGCCAGCGGGGCTCTGATCTGCTGTACGCCCCAGGGAAGTCCCTTCTCGGCTGGAACCCGCGCGGCGGGAGCGGCCTCTACCCGCACGAGGCGGTCTTCCTCCATCCATACCCCGGGGGGGAGACGGGGTTTGCCCGCAGCTGCCGGCGCCGTGAACGTGACGGCCCGGATCAGCGGAATGGGATGCAGGCGGAGGCTGGTTGCGGGAGCAGAGGCCTTCCACTCGTCCAGGAAGGCTCTATAGTCCCGTTCATGCCGGAAGCCGATCAGGTAATTCAGACATTTGGTGCCGGTGGAGGAAAGGGTGTCGCGAAGCCAATGGAGCAAATTATCCAAGACGATGTCCCTCCTGACGGACAATGCTTGGATAGTGTATGATCCCGTGACGCGACCCGCATGAGCCACCTGCCCGTTTCAGCCAATATTTAGGCTCCGTATCCGTGTCAATCGCCCGCCGGCGCTCATACTATACCATCAAGAGTCGCAGGGCTCTTAAAAACCGGACAGAAGCTTCTGGCCTAGTCCGGGAGGATACAGTCGGGAGCGGAGGGGCAGCCCTTCGTTCTTTCCGTTTCAAGCGCTTTTTCCGGTGCAGCAGACAAGCTCCCTTCCCGATCGGACCCGAGGATGTAATTGCGGGCACTCCTATATCGGCTTCAAGCTCAATGGATAGTCGCTGTTAGACCGGCTTGGCCGGCTTTTCTGTTTTCCTGCCGGGAGATGGATGGCTGCAGCGGCAGTTCTCGTTCCTCGCCTGGCCGTCTTGATTTTTTAATTGAAATAGGTTTTACTATAGGTTGACTGTGGACAAGACTGTACCATGACCTTATGCACGCAGGGCGAGCTTGTATCGGCTGGCCATTTTGATTATCCGAGAGGATGTGTCTGGATTACATGAGCACGAACCTATCTCAAAAATTCGATGCGGAGCGTCTGCGCGAAATGCCGATGGTCGACCTGGCCTTCGAGGTGCTGAAATCGGCGAACACGCCTTTTTACTACCGCGATCTGATGAAAGAAATCGCCAAGTACCGCGGGCTGACGGACGCCGAAGTCAACGACGTCATCGCCCAAGTCTATACGGAGATCAATATTGACGGACGGTTTGCCTGCGTAGGCAGCAATACTTGGGGCCTCAAGCGCTGGTATCCGGTCGAGAAGAACGAGGATCCGATCACCAACGCCAAGCGTCCGCGGATCATCAACGACGACGACGACCTCGACGACGAGGAAGTATTCGACGGAGAAGAGGACGACACCTATACGGAGACCGAAGAGGACTTCGACGTATTCGACGAAGACCGCGAGTTCGAAGAGACCGAAGAAGAAGAGAGCGCCGTTGACGAAGAGATCGATGAGGAAGGCGGCGGCGAGGTGGAAGGCGAAGAGTCCGAGGAAGACGATGACGACTTCGACGACGACGCCGACGCGGACGAAGAAGAGAAATAAGACAGCGACGGGCCGGAAGGATGGGGGGAATCCCACATCGTTCCGGCTTTTGCCGTTCTTGACAGAGGCCAAGCGGTGAAGTAAACTATTGCATGGGCTTTTGGAGCGGTTAGTGGTATTTTATCGGCTCAAAGGCAGTGAGCGCACGCCATCCCGCGGGGGTGGACGGCGGCATTGCCTCCATATCGAATGTCGTTATTCAGGAGTGCGCCCCCTTAATACGGGTGTCACTTTTTTTGTTTTTATAAGGCAGGAATGCCATGAAGCAAGGCGTGCCTGGGCAATCTAATCAGACCAATGGAGCATGGAGGGTACACACAGTGACGAAATATATTTTTGTGACAGGCGGCGTGGTTTCATCCCTGGGCAAAGGGATTACCGCGGCATCGCTTGGAAGATTGCTCAAGAACCGGGGCCTTAAGGTAACGATTCAAAAATTCGACCCCTACATCAACGTGGACCCGGGAACGATGAGCCCCTATCAGCACGGAGAAGTATTCGTGACGGACGACGGCGCGGAAACGGATCTGGATCTGGGCCATTACGAGCGTTTCATCGATATCAATCTGTCCAAGAATAGCAACGTCACGACCGGCAAGATCTACTCCTCCGTCATTACGAAGGAACGCCGCGGCGAATACCTGGGAGGCACGGTCCAGGTCATCCCCCATATTACCAACGAAATCAAGGAGCGCGTGTTCCGCGCGGGACGTGAAGCCGGCTCCGATGTCGTCATCACGGAAATCGGCGGCACGGTCGGGGATATCGAGAGCCTTCCGTTCCTGGAGGCCATCCGCCAGATCAAGAGCGATATCGGCCGCGACAACGTCATGTATGTGCATGTCACGCTCATTCCTTATATCAAGGCTGCCGGCGAAGTGAAGACAAAGCCGACGCAGCATAGCGTCAAGGAGCTGCGCAGCATCGGCATTCAGCCGAACGTCATCGTCTGCCGTACGGAGAAAGCCATCTCCGAGGAAATGAAGCGCAAAATCGCTCTGTTCTGCGACATCGATCCGAACGCCGTCGTTGAATGCCGCGATGCCTCGACGCTGTACGAGGTTCCTCTGATGCTTCAGGAGCAAGGTCTGGACGAGTACGTCGTCAACCATCTGAAGCTTGATGTCCCGCAGCCGGAGATGACCGAGTGGAAAGCGCTCGTCAACCGCGTGAAAAACCTCAAGCGCAAGACGGAAGTCGCCATTGTCGGCAAATACGTCGCTCTGCACGACGCCTACCTCAGCATCGTGGAGTCCCTCGCCCATGCCGGCATCGAGGCCGATTCCGAAGTGAGCATCCGCTGGGTGGACGCCGAAGAGCTGACGGACGGCAATGCAGCTGAAGCGCTGCAAGGCGTGAACGGCATTCTGGTGCCTGGCGGTTTCGGGGACCGGGGAATCGAAGGCAAGGTCGCGGCGATCCGTTATGCCCGAGAGCAGCGTATTCCGTTCTTCGGCATCTGCCTCGGCATGCAGGTTGCCGTCATTGAATATGCCCGGAACGTCGTCGGCATGCAGGGCGCCAACAGCTCCGAGATCAACCCGACGACGCCTTATCCTGTCATCGACCTGCTCCCGGAACAAAAGGACATCGAGGACATGGGCGGCACGATGCGGCTTGGCCTCTATCCATGCAAGCTGGCGGAAGGCTCGCTGGCCGCGCGCACGTACGATGACGAGCTCGTCTACGAGCGCCACCGCCACCGGTACGAGTTCAACAACCAGTACCGCGAGGCGATTGAAAAGGCCGGGTTGCGCATTTCCGGAACTTCCCCGGACGGACGGCTTGTGGAAATGGTCGAGCTGCCGGAGCATCCGTGGTTCCTGGCCGTCCAGTTCCATCCCGAATTCACCTCCCGTCCGAACCGTCCGCAGGCTCTGTTCCGCGGCTTTGTGAACGCCTCTCTGCAGCTCTCCGAATAGGAGCCGGCCAAGGGAGATTCCGCTTTCATCTCCTTTGGGAGATGGAGGCGGTTTTTTGAATAACGAAGAAGGAAAACGGAAACAAGGGGTCGAATAGACAGGGAACAGACCTATTTTAATGCCGCGCCGATGCATGAGATGCTACGGGCCGCTTTTGTCCTGCAGATAAAACGACCACTACTCGGGAGGTAGAGAAATGGACAAGAAAAAGGTACTGATTGTCGACGATCAGAATGGAATCCGGGTCTTGCTCATGGAGGTATTCACAAGCGAAGGGTATACGACCTTCCAGGCTTCCAACGGCAAGCTGGCTCTGGACATCGTCCGCAATGAGAATCCGGATCTGGTCCTGCTGGACATGAAAATTCCCGGCATGGATGGACTGGAAATCCTGAAGCACGTGAAAACAATCAACCGGAGCATCAAGGTCATCATGATGACAGCTTACGGAGAACTCGATATGATCAAGGAAGCGACGGATTTGGGAGCAGTCATGCACTTTACGAAGCCGTTCGATATCGACGAGATGAGGCTGGCCGTCAATATGCAGCTCCGCCGCGACGGGGAGAACAACAAGTACGCCATCGGGTCCTGAGCAAGGACCTTTTTTTTTGCCCGCTCTCCTCGATTGGGAGATGATGGAGGGGCCGGGGAGAGGCCGCGTCTGTACACATCTCAACTTCAAGTATGTTATAATGGCCCAGAATGACGAGCCTGGGCACTGGGCTTGCTTCTCATGCGTGAATGCCAAGCTGTACCCATAGATGCCGAATGCAGCGGATGAAGCGAATCCGGCGCTCAAGCAAGCGACGGCTGCCGGTTCGGATCGGCCCCATTCCTCAAGACCACGCAAGCGCGATAGCGGCATTTCCACGGCGAGGCGGATTTCGGCGCGCTGGCTGCGCCCGCCTTTCGCCGCTTTTCCCTATCCTTCAGAACCCGGCAGATGCCGCGGCAACCTAGTCCCATAGTTCAACGTCTTATATAGCAGCGCTGTCCATTTGGCGAACTCGAGCCACTCGTGCAGCGAGGCGTTTATCCTTTATCTACAGCTCAAGCACCGCCAGGCGCGGCCGGCCGCGATGCGGCCGGAGGATGTTTGTTCTTCCCGGGGAGGATTTATCAGCGATGGAGAAATTAATGGTTCGCGGCGGACTCCCGCTGCGGGGCACGGTACAGATCAGCGGGGCCAAGAACAGCGCGGTTGCGCTGCTGCCCGCTGCTATTTTAGCGGAATCCGAAGTCGTCCTGGACAATCTTCCGCATCTAAGCGATGTGGCGGTCTACGCCGAAATTCTGGAACAGCTCGGGGCCGGCGTATCCTGGAGCGGGGACACGATGCGGATCGACGCATCGAACCTGCAGTCGGCCGCCATGCCCAACGGCAAGGTGAAGCTGCTGCGGGCTTCCTACTACTTGATGGGAGCGCTGCTCGGCCGGTTCGGAGAGGCCGTCATCGGCCTTCCGGGCGGATGCAATTTCGAGCCTCGTCCGATCGATCAGCATATCAAAGGCTTCGAAGCGCTTGGAGCCGAAGTGTCGAACGATCACGGCTCGATCCGGATCTCCGCCAAGGAGCTTCGCGGAGCGAAAATATATCTCGATGTCGTCAGCGTCGGGGCGACGATCAACATCATGCTCGCGGCATCGCGCGCCAAAGGCCTTACGACGATTGAAAATGCCGCAAAAGAGCCTGAGATCATCGATGTGGCCACGCTGCTCAACGCGATGGGGGCCAGGATCAAAGGGGCGGGCACGGAGACGATCCGGATCGAAGGCGTAGACAGCATGCACGGCTGCCGTCATTCCATCATCCCGGACCGTATCCAGGCCGGCACGTACATGATCGCGGCAGCCGCGACGAGAGGCGACGTTACGATCGACGGCGTCATTCCGAAGCACATGGAGGCCATGAGCGCCAAGCTTCTGGAGATGGGCGTCGGCGTGGTGGAAATGGACGAATCGATCCGCATCATCGGCAGGCCGGACTATGAGGCGATCGATGTCCGCGCGCTCGTCTATCCGGGCTTCGCCACGGATCTCCAATCTCCGATGACGAGCCTGCTGACCCAGGCTTCGGGCGTGAGCATCCTCACGGACTACGTGTACAGCAACCGGTTCAAGCATATCCCCGAGCTGGCGCGGATGGGAGCCAATATCCGCGTGGAAGGGCGTTCGGCCATCATCGAAGGCAGCCGGCTCAACGCGGCCAAGGTCAAAGCATCCGATCTGCGTGCCGGAGCCGCGCTCGTCGTTGCCGGTCTGACCGTCGCTGACGGGATTACCGAGATATCTGGCGTTGAATATATCGACCGGGGTTACGACAATCTCGTCGACAATCTCCGCCGTCTCGGCGCCGAAGTGTGGCGCGAGAACCACTAGTTCCCTTTCCGACCGATCGACTCCGGTTTTTTTCCTCTGAGCGATGCAGGCCGATGCCGGCCTGCTCCGTTTTTTTGCCAGGACTCCCTGAGCTGAACGAGCATGAGGCTGAGCTCGACCGGCGCGGGGGACAGTCCCGGCCTCCTGAGAATCCCGTCCCGACTTTCCGACCTGATGCAAGGCCGGCGCGGATGCGGAATAGACCGCGGTGCAGCCGGATAGAATGAAAGAATAGATCTTATAGATTCAGATAGGATTAGAACCGTCCCTTCTTGAGGTAAGAGGTAAGGTGTGAAAACTGAATAAAGTGGTGAGAAAATGAGTGATTTTCAGATCGCCGATCTGGAAGTAATGACATTGAACGATCTGTATAAGCTCGCCAAGCAGTATGAGGTGCCGAGCTTCAACCAGATGAGAAAGAAAGAGCTTGTGTTTGCCATTCTTCGCGCTCAGGCGGAACGAGGCGGGCTTCTGTTCATGCAGGGCGTGCTGGACATCCTGCCGGAGGGCTTTGGATTTTTACGTCCGATCAACTATCTTCCGAGCAATGAGGATATCTACATTTCGGCTTCCCAGATTCGGAGGTTCGACCTGCGCAGCGGCGACCTCGTATCGGGCAAATGTCGTCCGCCAAAAGAAAGCGAGCGCTACTTCGGACTTCTCCAAGTCAACGCCGTCAACGGCATGAGCCCCGAAACGGCTGCCGACCGCTTGCATTTCCCTGCCTTGACCCCATTGTTCCCGCAAAAGAAACTCGTCCTTGAAACGACTCCGCATCGTTTGTCCACCCGAATCATGGATTTGCTCGCCCCGGTCGGACTTGGCCAGCGCGGCCTGATCGTTGCTCCTCCCAAAGCCGGCAAAACGCTTCTGCTGAAGGAAATTGCGAACAGCATTTCGGAAAACAACCCGGAGATCGAACTGTTCGTGCTGCTGATCGACGAAAGGCCGGAGGAAGTGACGGACATGCAGCGCTCCGTGCGGGGCGAAGTTGTCGCCTCGACATTCGATGAGCTGCCGGAGAACCATATCAAGGTTGCGGAGCTTGTGCTGGAACGCGCTCTGCGCATGGTCGAGCACAAGAAGGATGTCGTGATCCTTCTCGACAGCATTACCCGCCTCGCACGGGCCTATAACCTGGTCATCCCGCCGTCCGGACGCACGCTGAGCGGCGGCATCGATCCGGCTGCCTTCCATCGCCCGAAGCGCTTCTTCGGCTCGGCGCGGAACATCGAGGAAGGCGGCAGCCTGACCATCCTGGCCACGGCGCTGATCGACACGGGTTCCCGGATGGACGACATCATTTATGAAGAGTTCAAAGGAACGGGCAACATGGAGCTTCATCTCGACCGCAAGCTGGCTGAGCGCCGCATCTTCCCTGCGCTGGATATCCGCCGTTCGGGTACGCGCCGCGAGGACCTCTTGCTGACGAAGGAAGAGCTGGATAAAATCTGGGTCATCCGCAAGAATATGAACGATTCCATGGAATTCGTGGACAATTTCCTGAAGAGGCTGGGCGAGACGAAGACGAACGCCGAATTCCTGACCACGCTGGAGTCGAAGAGCGGCGCGCGGGGAAGCACAGGCAGCGCCCCTTCCGCGACGGCCAGCGGGAGCCCTGCCAGCGGGCCGGCGGGCGGCAGCCCGATCGTGTCCAACACGTCCAGCTATAGGGGCGGCAACGGAACCGGCGCTTACCGGCAAGGATCTTCCGGCCAGACGGCTCAGGTCGCGGGCATCGGCGGCAGCTCTTCGCCGACCTCTGCGCCGCCGGGGCGGACGGAAGGCTACAGTTCTCGTCCTGGAGGCGCGAGCGGCAGCTCGTCCTACGGAAGCAATCGTCCTGCAGGCAGCGGGGTATCCCGTCCGGGGACACGTCCGGTCGGCTCTCGTCCGGTAAGCAGTGGACAGCGCCCGGGCGGATATTCCGCTCCGACTCGACCGGCAGTCACGGAGCAGCGCTTCGGCGGCTCCGCTCCGGAGCAGGGCTTGACCGGCGCCGCCGAGCGTCCGGCAAGCCGGCCTGCAGCATCCGGCGAAGCCGGAGCGGCGAAGCCGGCTTCCGCGCCGCAGCTTGAAGCGCGGCCGGATGCCGTGCGCCCGGCCGCAGCGGCAAGGCCGGCATCACCGCAGCCTGAGCCGCAGGGCGAGTCCATGCGCCCGGATGCGGCGGCAAGGCCGGCATCACCGCAGCCTGAGCCGCAGGGCGAGTCCATGCGCCCGGATGCGGCGGTCAGCGCAGCAGCGAGCGCGCCTGCGCCTGAGCCGCAAGCTCCTCCGCGCAGCGAGACGCCTGCGGCATCGGCCGCCGCCGAAGCGCCTGCGGCGGCCCCGGCGCGCACTCGCGCCGCTTCGCCGCGGGCAGCGGCTCCGCGCGCTGCCAAGGCGCAGCAGCCGGGGCAGGACGCCGCGCCT
>NZ_JBKFAO010000015.1:0-88269 GCF_053345695.1 Paenibacillus sp. D51F | reverse complement strand
AGCGACCGGATGGGCGTCCGCTTGCAGCCGGACGCCCATCCGGTCGAGCTGATCCGCCATGCGGAGATCCGCTCGCATGGCGTCACGCCCGGCGCGGTGCAGCTGCCGCCTGGAGGCGCGCCTGTCATCCTCGGCGCCGGCTGCGGCACGACCGGCGGTTACCCGGTCATCCTGCACGTCGCCGCGGCGGACCTGCCCTTGCTGGCGCAGCTCCGTCCCGGCGACAGCGTATCCTTCTCCGAGATCGGGCTCGAGGAGGCGCAGCTGCTGGATCTCGGCCAGGAGCTGGATTTGGCTATGCTGGACCATGCTCTCCGGCTCAAAACCATTTCCCGATAACTACAAGCGAAAGAAGGCTCGAACCGATCATGTCCTCTTCCAGGAAAAACAGCCGTACAGCCCGGGTTGTCGGCTTATATACCGCAGATGCGCCGAATTCCTTCGTCTCCCGCCCTCTCGCCGAAGCCGAGCTGGAATTCGGAGGCATCCGCGGCGACCGCCACTTTGGCCTGACGGCCAAGGCGGATGTCCGCCAGCCGATGTACCCAAGGGGCACCGAGATATTGAACCGCCGCCAGATCAGCCTATTGTCGGCTGAGGAGATGGAAGCTGTGCGCGCCGATATGGCCGTGGAGGCGCTGGAGCCGGAATGGATCGGCGCCAACCTGATGCTTGCCGGATTGCCGGAACTTACGAAGCTTCTTCCAGGCACGCGCCTTCTGTTTCCAAGCGGCGCCGGGCTTGTATGCGAAGGGGAGAATCATCCCTGCATGCAGGCTGGCAAGGAAGTCCAGAACCATGTCGCGCCAAGGGAACGGCTGCCTCAAAGCTTCGTCAAGGCTGCGGCCGGACGGAGGGGAATTCTCTGCTCCGTCGAACGTCCGGGGCGGGTGTGCCACGGCGACGAAATCCGGATTCTAGATCCTATCTGACAACTCGCTTCTCCGCGGGATTCATCATGCCGGCAGCTGACATGGCCGAATACGCGGCTTATGGAGATTGAGCGGCAATCGGTAAAATCATATTCGTTCAGGAGGTTTTGGGGCATGGCAAGCATCGATCTCAACGCCGATCTGGGCGAAGGTTACGGAGCATGGTCGTTCGGGCAGGATGAAGCCCTGATGCGCAGCATTACGAGCGCCAACATCGCCTGCGGATGGCATGCGGGAGATCCCGCCACGATGCGGGCTTCCGTCATTGGCTGCCTGAGAGCCGGCGTCGCCATCGGGGCGCATCCGGGCCTGCCGGACCGGCTCGGCTTCGGTCGCCGGGAAATGGCGCTGAGCCCGGATGAAATCTATGACGGGGTGTTGTACCAGCTTGGGGCGCTGGAGGCTTTCGTCCGCGCAAGCGGGGGACGGCTGCGCCATATGAAGCCTCACGGGGCGCTGTACCATATGTGCAATCGAAGCGAAGCGGCCGCCGAAGCTGTCGCCCGGGCGGCTGCGGACCTCCGCTGCGGCTTGGCCGTTTTCGCGCAGGCGGGAAGCTTGCTGCTCGAAGCGGCAGCCAGGCATGGCTTGCCGGCGATCGCGGAAGCTTTTGCCGACCGTGCCTATACCGCATCCGGCAAGCTGGCCGAGCGGTCGCTGCCTGGAGCGGTGCTGCACGATCCGGATGCAGTGCTCGCGCAGGCTCTGCGAATCGCTTCCCGCGGCGAAGCCGGAACGCTGGAAGGACCGGTCCTCTCTCTATCCGCTGCCACGATATGCCTGCACGGGGACCGTCCCGGAGCCGCCGAAGCAGCGATGCTGCTGCGCCGGGGGCTGGAGGAAGCCGGCGTACGCGTTGCGGCTCCGGATATCGGCGAGCTCGCAGGAGACGGGCTTGATAGCGGAGGGACGGGAAAACTCCATGAAGGATGAGGCATGGCTGTTCGTCTACGGAACTCTGCAGCCGGGGATGTCCAATTATGGCGTTATCGAGGCATGGGTACGGGAAGCGGTGAGGGGCCGAATAAGAGGCTGCTTGGTGGACGCGGCCGCAGGGCAATACCCGGCTCTAGTCATGGACAAGTCTAGCCGGACTGCCAGCAAATCCGTCTTCCCAGCAGCTTCGGCCAGCGGCTCGATCGCGGAAAGCGACGCCGTATTCGGCTGGTGGCTGCGGATCGGCATCCGCGGCCTTGCCGAAACGGACAGGCTGGAAGAGTACTGCGGACCGGAAGAAAGCAACGACTACGAGCGGATCTGGACGGCCGATCTCGATGCTCCTTCCAGGCAAGGTTGGGTCTATGTATGGCCGACCAGCCGAGGCTGCCCGGCGATCGGAAGCAGTAAATGGCCGCCTTCACCGGATTGACGGGGAAAGCGGCCTTTTGGCCTTGTAACCATTTTTGTTCGTTTGGGTCTTTATCGGTCTTCCTCAGCCGTTTCCGGCTGAAAGGCGATGAGCGTGACGGGAACGCCTCGCTGCTCGGTAAGCCGACGCTCCAGTTCCCGGATCTGCTGCACGGCTTCATCGGATCCGCTCAGATCGGCGAACCGGTAAGGCTCGAACGGCTGCTGCATGGATATCCACCTCCAGTGGTAGCGTGGTCAGTCCGGCGGAGCGTTATGCATGGTTGCCTTCGACAGTCCGTTTTTCATACCGGCCAACAGGAGCGGGGAAGGGGGTTCGAGCGCCTCATCCTGGACCAGGAGCGCCGCCTTGCCTTCATATCCGGGATACAAGGCGAAGATATAGGTCCATGGCTGCTCCTCGGCATCGCCATCGGCGCCCGGTACAGCATTGAAGACGAGCCCGCAGCTGCCGGGCGGAACGTCTGCCTCGACCGTGCTCGACAGAATGCTGGCAATGCTCAGCTTGCCGTCTGCGGGAACTTCGAACGGAACCAATATGGACCGCACGGAGCCAGCGGCAGCTTCCGGTTCGCCTTCCTCGACCGCGACCGCCACGTTGCAGCGCGAATCATCCATCGCTTCGAAGCTTGAGATGCTCCTGTTTTTCCAGGCAAAGCCTTGCCCGACTTCTTCATCCGTCCACTCCGGGAACGGTTCCTTGGTCCCTGCCGGATAGACGCATACCTGGGAATAGGAGACGACGATTTCCTTTGATTGGGCCACTATGTTCATGCACGAGCACCTTCCTTCCATCCGTTTCCTTACGCATTCGCTGCGAGCCTTCGTTCGTCCTGCTTGATGGCGGGCTGAATCCATAGACTAAGACGGCGAGCAATCGAAATGCCCCCTCAAGCTGGGAGGCCGCTGAAAATTTGTCGCTGCAGACAGAAATCATTCTTCCGATCGCTGTTGTCCCCAGATTTCTCAGATTTCTGCCGCTTTTAACGGTTGAAATCCGGGGACAAAGGCGACCACATCCGTTTCTCCAGAACGATTTCGCGCCTTACGCTACTTTTTCAGTGGCCTCCGGAACACCCGGATTGGCCTTTTTAGATGGATCGATTTCCGCTTTTTCCGGCTGATCAGCCCCGATTCCACACGCTCTCCCCGTCATGGCCTTCCGTATAAACGATGGTCTCGGGCTTCAGCTCCAGCACGACGATATTGGGATCCTCAGGGCCATCCCAATAAGCGCCCATGTCGTCTTTCCACAGTTTTTTGACGATGCCCTCGTCTTTTTTAACGCTTGCTGACCCCTGCATGTCGACGATCGCACCGGGCTGCTTGCGGCCCTCGAGCCCGAGCAGCAGGCTGGCATGGGGATTCTCTTCCAGCTGATCGACCTTGTGGGATCTGCGGTCGGCAAGGAACAAGGCGTTCAGACCGTCATGGAAGACGGCCATGTAACGGGAACGCGGCTTGTCGTCCTCGATCGTGGACAATACGCCGTACTCGTATTCGTGCAGAGCTTCGACGATTTTTTTTTCCAGTTCGGCACCTGCAAGCTTGTTCGCCATTCGTCAATCTCTCCTGTCTGAAGATGAAATGGGTTCAAAAGGATTCATCGTGTTCCTGTACCCTGACCGGATAGGAATGAACCTCTGCGAGAACCCAAATAGAGGGGCGGCCGGGAGGACGGATTGCCTTCGTCGGAGGGGAAATTCACTCCGCCTAGGTTTGGTTGTCGCCTCAACGGGTTCCAAGCTGCTTTCGCTTATGTTCCCATTCGTTAGGTTAATGTCCTGTAACAATGGAAAACGGAAGGAGGGGCTGGCTGTGAATGAGTGGATCGGCATGTTCTCATGGATGTTCATCCTGGTCATTGTCACGCTGCTGCTGATCAGCTTTAGTCTCTCCCTGGAAAAGCGCGCGGCTTGGAGAGAAGCGAGAGGAAGCCGCGGCCGGTACGATTCGATTTTCGAGCATAATCCCGATATGGTGTGCCTGTTCAATCCGGAAGGCGAGCTCATCCGGCTCAATCCGGCCGCCCTCAAGCTGACGGGGTGCCGATTCGGGGACTTGGCGGGACTTTCGTTCTGGCAGCTGATCCATCCCGATGACGCCATGCGTGCCAGCCGCAGCTTTCTGCGTGCAAGGCAAGGGCTGACCCAGACGGCGGAAGTCAGAATCATTACGAAGGAAGGACGGGAGCTCGAGCTGTCTACGGCATTCGTACCGTGGAACGCAAGCTCGGGAGTAGCCGATATTTATACGATTTCCAAGGATCTGACCCCGCGCAACGCGGCCCAGAGGGAGCTGTTGAAGGCGAAAACCGAGGCGGAGGAGGCCTTGAAGATCAAAAGCGAGTTCCTTGCGGTCATGAGCCATGAAATCCGGACGCCGTTGAACGGCGTGCTCGGCATGAGCGACCTGCTGCTCGATACGGAGCTTAGCGAGGAGCAGCGGGAATACGTGCATATCATACGGGGAAGCGGGGTCAGCCTGCTGACCGTCATCGATGACGTGCTGGATTACTCCAAGATGGAGTCGGGCCATATGGCGCTTGCTTCCGATCCCTTCTCGCTGCGGGACGTCGTGCTGGACTCCATGCAGCTGTTCATCGGCAAGATGCGCGAGCGGCAGCTGCAAGCACTGTTGGAGCTTGATTCCGGGCTTCCTGAGGTGCTGGTCGGGGATGAGATGAGGCTGCGCCAGATTCTCACCAACTTGATCAGCAATGCGGTGAAATTCACGGAAGAAGGCGGGATTGCGGTCAAGGTCAGGGAGACGGGACGCAGCGGCTCGGAAATCGAGGTGGAGTTCCAGGTCTCGGATACCGGCATCGGCGTAGACGAGGATAAGCTCGATCTGCTGTTCCAGCCGTTCAGACAGACGGATTCGTCCATCTCCCGTCTGTACGGAGGGACGGGGCTTGGTCTTGCCATCTGCAAAAATCTCGTCGAGAGGATGGGCGGCGACATCCATATGAAACCGCTCGACAAAGGAACGGAAGTCGCGTTTCGGATCAAAGCCGGTTACAGGGACAGCAAAGCGGTGTCATTCGGGCAAGACGACAACCGTAAGCAGTCCGTCTGACTACTATGTAAAGAAATAACTTGAGAAACTAGGAGGATCGAGTATAATAAAGAAAAAAAGCTTCCAGCCTATGGAAGCCGAAGGGATTGAAAGAAGATGAATATTGCCGTTATCGCCGGAGGGAACCGGATCAATTCGACCAGCACGCTGCTGCTTCGGTACATGGAGAAGGAGCTGAGCAAGCAGGACATCGAGGTGACATTCATCGATCTCCATAAGCTTCCACTGCCGCTGTATTCGGCGGACCAGCCCGGGGTTACGCAGAAGCTGCAGCTTCCGATCTTCACTTCTCCCGAGACAATGGAGTATTTCGAGAGCAATGTGAAGCAGTTGGTGGCGGCGGCGCAGAACGCCGACGGCATCATCCTCGGTACGCCGGAATACCATGGGTCCTTCTCCGGCACGCTCAAAAACGGACTCGATTATCTCGGCTCCGCCCAGTTCGAAGGCAAGCCGGTGCTGGTCGCGAGCTCCGCGGCCGGAGCTGTCGGCGTCAGCTCGCTGACGCAGCTGCAGACGGTCGTGCGCAACCTGCACGGCATCAACTGCACGGAATGGGTGTCCATCGGCGGAGACAGCCGCAACTTCGGCGAAGATGGCGAACCCGAGCAGGACAAGGTCAAGCAGCGCGTCCTCTATGCGCTGGAGCATCTGACCCGTCTGGTGCGTCAGCTGAGACTATCCGGAGAGTAAGCTTTCTGGCGCGAGCGCGGCCTTGACAAGCCGAGTGCAATCGGAGAAGCCGGGCGTCCTGCGCAACCGGATGGTTGCCGGACAAGAGGCATTCACCAAACCTGCGCAAGGCAAGGACAAATCGACTCCAGGAACACCGAAAAGAGGCCGCCTCCAAGTCGACGATTGACTTGGAACGGCCTCTTGCTGCATTAATCTTGGCATCCGGCTTGGCTCAATAGCCCCGTCCGTAATCCACGATATTCCGCGCCGGCTTGCCGGTGCGCGCATATTCCTTGAGATTCTCGATGAACAGCGCGGCGATGCGCTCCTTGTAGCGGTCGGTGTCGCCGCCGATATGCGGGGAGATGATGACCTGCTCCAGCTCCCAGAGCGGATGGCCCTGCGGGAGCGGCTCCGGCTCGGTCACGTCAAGGCCGGCGCCGGCGATGGAGCCGGAGCGCAGAGCGTCGACGAGGGCATCCGTATCGACGGATTTTCCGCGTCCGATGTTGATGAATACGGCGGAGCTTTTCATCGCCGCAAACTCCTTCTTGCCGAAGACGTTCTCCGTTTCGGGCGTATGCGGCAGCACGTTGACGATGTAATCCGCCCGCTCCAGGACGGAAGCGAGATCGGAGAGGGCATATACCTCGTCCATATGCGGAGTCGGCTTGGCCGTGCTGCGGACTCCGATCGTCTCCATGCCGAGCGCCTTGGCGATGCGGCCAAGCTCGGTGCCGATCTCGCCCGCTCCGATGACGGCCAGCGTGCGTCCGTACAGCTCGGTATGGCCGCTGCGCTCCTGCCACTCGCCGCGGGTCTGGGCGCGGATGGACAAATGCAGCTTGCGCGAAAAGGCCAGCATCATGCCGAGCGCCGTCTCCGACATCGGGACCGGATGCACGCCGCTGCCCGTCGTCAGGATGACGCCGGCCTGCTCGAGTTTGTCCAGCGGCATTTTTTCCACGCCGGCAGACCAGGACTGGAGCCATTTCAGGCTGCCGCCCTCGCCGAGCGATTCCTTCTCGACCGCAGGGCTCCAGCCGCAGACAATCTCCGCCTCACGGAAAAGGGCGTCCTCCAGCTCCTTCGGCCTTCCGAATACGATGTTCCAGCCCGGCGCGGCGTCGCGCACCTGCTGTTCAAGGTCTGGCGTGAGTCCGTGCAGGCAAATCATGGTTGGCATAGGGCTCATCTCCTAACGGGTTTATGCAGCCGCAGCTGACGATGGTTCTTATTCTAGTCTATCAACGAATGCGGTCCCAATTCAAACATCGGGTGCGGTTATGTCTTGACTTTGCCGATCTGCCTTTGTAAGATAATCCCTAATCGAATAGAAGACGGCAATGACCGAAGACATGATCTCCGCCGCCGGACGGCACAGAGAGGGAAGCCCAGGCTGCAAGCTTCCCCGGGAACCCGGCGTGGATTACCCCTTCGCAGCCGTCCGCCGAAGCCCGCGAAGCGGGTGGGTAGGCGGCACCGGCCGATCCCCGTTATGGGATTCCATGAGGACTCGCAGCTCCGCACGCAGGGCATTTTTTCACCTTTGCGCCTAGCATCTGCTTGTCGAACAAGGGTGGAACCACGAGCTGAACGCACTCGTCCCTTTCCAGGGACGGAGGCGTTTTTTTGTTGGGCGAAAAGCGGTTATCGGCTGCTTTTCCCTTCCGGCGCCAGCGTCCGCCGCCCCTAAAAGGGCGGTGAACAGCAAGCATGCGTTCAATACTCGGAAAGGGAGGAAGAAATCGTGGACATCGACATTCGGCTGGCAGACGGAAGCGCTAGGAGGTACCCGCAAGGAACCACAGGCAGAGATATTGCGGAATCGATCGGAGCCGGACTTGCCAAGCGGGCGGTAGCGGCGAAGATCGACGGAAGCCTGATGGATCTTGGAGTCCCGATGCGGGACGGCTCGCTCGTCGAGATCGTCACGCTAGGCAGCGAGGACGGTCTTGGAGTTTACCGCCACAGCACGGCTCATATTCTGGCCCAGGCGCTCAAGCGGCTGTACGGCGGGGATGCCGTCAAGCTCGATATCGGACCCGTCATCGCGGACGGATTCTATTACGACATCGACATGGAACGAAGCTTGTCGAGCGATGACCTTGCCTCCATCGAGCGGGAGATGGAAGCCGTCATCCGGGAAGACCTGCCCATCGTACGGAGGGAGATCGGGCGGGAAGAAGCGCTGGCCCTTTTCCGGGAGCAGCGGGAGCCTTACAAGGTCCAGCTTATTCAGGAACTTCCGGAGGATGTCCGGATCACGCTCTACTCTCAGGGCGAATTTACGGATTTGTGCCGCGGTCCGCATCTTCCGTCGACGGGGCTTGTGAAGGCATTCAAGCTGCAGAGCGTGGCGGGAGCGTACTGGCGCGGGGATTCCGCCGGTCCGATGCTGCAGCGCATCTACGGAACGGCTTTCCTCAAGAAGTCGGAGCTGGAGGAGCATCTGCAGCTGCTGGAAGAGGCGAAGAAAAGGGATCATCGCAAGCTCGGCAAGGAGCTCGGCTTGTTCATGTTCTCCGAGGAAGCGCCGGGCATGCCTTTTTACCTGCCGAACGGAATGACGATCCGCACGGAGCTGGAGGACTTTGCCCGAGACTTGCAGCGCAAGCGGGATTACGACGAGGTGCGGACGCCGCTCATGATGAACAAGCGCCTGTGGGAGGAATCCGGGCACTGGGACCACTATAAGGACAACATGTATTTCGCGCAGGTGGACGAAGCGGAATTCGCGCTCAAGCCGATGAACTGCCCGGGCCATATGCTGGTGTTCAAAAACAGCCTCCATTCCTATCGCGAGCTGCCGATCCGCATCTCCGAATTCGGCCAGGTGCACCGCCACGAGTTCAGCGGCGCGCTGAGCGGCATGACGCGCGTGCGCACGTTCTGCCAAGATGACGCCCATCTGTTCGTGCGGCCGGATCAGATCGAGAGGGAGATCTCGTCGATCATGGAGCTTATCGACCATGTGTACACGGTATTCGGGTTCACCTATGAGATCGAGCTGTCCACGCGGCCCGAGGACTCCATGGGCTCGGAGGAGCTGTGGGAGGAGGCGGAGCGTTCCCTGCGGCAGGTGCTGGAGAGTCGCGGCGTGAAGTATCGGCTGAACGAGGGGGACGGCGCCTTTTACGGGCCGAAGATCGATTACCACATCAGGGACGCTCTCAAGCGGAGCTGGCAGTGCGGCACGATCCAGCTGGACTTCCAGATGCCGGAGAAGTTCGGCCTGTCCTATGTGGGAGAGGATGGAGGCAAGCATACGCCGGTCGTCATCCACCGCGCCGTATACGGGTCGATCGACCGGTTCATGGGCATTCTGACGGAGCATTACGAGGGGGCGTTCCCTCTCTGGCTGGCGCCTGTGCAGGTCAAGCTGCTGCCGGTGTCTGACAAGCATCTCGATTATGCGCTGAGGGTGCAAGCGCAGTTGCGGGAGGCCGGGATCCGGGTCGAATGCGATGTCCGCACGGAAAAGCTCGGCTACAAGATTCGGGAAGCGCAGCTGCAGAAGATTCCGTACATGCTTGTGCTCGGCGAGCAGGAAGCCGCATCCGGCAGCGTGTCTGTGCGCAGGCGCGGGGAAGGCGATCTCGGCTCCATGAGCATGGAGGAGCTGATCCGGAGCGTCCGGGAGGAAATCGAGGTCCGGCGGGGAGGAGCAGCGCATGTTGATTGATCTGACCCAAGCGGTGCGCCATGAGCAGCCCGTCTATCCGGGCGACCGGTAGACGGTCCTCATCCAGTCCAGCGAGATCGGCCGCGACGGCTGCAACAACCACCTCCTGACGGTCAATAGGCATGCGGGCACCCATATCGACGGGCCGATGCATCTGCTCGACGTGCAGGATCATCTCAGCGGATTTCCGCTGGAATCCTTCATCGGGAAGGGCTGCCTGATCGAAGCGGAGAACTTCCGGGAAGAATAAGAGGAGCTGCTGCAGCCGGGAGATATCGTTCTGATCCATAAGGGGAATGACCGGCACTTCGGGGAACCGGAGTATTTCGAGGCTTATCCGGTGCTGAGCGAAGCTTTCGCCGAGCTGCTCGTTCGCAAGAAGGTGAAGATGGTCGGCCTGGATATGCCTTCTCCGGACCGCTATCCGTTCGCGGTGCACAAGCTGTTGTTCCAGAGCGGCATCCTGATCGCGGAAAACCTCACCGGCTTGAAGAAGCTGACTGGCCGCGGGGCATTCGAGGTCATCGCGCTCCCGCTCAAGATCGAGGCCGATTCGGCTCTGGCGCGCGTCGTGGCGCGGACGCTAGAGGATTGAACGCAGGATGAAGCCGAGGTTGATTCAGAAACAAACTGGTTAGCAGAAGAGTCAGCTAGTAATAGAACAGCCGAGACCTAAGAAGGGGCAGATACGACTCTGCTTCCTTCTTGGGTCTTTTTGCTTTCTATAGCGGCGAAATGCATGCCGTGGGAGAACTCGCTCCGATGCGCAATATGATGGCTCTGCTCCTAAGCTCCCATATTCAAAATCGGCTCTTTTCGCTACGGCATTTAGGCGGGATATTTTGTCTGGAAAATTCAGGATCTATCCACCATAATTAATTTTATCATTGCATAACCGGAGGATGTCCATGATTGTATACAGCAGCTCGGTAGAGAAGTTCAAGGATGATGTATCCGCAAATAAAATCGCACCCAGTATTGAGCAGGCCTATATTAACAAGCTGGGGAAACGCCCCGCCCAATCGGAGTGGCGTGCTTGGAACAACTCAATGCAATTCATGGATAAAGTCATTAGAAATTCGAAGGTCACTGACGATTGCGGAGTATTGATCGAATACAAAATTCCTTCCACGAGCAAGCGGATCGATTTTGTCATTGCAGGACGAGACCAGGAAGACAAGAAGAACTTCATCATCATCAAGCTCAAGCAATGGGAATCTGCGGAAGCCAGCACCAAGGAAGACATCGTGAAGACGTATATCAACGGGTCTGTTCGTGAGACGACACACCCGTCCTATCAAGCCTGGTCCTACAGACAATTCATGTACGACATGAACGAGATCGTATACAAGTCCGAAATGAAAGGCAGGTGATTACTTAAATGTACGAGATAGACCAGGCACTACTGAACTATTCCATAGCTCAAAGAGAATATGTTTCTGGTGTTCCTACCCCATTTTACGTATTGACCATTAAACAGTCTGACACTCGCTACGAGATTCGACTTATTGAAGAAGAA
Organism: Paenibacillus sp. D51F; assembly: GCF_053345695.1. Taxonomy (NCBI): domain Bacteria; kingdom Bacillati; phylum Bacillota; class Bacilli; order Caryophanales; family Paenibacillaceae; genus Paenibacillus; species Paenibacillus sp. D51F. The sequence goes on along the minus strand of NZ_JBKFAO010000015.1, from coordinate 77,012 downwards.
AAACTAGTAGCCAACAAGCTTGTAGAAGGTCCATTACGAGAAGCTAAAATACAAGGAATTCAAATGCTCTATCAAAAATACCCTATGATGAAAAGGGAAGACTTCACTATGGTGCATTTTAAAGAAGACCGGGAAAGGCAGTGGCAGAAAGAAACTCATCCCGAAGTTACAGAGCTGTTTAATCGGTTGGCAAGCTCTTCTATTTCCATTCGAGTTATTCTCCAAAAAATCATGACCAGCTACCTTTCTCAAAAAAAGGAACCTTTCGGAAATAATGATTTTGGTCAATATGTTCGGCGTCAAGTTCCAGCAGAACTCAAACAGCTTAAATTTGTAGAGAAGCACATAAAAGTGCAGGCTTCTGTCGGACAAGGGGTATGGGCTACTGTCCCTTGGATCGCACTTATGGATACACGATTAACGGATAGCACTCAAAAAGAAGTTTATGTCGTGTACCTTTTTGCAGAAGACATGCAGTCAGTCTACCTTACGCTTAATCAAGGTGTCACCGAGCCATTGAAAAAAGGCAGAGTTGAAGGGTATCGCTATCTGCGAGAACAAGTTCAAGAAATTCGAACTATCATTCCCCTAGAAGAAATGTTCAAGGACGAGAATATCCAACTTGGTTCTGGAGGCTTGGGTAAAAACTATGAAGTCTCAACCGTTGCTTATTATCGTTATGAGCTTAATCGTCTCCCGTCAGATGTACAACTTTATGCCGATTTAGCTAATGTAATGGACAATTATGAGCAATTCGTAGAGCATGAATTAGAACAACGTCATGAGGAAGAGATGACCATGCAGAATTCTTTATTAACGGACACAGCAGAGGAGCCAGCTATGGTAGAAATGCCGGTCTCTGAGCGAATTACAGCTATTAAAGATTATATTTGCTCAAAAGGATTCTCGTACCCTGACAACCTTATTGAGAACATGTACTTGTCTCTAAAATCAAAGCCTTTTGTCATCCTTGCCGGAGTATCAGGCACAGGAAAGACGAAACTCGTTCAGCTCTTTGCAGAGGCTATCGGTGCATCGAAGGAAAATGGCCGTTATGAATTAATTCCGGTTCGTCCAGACTGGAGTGATCCATCAGATCTTATTGGTTACAAGGATCTCTCCCAGCAGTTTAGACCAGGTCCATTGACAAAGGTTTTAATTCAAGCAAGTCTTCCTGGAAACCGGCATAAGCCGTATTTCATCTGTCTGGATGAAATGAACTTAGCCCGAGTAGAACATTACTTTAGCGATTTGCTGAGCCTTCTTGAGACTCAAAAGTGGAGCGGGGATGAAATTATAACTCATGAGCTCATATCGGAGAGTTCACTCGTTTTGCCTGAAGACCAAGAGCTTTACGCCGGCCTACATATCCCGGATAATGTGTACCTCATCGGCACGGTGAATATGGACGAAACGACCCATCCGTTCAGCAAAAAGGTGCTCGACCGTGCCAACACGATCGAGTTCAACTATATTGAGCTTAATCAGTTGCCGGATCTCGCCCTGAGCGGTAATCAGGCTGCGCCAGAACCCACTTTAGCGCCAAACTCGTTCCTCCGAACAGACTATCTTCAGCTCACAGACGTCTACAAGACTGGCTCTCCCCATATTCAGCTGGTCCAAGAGACGACGGACGAGCTGGTTAAAGTGAACAGCATTTTGGAATCAATCCACTCCCATGTGGGTTTCCGGATTCGGGATGCGGTCTGCTTTTATGCAGCCTATAGTGCCGATGCAAATCTACTGAGCCGAGAACAGGCCATGGACTTGCAACTGCTGCAAAAGATCCTGCCTCGTATCCAAGGCAGCCAAGAATCCGTTCGGTTCGTGCTGCTGCAGCTGCTGCAGATTGCCTTAAATCGGACCATAAATTTAGCTGAGCTGTCGGAGGACCCGTCCTCGCTATGGCGGGACGTGAATGAGACCATTTCGTCCGGAAAGTATAAGCTGAGCGCACGCAAGATTATCTTCATGCTGCGGAGGTTGGACGAGGATGGCTTTACTTCCTTCTGGCTCTCCTAATCGTCCGGTGGAGCTGCTGCACATTGAGACGAGCGCCTTTAATTTGTACCTGCAAGGCAAGCCTTTTCACCCCACGGTAGAAGCGTTGCAGTTACACCGAGCGGATGCGACCTCTTGGGTGGAGACGAGCTTCCACGCCCAGTCTCTCACTAACAGACTGGAAATTCATTCAGTCCAACTTTACTCGCCAGAGGCTAGGCAACTCTTGCCGTGGCAGCCTGGTGAGGGCTGTGCTCCAATTTTTTACGAGACGCAGGCCTATGAGCTAATCATCGAGATGGAGACCGGACGCCGGCTGACGTTCTATCATGAGAACATTCGTATGAGGGAGGCGGTGCTGCCAAAGGGCAGCCGTCTGCTATCTGGCATGCTGAACTTTCAAAATGAAGTAGGTCTTTCGGAGCTGGAGCTAAGGGAGCATGGCGTACCTGTGTTTCGCCTACAGCTGGAAGTGTTTCCGTCCAAGATGGATTACAAGCGGGACTACCAGGCGATTCTGGCAGAAGTCAACTCACAGATTTATAACCTGAGCTTTGATTTTCTGCGCAAGACGTATCACATGACCGGACTTCGGGAGACGAAAAGCCAGAGTCTTACTGAGTTTTGGGTTATCGTGCAGCAAATATTTGACCAACTGAAAATGACGGTAGACCGCCTGCAGGCGTCTCCTCATCATCAACTAAAGACCGAGCATCGCCTTGTAGACGCTGCTAGGGTAAAGAAGGCTGGAAGAGCGAATACGGCATATCTTGCCAAGCGGCCTCATCTGCTCGCAGCAGATTCGCAGGGTATACTCAAGCTGGGCGAACAGCGGTATTCACCTAGCCATGCGCTCGAGAGCAAGAGGCATATTCACTACGACACGCTAGAGAATCGCTTTGTCCGCTGGGTGCTCATTCGTGTGGGTCGCAAGCTTAGAGCGCTGAAGCTAGAGCTACTTAGGAAGGGGGCTCCGGATCCTGAGCTGCTCCGCAGGTTGGAGCGAATGTCGGCAGAGCTACAGCGCTTGTTGAGGTTTGACTTTCTCCAGGTTGGCGAGATGAGGCAGATGACGGTCTCACTTGTCCTGCAGCTAGCGCCGGGGTACCGAGAGGTGTACAAGTATTACCTCATGCTCATGAAGGGACTGGCTATTCACGGGGATCTGTTCCGTCTCTCGATGAAAGATCTCGCTCAACTCTACGAGTACTGGTGCTTCCTCAAGATTCACGAGCTGCTTGCGCGCAAGTATAGGCTGGTTCGGCAAGATATCATTCGAGTGAATCGGAGTGGGCTGTTCGTCACCTTGGACAAGTCCAAGTCGGCTCGGATGGTGTACCAGCATCCACATAATGGTGAGGAGTTCACGTTGTATTACAATGCGCTTCCGAGTGGGGATAAGAGCCGCACGATCGGGCAGAAACCCGATAATGTGCTGACGCTGAAGAAGCGGGACTCCAGTGTGGAGTATAAATATATCTTTGACGCAAAGTATCGAATTAACCCCGCGTATACACACACGCCCTACCAGATGGCTTACCTGACGCCGGGGCCGCAGGAGGATGACATCAACACGATGCACCGATACCGCGATGCCATCGTGGCTGAGTCCAGGGATGACCAGCGTGAGTACGAGCGTACGATGTTCGGGGCGTACGTGTTGTTTCCCTATTCCAACGAGACCGAGTATCGGGAGCATCGCTTCTACAAAAGCATTGAGCTCGTAAATGTCGGTGCGCTGCCGTTCCTACCAGGATCAACGGCTCTGATGGAGCAGTTCCTCGATGAGATTATTATCGACAGTCCGGAGAAGGCGTACGAGCGCTCCACACGTCCTCGCGGGACGGAGGGATACTACCGCGATCGGCTGAGTGCAGGCAACATGCTCATTGGCTCTCTGAGCGATGCGCAGCAGTTGCAGGATCTGCTACGAGTTAGGTTTTACCATGTTCCGCTCAAGCAGTTCAAAAGCCATGCCGTCCTTGGTAACCTTGAATATGTGGGCGTATATCAGTCCGCAAAGAAATTTGGCCCTGAGCAACCCGGTATAAACTGGTACGGTCGTATTATCGACTGGCAAGTACTGCCGAGGCAGGAGATACGAGAGATTCCGTCCAGACGTGGAGCGACTAGCGAACTGTACGTCAAGCTCATTGTGGAGCAGTGGATAAAGCGAGAAAACCCCATTGTTCCTGGTGGTCATGGTGTGCGGAGCACAATGCTTAGTTCAAAATATATGTTCGACCGAGCTCATGAAGTGGCGGAATTGAAGCTAGAGACGGAGGAGCAATTGAAGGAGTGGCGGGAAGTCCGTCGAAAAGGAAAGCCAATTGTGAGATGGGACAGGCACCATCTTGATGACGCCACCCAGCTCCTGGATTTGAACTACTCGACCGAAAACGTTGGCGATTAAGCTCTTTAAAATGATAGTTTACAGCTTGGAACCAACTATTGCTGATTCTCCTATTTGTTATGCTTGGTAAGTTCTCTAACCTCGTCAACCATTCATCATCTTGGAACTGCTCGAAGATGATTGCAGGAGATCAAAATCAGCCCGTGGAAGCTTACATCTTGATGGTTACGCCGTTCTATCATGTGGTTACTGGCACAGACATAGAACCTCTAATAACTACGCTTCTTCAGAAAGGGAATACATCCGGACGACATCGGTCTGTCAGCTACTGGAGGGAACGGTTTCTGTATGCTTGTACGAGGCCAAAGCAGGTTTATTCTCTTGAGCTGGTAACTGATCTGTCAGAGTTATTCGAAGATCAACAATATCAACTCCATTGCGCAAACCCAGGTATGTGACTGCGAGAAAATCCTTATATAACCCTGCTTATCACTCAACTTTAGCCATGATCACATGTTAAGGAGCCGCAACCATGCCGACTTACAATAAACTCGTTCGGGATCTGATCCCGGCTATCATCCTGAAACAAGGGTTGGAGCCGAAAACACGCCTGCTGGACGAGGAGGAGTATAAGCAGGAGCTCCGGACCAAGCTGACCGAGGAAACCGGCGAATACTTGGCTGCGGAGACCGATGCTGAAGCCGGTGAGGAGCTGGCTGACATCCTGGAGCTGCTGCATGCCTTGGCTGCGACGCATGGCCTTTCCCCGGAGCAGCTTGAGAGCATCCGTGCGGACAAGGCTTCCAAGCGGGGCGGATTCAGGGAGCGCATCTACCTGATCGAGGTCAAAGATGCCTGATATCAAGCTCATCACCGAGAATCTGGCGGATGAGCTGATTCCCGGTATCCAGCAGGCTTCGGGCATTTATATCCTGACTTCGTTCGTTATGGAATCCGGTGTCCGCATCCTCGCCCCGCATCTGAGGGAAGCGCTGGAGAGGGGAGCCGAGGTCAAGCTGCTCGCTGGAGACTATCTGTTCGTCACGCAGCCTGAGGCGCTGCGGGCGCTGCTTCGCATTCATCCCGGTATCGAGGCGAGGCTGTGGCGCAGCCGCGGCACGTCTTTCCATCCGAAGGCGTATCTGTTCGACTATATGAACGGTCAAGGCAAGTTCATCGTCGGCTCGTCCAATCTGTCCCGTTCCGCGTTCAAGATGGGGCTGGAGTGGAATCTGTCGGTCAACGCTCAGCTCGAGCCGTTCACATTCCAAGAAGCGCTGGACAAGTTCATGCGCCACTTCTACCACGATCAAACGAATGCGCTGACCGAGGGAGTGATCGCGGCCTATGAGCAGGAGTACATGCGCAATCGTCAGAAATACCCGGAGCTCGTGCGGCAGATCGTCGAGGAGGAGGAAGCCGATCTCGGCGGCGCTGCGGTCAGCGGGGGTGCGGTAAATACCGACAATGCTGCTGACGGTGGCACTTCATCCGAAGCGTCCGCGCTGGTTCCGCGACCCGCGCAAGCCGGAGCTCTCGAAGCGCTGGAGAATGCGCTCGATGAAGGCTACAGCCGGGCGATGGTCGTCATGGCGACCGGTCTCGGCAAGACTTATTTGGCGGCATTCTTCGCCCGCAATCGGTTTCGGCGCGTGCTGTTCGTCGCCCATCGGGAGGAGATCCTGCTCCAGGCGAAGCAGTCGTTCCTCCATGTCATGCCGGACAAGTCCGCCGGGCTCTACAACGGCATGGCCAAGGAAGGCGAGGCGGAGCTGATCTTCGCTTCGATCTACACGATGGGAACAAAGCGTCATCGCGAGCTGTTTGAGCCGGATGCCTTCGACCTGATCGTCGTCGATGAATTCCACCATGCCGCGTCCAGGTCGTATCAGGCGCTGCTTGATTATTTCCAGCCTAGATTTCTGCTCGGCATCACGGCGACGCCTGAGCGTCTGGACGGCAAGGATGTGTATGCGCTATGCGACGGCAACGTGGCTTACCAGATCCATTTCATCGAGGCGATTCAGAAGGGCTGGCTAAGTCCGTTCCGCTACTACGGCGTCTATGATGATACGGACTATTCGCAGCTGACCTGGCTTGGAAGCGGATATGACGAAGCGGAGCTGCTCGCTGTCCAACTGCGGGAAGAGATGGCGGAGCGCATCTATGATGCTTGGCTGAAGCATCGGCAGACGCGGACGATCGGCTTCTGCTCTTCAATTGCGCAGGCGAACTTCCTTGCTCGGCATTTCTCCAACCGTGGTGCGGTCGCAGCAAGTCTAAGCTCGGAGTCGAGTCCCACTCAGCGCCGGGAGGCGGTCCGGAGGTTGGCGGAGGGCGAGCTGGATGTCATCTTCACCGTGGATCTGTTCAATGAGGGCGTCGATATCCCGTCGGTCGATACGCTGCTGTTCGTACGGCCGACGCAGTCGCTGACGATCTTCACCCAGCAGGTGGGCCGCGGCCTGCGGCTGCATGGGGGCAAGGACAGCTGCGTGATCATCGATCTCATCGGCAACTACCGCAACGCGGACATCAAGCTGAGTTTGTTCGATACGGGAGCTGGCGGGGGGAAAGGCAAGCCCAGCGGTATCTTGCCGACAGTTCCCGCTGGATGCATGATCGACTTCGAAACTGGAGTCATTGATCTACTCAGGGAACTGGCACGCAAGCGGCAGCCGCGCAAGGAGAAGCTGCTGACCGCATATCGGGATCTCAAGGATGATCAGCAGCGGCGGCCGACTTATCTGGAACTGCATTTGCACGGCCGGGAGAACTGTCGTGAGTACAAGCAGGAATTCGGCTCCTACGCGGCATTCCTTGGCTGGGCGGAGGAGCTGAAGCCTCAAGAGCAGGAGGTGCTTAAACGCTATAAGGATTGGCTGCTGGAAGCGGAGGGCACCGGCATGACGAAGTCCTACAAGATGGTGCTGCTGCTCGCGATGCTCGAAAGAGGATCGGAGCGCTGGCCGCAGCCGATTGCCGCGGTAGAGGCGGCACCGTTCTTCCATCGGTATCTGACCGAGAAGCAGTATCGCCGCAAGGTGGATATGTCCGACAAGCAGTCGCAAGCGTTGCTGGACTATAACGAGAAAAAGATCGCAGCCTTGATCGAAGACATGCCGATGGCCAAATGGAGCGGGAGCTCCAAAGGACTCGCGACTTTTGATGAGCGCGGTTTCGGCTTCAACTTGGACATCGCTGGGTCGGATCGGGAGATTCTATACCGCTGGACGCAAGAGATTTGTGAATACCGCCTTCATTCCTACTTTGAGAAGAAAGCTGGATAATTGGGTTGGGTTGATCAGTTCGACCTAACCTTCATGGGCTTCCGGGAAATTTCCCGGAAGCTTTTTGTGCAATCAAGGAAACGTTCGAGTCCTCCTCCGACATTCAGCTTCAATACCCTTCATGAATGGAAGGACGGTGTTTTTCACGTCAGCAGGCTTGATGATAAGGTGCATTAAAATGTCGACCCTCCGGGAGGGGCGACTGAAAATTAAGATAAGGCGAGAAATCGTAATGGAGAAACGGTTGTGGTCGCCTAGCTCAACCGCCAAAAGCCTAGGCTTTGTGATAAGGCTTGCCAGCGTAGAAATGAACATGAGGTCCGTAATTCAGCACATCGCTAAACCGATCGGAGAAGGCCATAATAAATAGGCGAAGACACGTCCGATTGCAGGGATGCATGATCCCGAAAGGGATTGCGAGGCTGCCCGGACTGTCATCGCAATAAACCGCTGCGGGGAGGGTTGAAGGCTGCGGCATGATGCCGCAGAGATTTGTAAGCGTTTACGGCTTGTCTTCTATCATTCTTTCTATTAATAAGGAGGCAATTGACGAATGGCAAAAACGAAACGCGCCTCGATGCTGCTGCTGGCATTGGCGCTGATCTTCGGATCGCTGTCGCTGCGTCCGAATGCGGCCGAGGCGGCGACGAACCTGGCGCTCGGCAAGTCCGTCGCAGCAAGCGGCTATGCGGATGTCTACCAGGCATCGAACATCAACGACGGCAATGCATCGACCTATTGGGAAAGCGTCAACAACGCCTGGCCGCAATGGGTCCGGATCGACCTCGGAAGCTCGCAGAGCGTCGGCCAAGTCGTCCTGAAGCTGCCTTCGGGATGGGAAGCCCGCACACAGAATATCCTCATCTCCGGCAGCACGAACGATTCTTCTTACACCACGCTTAAAGCGGCCGCGAACTACACCTTCGATCCTGCCAGCGGCAATACGGTCACCGTCTCGTTCACGGCAGCAAGCGTGCGCTACGTGAAGCTGACCGTCACCTCCAACACGACTTGGCCGGCGGGCCAATTCTCGGAATTCGAGATCTACGGCGGAACCGCCCCGACACCAATACCAACACCAACACCAACACCAACACCAACACCAACACCGACACCAACACCAACACCAACACCAACGGCCACCCCGACGCCAACGCCGACAGCCACCCCGACCCCGGGTCCCGGCTCGAATCTGGCTCTAGGCAAGCCTATCTCGGCCAACTCGACGGTCTATACCTTCGTGGCGGCCAACGCCAATGACGGCAACACGGCTACTTACTGGGAAGGCGCCGGAGGCTCCTATCCCAACACGCTGACCGTCAGCCTGGGGGCGAATGCAACGCTCAGCTCCGTCGTGCTGAAGCTGAACCCGGATTCGTCCTGGGGCAAGCGCACGCAGACGATCCAGGTGATGGGCAAAGCCCAGAATGGAAGTTCGTTCACGAGCCTCGCCGCTGCCAAGGACTACGTCTTCGATCCGGCTTCGGGCAACACGGTGACGATTCCCGTCTCCGGCACCGCGAGCGACGTGCAGCTCGTCTTCACGGCCAACACCGGCTCCTCCGCCGGCCAGGTCGCCGAGTTCCAGGTCGTCGGAACGCCGGCTCCCAACCCGGATCTCACCGTAACGAGCCTCTCCTGGACTCCGGCTTCACCCGTGGAAACGGACTCCGTGACGCTCACCGCAGCCGTCCGCAACATCGGTACGGCGGCATCGGCCGCCACCAAGGTCAACTTCTACCTCGGCAGCGCCTTGGCCGGTACGGCCGATGTGGGCGCGCTTGCGGCAGGCGCTTCCGTCAACGTGCCGCTCAACATCGGAGCCAAAAACGCAGGCTCCTATCAAGCGACTGCCAAGGTCGACGAGAACAACGCGGTCATTGAACTGAACGAGAACAACAACAGCTTCACGGCCACGTCTGCGCTTGTTGTCAGCCCCGTTTCGAGCTCCGATCTCATCGCTTCCAGCGTAAGCTGGAGCCCGGGCAACCCGGCTGCCGGCAACACGGTCAGCTTCTCCGTCATCCTCAAAAACCAAGGGACGGCGGCATCCGCAGCGGGCGCTCACGGCATTACGCTGACGCTGTCCGACGCCACGAGCGGCGCTGTGCTGAAAACGCTGACCGGCTCCTACAGCGGGACGCTTGCGGCAGGCGCCTCGACGGCTCCGATCAGCCTCGGCACCTGGACCGCCGTGAACGGAAAATACACGGTCAAGACCGTCATCGCCGTCGACGGCAACGAGCTGCCGGTCAAGCAGGCGAACAACACGAGCACGCAATCGTTCTTCGTCGGACGCGGCGCGAACATGCCTTACGACATGTACGAAGCCGAAGACGGCGTGACTGGCGGCGGCGCCTCCGTCGTCGGGCCGAACCGCAACATCGGCGACATCGCCGGTGAAGCTTCCGGCCGCAAGGCGGTCACGCTGAACTCGACCGGCAGCTATGTGCAGTTCACGACCAAGGCGAGCACGAACACGCTCGTCGTGCGCTTCTCCATCCCGGACGCTCCCGGCGGAGGAGGCATCGATTCCACGCTGAACGTCTACGTCAACGGCAGCTTCTCCAAGGCGATCCAGCTGACGAGCAAGTACGCCTGGCTGTACGGCAATGAAACGAACCCGGACAACAGCCCTTCTTCGGGCGGTCCGCGCCACATCTATGACGAAGCCAACATGATGTTCGACACGACGATTCCGGCGGGCAGCACGATCAAGCTGCAGAAGGATGCGGCCAACACGACGAACTACGCCGTCGACTTCATCAACCTGGAGCAGGCGACGCCGATCGCCAACCCGAACCCGGCCAAGTACGTAGTCCCGGCCGGCTTCTCGCATCAGGACGTACAGAACGCGCTGGACAAATTCCGCATGGACACGACCGGCACGCTGGAAGGCGTCTACCTGCCGGCGGGAACGTACTCGACCTCGAACAAGTTCCAGGTCTACGGCAAGCCGGTTAAAATCGTCGGCGCAGGCCCTTGGTATACGCGCTTCACGGCGCCGGCCACCCAGGACAATACCGACATCGGCTTCCGCGCCGAAGCGACGGCGAACGGCTCGACCTTCTCCGGCTTCGCCTACTTCGGCAACTATAAGAGCCGAATCGACGGACCGGGCAAGGTGTTCGACTTCTCCAACGTCGCGAACATGACGATCGACAACATCTGGACCGAGCATCAGGTGTGCATGTACTGGGGAGCCAACACCGATTACATGACGATCAAAAATTCCCGAATCCGCAACACCTTCGCCGACGGCATCAACATGACCAACGGCAGCACGAACAATCTCGTCTCCAACATCGAGGCTCGCGCGACAGGCGATGACAGCTTCGCGCTGTTCTCGGCCATCGACGCAGGCGGAGCGGACGAGAAGGACAACATTTTTGAAAACCTGACCTCGATTCTTACTTGGCGCGCTGCAGGCCTGGCGGTGTACGGCGGCTACGGCAACACGTTCCGCAACATCTACATTGCCGACACGCTCTGCTACTCCGGCATCACGATCAGCTCGCTCGACTTCGGCTATCCGATGAACGGCTTCGGCGCTTCGCCGACGACCAACCTGCAGAACATTTCAGTCGTCCGCTCCGGCGGCCATTTCTGGGGACAGCAGGTATTTCCGGCCATCTGGGTATTCTCTGCCTCCAAAGTGTTCCAAGGCATCCGGGTGAGCGATGTGGACATCATCGACCCGACTTATGTCGGCATCATGTTCCAGACGAACTATAGCGGCGGCCAGCCTCAAAACCCGGTCACCGACACGATCTTCACGAACGTCTCGATCTCCGGCGCGCAGAAGAGCGGCGATGCCTACGACGCCAAGTCCGGCGTAGCCATCTGGGCCAATGAAATGCCGGAACCGGGCCAAGGGCCGGCAGTCGGCTCCGTGACGTTCAACAATTTGAAGCTGACGAACAACTTCACGAATATCAAAAACACGACTTCGACGTTCAAGATTACGGTCAACTGAAGCGCTTCATGAGCCTTCCAGGCTCATGCGAGGTTGAGATTCCGTTCCGCTGAACCTGTCGGATAAGGACGCAAATCGGACCATAGCCCGCCGGAGAGGATGCTTTCCGGCGGGCTATTTTTGCCGTGACAGGCTGAACGATGATATGCCCGGAATTTCCTTGGGCTCATTCCCTAGCAGGAGCGATGGAGAGCATGCCGAAGTTATTGGAACGGCCCCTAACGGAACGACAGGGGAGCGACATCGGGAGGCTCCCGGCGGACAATGCCGAAGCCCAATGATTGGAGGCGAAGAAAATTCGTAAACTGTTCGAGTACAACTGGCAGGTTCGCCGAGATTGGCTGGACTGGTGCAAGACGGTAAACGAGGAAGAGCTGATGAAAAGACGGACCGGCGGCATCGGATCCATTCTTCCGACGCTGTACCACATTGTGGCTGTCGAGTATGGCTGGATTTGCGGTGGAATCCAGGAAAAAGAGATTGATATTCCTCCGTTCGGAGAAGTGGCGAGCCTTCGGCAAATGACCGCATTCTCCGCCTCCTGCCACGCGGAGCTCGCTCCATTCGTGCATGATTGGAACGACAGCATGGAAAACCGCATCATGATCGACATCACGGATGAAGGAGAGCGTGTTCCCCATACATACGGCGAGGTGATGCGGCATTTGATCGCCCACGAAATCCATCACGCCGGGCAATTGTCCGTATGGTCGCGGGAGCTTGGAAAAGAGCCGGTTACGGCCAACTTGATCGGCAGAGGGCTGTTCGAAATGCCGGATTAATCGTACCGTCGGTCGCATCCGCATAAAGATTCGATATCGTCCGCAGCGGAAGATTCGATATCGTCCGCAGCGGCTGCAATCGCAATTGGTGGAAGAGCGAGCCCTTGCCGAACCGGGAACGTAATCGCTGAAGAATCCACGGGAATACAAAGAAACCGGCAAAGAGACGGGCTCCGTGAGCCCTTGCTCTTTGCCGGTTTTTAGTGCCGGTTCCATGGATGCGGCGGTCAGCTGCTGCGATTGGCCGCGCAGCTCTTTGTTCGAATTCGCAGGTCGACGGAGTTCGGTTAGGATGAGCCGATGCGCTATGGTAAAGTAAGAAGATAACGCATTTCCGCCCTATCGGGGCAACACTGTACATAAGGAGCTTGGTCGCCTCATGGAAATCTTCATCATGGTGATGGCGCTGCTGGTCCTGATCGGGGTCTCCAACATCATCAACCGCTTCATTCCGTTCGTCCCGGTGCCGATCATTCAGATCGCGCTCGGCATCACAGCGGCTTATTTCCCGTGGCTGCATCATGTGCCGCTGAATCCGGAGCTGTTCTTCGTGCTGTTCATCGCGCCGCTGCTGTTCAATGACGGCAAGATCACGCCGCGCGAGGAGCTGTGGAAGCTGCGCTCCTCCATCCTGCTGCTGGCGCTCGGTCTCGTGTTCGCGACCGTGCTCGTGGCCGGCCCGTTCATCCACTGGATGATTCCGGCCATTCCGCTGTCGGCAGCGTTCGCGCTGGCGGCGATCCTGTCCCCGACGGATGCCGTCGCCGTCGGCTCCATCGCGAGCCGCGTCAAGCTGCCAGGCAGCATCCTGCGCCTGCTGGAGGGCGAGGCGCTCATGAACGACGCCTCCGGCCTCGTCGCTTTCAACTTCGCCATCGCGGCGACAGTGACCGGCTACTTCTCGCTGACCAATGCCGTCGGCAGCTTTTTCGTCATCGCGCTGGGGGGTCTGGCGCTCGGAGCCGCGCTCGGCTTCGCTGTCGTCTGGTTGCGCGTCTGGCTGCGCCGCTGGGGAATGGAGGACGTCACGGTCCATATGCTGATCCTCATCCTGACGCCGTTCGTCATCTATCTCGCGGCGGAGCATCTGCATGTCTCCGGCATCCTGGCCGTCGTGGCCGCAGGCGTCGTCCATGCCATCGAGAGGGATCGGATGGGTCCATCCACGATCAAGCTCAACGTCGTCTCCGACAGTACCTGGTCGGTCATCATCTTCTGCCTGAACGGCCTTGTGTTCATGCTGCTCGGCCTTGAAATTCCGGATGTCATCCAGGTGGTCTGGGAAGATCCGAATTACAACAACGGCAAGGTCATCGGGTATATTTTCGCCATTACGGCGCTGCTGCTCCTGCTCCGGATGGCTTGGGTATGGGCCAATGAACGCAAGTTCAAGACGTCGCTGCTGACCGCCTTGTCCGGGGTGCGGGGAGCGGTGACGCTGGCGGGCGCGTTCTCCATTCCGCTCTTCCTGGGGGATGGCTCCGTGTTTCCGGAACGCAACCTGATCCTCTTCATCTGCGCCGGCGTCATCCTGATCACGCTGCTGCTCGCCAGCGTCATGCTGCCGCTGCTGACCCGCTCGTCCGAAGACGGCAAGACCAAGGATATGGAGGCAGCGTCCAAGGAAGCGGAGCGCCGCGCGCGCATTATGGTGCTGGACGCTGGACTGAGGACTGTGCAAGGGGAAATGCGCGAGGACAATCAGGCGGCGGCTCTTGATCTGCGCGCCGACTACGTCCAGCGCATCCAGCAGCTGCGGCTCGGCCTTGCTGCGGAGGCGGAATCCAGAAGCGCCGTCGTCGACCTGCGCCTGCATGCTCTCGAGGCGGAGCGCAAGGTTGCCCGCGAATGGCTGGAGGAAGGCCGAATCACGCCTGACATGGAGGAGGCCTTCCAGCATTATCTCAACCGCGTTGAGCTTGCCCTGACGAACCGGATCAAGCTGCTGGCTGCGCTGCTCTACGGCTTGTTCCTCCGCCTGTTCACCAAGCGGGGAAGGCACCGCAAGGCCAAGCTGAAGGGAACCCGGAGCAAGGAAGCCTATCTGGAGCTCAAGCAAGCCTCGGTCAAGGCGGCCGGGGAACGGATCAAGGAGCTGGAAGGCCGTTACAGCAAGGATATCGTGCTTGCGATGGTGGCCCATTACCGCGAGCTGGAGCTCCGTCTATGCAGCGGCCAGGCGGCGCTCGGCCGCCCGCTGGGCTCCAAGGAAGGGCGCAAGGAGCTGGAGCAGAAGGCCGTCCAAGCCGAGCGCAATGAAATCCAGCGCTTGTTCGAGAGCGGGGACATCGACCGGAAGCTTGCAGGCAAGCTGAGGGTCTACGTCAATTACCGGGAAGCAAGCTTGCATGAGAACGACGAAGTAGGAGCTGGTGCTCATTAGACGGATACAGTTATTCCTGTTATACATGGGCTCTACGATGGCAGGTCCTTCGTTCGGGCCGGCAGCGGGAGCGCGGGAGTCGGGACGGACAGGGCAGCGGCATTCATGAAAGGGGAAGCGAGCCACATGGACGGCATTCAGGAGCAGAAGCAAATGCGAGAGCAGGAGTCGGGGCCGATACGGTTTATTCCGATGGACGACAGCCATTACGAAGACTCCATCTCTCTGTGGAAGCGGATGGACGGATTGGTGCTGAGCGGGGCTGATTCGCGCGAGGCGATCTCGGCCTATCTGGAGCGGAACCCCGGCCTGAGCCTGGTCGCCGCTGCTGCAGGCAGAGTCGTCGGCACGCTCATGGCAGGCCATGACGGAAGGCGCGGCTGGCTGTACCACCTGGCCGTAGACCCGGAATTCCGGGGAAGAGGCATAGGCGGCGAGCTCGCGGAGCGATGCCTGCGCGGACTCGGAGAAGCCGGCATCGAGCGCTGTTATCTCATGGTCATGGAGAACAACGACGGGGGAGCGGCCTTCTGGACGAAGGCCGGCTGGGAGCAGCGGGACGGCATTCTGCTCTTTTCCAGGGATCCGGAGAAGCCGGCGTCCGGCGCGGGCAGATCGGGAGCCTCCGTCTCCAAGGAAGAGAAGAAGGCCGGAAGCAGCTGCAGCTGCTGAGCTTAGCAAGAAATCCGAGAATGGAAGGGCGGGGCGGTTGATGCAGACAACAAAGCTGCCGAAGGAACAGAAGAAGCAGCTCATCGGAGAGCTGCAGCATTATTTCCTCATGGAAAGGGACGAGGAGCTCGGGGAGCTGCCCGCGGAGCTGATGCTGGACTACATGCTCTCGCTGCTGTCGCCGGTCATCCGCAATCAGGCTGTCGAGGATGCCGTCCGAACCGTGCGCGAGCGTATGGGAGCGCTGGAGGAGGACCTTTATTCCCTTCAGCAAGGGAGCCGGACGGCGCGGAAATAAACCGCCGCTGAAAAAAACCGCAATCGGAAAGAAACCGATTCGGAAAAGAACGGAAAAAGCCTGTCCTGCAGCCGGTAAACCCGGCGCGGGACAGGCTTTTTTTTCAATACATGTTCTTGCCGTAGAAAATCTCGTCCATCTCGCCCTTGAGCTTCTCGGTTATCTCCTGCTGCTCTTCCTCGCTCAGCTTGTCCTTCGTATAGCCGAACAAGTAGTTGTTGAGATCGAACTGCTTCAGCTTGCACTTCGTGTGGAAGATGTTCTCCTGGTAGACGTTCACGTCGATCATGTGGAACAGGTCCTTCGCCTCGTCCGGGATGTAATTCTGGATCGAGCTGATATCGTGGTCGATGAACAGCTTATGCCCGGTAATGTCGCGGGTGAAGCCCCGCACCCGGTAGTCCAGCGTCATGATGTCCGTATCGAAGGAGGAGATGAGGTAGGTCAGCGCCTTCAGCGGGCTGATCTCGCCGCAGGTGGACACGTCGATGTCCGCCCGGAACGTGCTGATGCCTTCGTCGGGATGGAATTCGGGATACGTATGGACGGTGATATGGCTCTTGTCGAGCTGAAGGACGACGTTGGAAGGCATCGGTCCCGGAGATTCGCCGAAGGTGCCCTGGGGAACCTGCACGACGGGGCCTTCGGAGACGAGCAGCGTGACGCTGGCGCCCTGCGGCTCGTAATCCTGCTTGGCCGTATTGAGAACATGCGCTCCGATGATATCCGACACATGATGGAGGATATGGTTGAGACGTTCGGAATTGTACTGCTCGTCAATGTAAGCCAGGTAGGCCTCGCGCTCCTGCTTGTTGCGCGTGTAGCATATATCGTACATGTTGAAGCTCAGCGATTTGGTCAGGTTGTTGAACCCGTGAAGGGCGATGACCTGCTCGTGTGTCAATTTCATCCGGCAATCCTCTCCTTTGCGCGCCTGTGCCAAGTTATTCGTACTATTACCCCGGCCTGCAAAAGTTTACCCTCGCCCCCGTCTTGCGGTGCCAGGGAAGGCAGACGGCGAAGCTGCAGCGCCGCCAAGCACGCCAAGCGTCAAAGCATGCCAAGCACGCCCAGCTTTATCAGCCCTGCGCCTTGGGCACGGGCGGCACCGCTTGCTCCGCCTTGCCGCCGCCCCGCCTGCGCGAAGCCCGCTCAGCCGGATCGAACCGCCGCTGCACATACCCGAGCACGATGTCGGCGACGATGGCGAGCAGGGCGGCAGGAAGCGCTCCGGCATAGATGCGCAGCGAATTCTGGCCGTTGATGCCGGCGTACACTTCGCGGCCGAGGCCGTCGCCGCCGACGAGCGGGGCGATCGTGGCCACTCCGATGGCGATGACGGCCGCGATGCGGATGCCGGTCATCATATAGGGCAGCGACAGCGGCACGCGCACGCTCCACAGCAGCTGCCAGCGGCTCATCCCGACGCCGCGGCCGGCTTCGAGAAAGCTGCTGCCGACCTGCTGCAGGCCGACATAGGTGTTGCGCACGATCGGGTTGAGGGAGTACAGGAAGAGGCCGGCCATGACGGTCGTGTTGCCCAGACCCATCCAGAGCATGAGCAGGACGAGCATCGCGAGGCTCGGCACGACCTGAAGGATGCCGGTGACGGCCAGGATGATCCGGGCGAGCGGCCTGCTCCTGGTGCACAGGATGCCGAGCGGCACGCCGGCCGCAAGCGCGAGCAGCACGCCGGCCGCCACCAGCTGCACATGCTGGATGAAATATTCGGACAGCAGGCCGCGGTTGCGGTACAGGTAGTCCCAGAAGTCGGCAAGCGTTTCTTGCTGCTCAGGCATTATGGAATCAATCCTTTCTCCTTCAGGTAGGCGAGCGCTACTTCGCGCTCGCTCTTTTTCTCGATGTCGACCTTGTAGTTGAGGCTCACAATCGTATCGCGGTCCATCGTGCCGAACAGCGGGGCGATCGCTTGCTTGATCTCCGGATGGCGGGCTTCCATGTCCTTGCGCATGACGGCCGACGCATCATAGGGCGGGAAAAAATGCTTGTCGTCCGCCAGCGTGGCCAGATCGAAGGCTTTCAGCCGGGCGTCTGTCGAGTACGCGAGGACGATGTCGACCTGCTTGTTCTTGACGGCGGAATATACGAGGCTCAGCTCCATCGGATAGGACTTGGCGAAGGAAATGCCGTAAACCTTCTGGAAAGCCGGGTAACCGTCGCTGACCCGCTCCAGCCAGGAGGTGTCCACGCCGAAGCGCATGGAGGCGGCATCCGGCTTGATGTCGGATATGGTCTTGTAGCCTTTCTGCTCCGCGACTTCGCGCCGGACGGTGAAGGCATACGTGTTCTCGAAGCCGAGCGGATCCATCCAGTCGAAGCCGAAATACTTGTCAAAGCCTTCCTTGGCTTGGCGCAGCACCTCGGCACGATCCTTGGTCGGCTTTACGGGAAAGTGGTTGTTGAAGATCTCGCCGGAATACAGCGTGGCCAGATCGATGTCGCCCCTGTCGAGCGCGCTGAATACGAGCGGGCTGGCAGCCAGGTCGGGAATGACCTTCACCTGCAGATCCGTGCTGCGTTCAATGAGGGCTTTGTACATTTCCGCCAGAATCTTCGTTTCGGTAAAGGTCTGGGCGCCGATCCGGAGGTCCGCCTTGCCCGTGCAGCCCGGGGCGAGCAGGAGGAACGCCAGCAGAAGCGGAAGCGCCGCCATGCGGCCGGCTTTCCCGGAGTATTCCGGCTTCTCCGGCCGGCTTGTCGCTTTCAGAATCGCGAACCGTGCTGCCGCCCGCCTCATCGCCTTCAGGACCGCGAACCTGTCCCCCGGCGGGCTTATCGCCGTAAGGCGCGCCATCCAATCCACGGGCATGTCTGTCCAATGTCTGCTCCTCACGCGGCTGCGCCTCCCCTCAAGCCGAAGCGGCGGGTCAGGGCGCCTTCGATCCAGCCGAGCAGCAGATCGGCGGCCAGCGACAGCGCGATCGCTCCTAGTGCACCGGCGACGATGAGATAGGGCTGGTTGACGCCCATGCCGGAGACGATCAGCTGTCCGAGGCCGCCGGCTCCGATCAAGGTCGCCAGAGTGGCCCAACTGATGACGTAGACGGTCGTCAGCCGGATGCCGGACATGATGTACGGCACGGCCAGCGGCAGCTGGACGCGCAGCAGCCGCTGCGCGGGCGAATAGCCCATGCCGCGCGCCGATTCCAGCACATGGGGATCGACGCTGCGGAAGCCTTCATAGGTGTTGCGGAGCACCGGCATGATGGAGTAGAGCAGCAGCGCGAGCACCGCCGGCTTGACGCCGATGCCCATGAGCGGAATCAGGATGGCGAGCAGCGCTAGGCTCGGAATCGTCTGCAGCAGATTGGCCGCGAAGAACACAGCGCTGTTCAGCCAGCGGATCCGGTTGTAGACGAGCAGCACGCCGAGCGGCAGCGAGATGGCGCAGCCGAGCAGCACGGCGGCGAGCGAGATGCCCAGATGCTCGCGCAGCGCGGTCAGGATGTCGGGAAAGCGGTCCCGGACAAAAGAAAAGAAGCCGATCATGAAGGATCCTTCCCTTCGTCGTCAGTACGCTCCGGCGCCGTCTCGCCATGCCCGCCGCTATCCGTTGGGGAATTTTCTCCGCTGTCTCCCCCCGCTCTGCCACGGGCTCCTTGGTCATCATCATCAATGTCTCTCTCCGCATCGCCGCGAGCGCCTTGGCCGCCGGAATCGGAGCCGCTGTCCGCAGCGGAACCGCCGTAGCCACTCGTTCCGGTATCCCAATCCCGTTCTCCGTCGCCTCCATCGCCGAGCGACGGCAGCAGCTCCGCCAAGTGGCGGACGACGCTGCCGCGGGTAATAAGTCCGATGAAGCGTCCGCCTTCGTCCACGACAGCGACGTTGTGCAGCCGGTGGCTGGCGAGCAGCTCGACGGCCTGTGCCAGCGGAGTGCCCGACTGGACGACGTAGCGCACGGGCATCATGACGTCGGACACGGTCTTTTCCTCTTCGCCGTACCGGTCCAGAACGTTGTAGATCGACACGCTGCCGAGCAGGCGCCGCTGGCGGTCCACGACGTACAGGGAATCCACCTTGCGCCGCTCCATCGTCAGAATCGCCTCGGCCAATCCGCGGTTCGGATACGTGATGGCCGGCTGGGTGACCATGACGTCGTTGACGGAAGCGGAAGGGGAGTCGACCGAAGCGTTCGCTCCTTCAAGCTGCAGCGCTTCTTCCTGTCCGACACCCGCGTCCAGACGCTTCTGCCCGATGAAGGAACGGACGAAGTCGTTGGCCGGGTGGCGGAGAATCCGATCCGGCGTATCGCTTTGCACGACTTCTCCGTCCTTCATGAGGACGATGCGGTCGGCGATCTTGAGCGCTTCGTCCATGTCATGCGTGACGAAGATGATCGTCTTGTGCAGCTCCTGCTGCAGCCGCGCCATGTCTTCCTGGAGCTGCTCGCGGCTGAGCGGATCGAGGGCGCTGAACGGCTCGTCCATGAGGATGACGTCCGGATCTGCCGCCAGCGCGCGGATGACTCCGACCCGCTGCTGCTGGCCGCCGCTCAGCTCCGAAGGATAGCGGTCCCGGTATTGGTCGGGATTCAGGCCGACCATCTCCAGCAGCTCGTCGACGCGGCTCGCGATCCGATCCTTGTCCCAATGCTTGAGGCGCGGAACGGTGGCCACGTTGCGCGCGATCGTCATATGGGGGAACAGCCCTACGCTTTGGATGACGTAGCCGATGCTGCGGCGCAGCTCTACGGGATCGATCGATGCGATGTCCTTGCCGTCGATCGTGATGGAGCCGCTGGTCGGAGCGACAAGGCGGTTGATGAGCCGCATCGTGGTCGATTTCCCGCAGCCGCTCGGTCCGATGAGGACGGTCATCTCGCCTTTGCGGAATTCGAGGTTGATATCTTTGAGGGCATGGAAGCCGTCGTCGTACTTCTTGTTGACATTCTTGATAACAATCATGGCACGCAACCTCCGCCCGATTCCTGAAGTGGTAGTTAAAGTATGGCCTTCCAGCGCCGTTTCATCCGCAGAAATTCCTTGCCGGCGACACTGGGGCCGGCCGGGCCAAAGCCTCCCGCGTCCGCGTCGGGGCACGGTGAATTCGGGCTTCACGCAAGTTGCGGCGGGAGACGTATTGGCGCTGCTTCCCCGGTTAATGCTACAATTTAACTCTAGAGGAGGCGATTGACGTGGCGTTTTGGCAGCCTTCCAAGTTGACGGTCTATCTGGTCGCCGGCGTCGCGACTTATCCTTCCACGTTTCAGGAATGCAGGCGCATGCTGGATCGGCTCTTTGGCGAGCAGGGCACGGAGGTGTCCATGGAGGTGCTGTTTCCCTATGGCGATTATTCCCGCAAGCTGTGGCGGCAAGTATGGGAGGTCCGGTCGGATCTGACCCGGCTGCTGTTCCCGAGCCGGATCGGAGCCCGCGCGATGATCCGCGATCTCGGGCGCTCTTATGCGGGCGGACCGGTGCTGCTGCTCGGCCACAGCGGCGGAGGAGTCGCGGCATGCCGGGCCGCGCGGCTGCTGCTGGAGCAAGGCATTCCGGCGGATGACATCCGGGTCGTCCAGATCGGGTCTCCCCGGGTGCCGGTTCCGGATGAGCTGCAGGAGAGCAGCGCGTATTTCTACGCGCTTGACGGCAGAGGCCGGCCGGACGATCCCGTGACGCGGCTCGGGAGCTGGGGAGGCTGGCTGCGGCTGCCTGGCGGAATTCCAGCCTGGAACCGGATGCGCTACGCGCCGGGTTATGTGAAGGGGCTGCCGGTCATCGGCGGGCATACGAATTATTTCCGCCACCAGCTTCCTTATGTGGACGGAGACTCCCGCAGCAATCTCGACAAGACGATCAGCGCCGTGGCGGACTGGTTGAAAGGCGACCTGCCTTCCGTTAAACTACAAAAAGGTAAGTAAATATAATTCGATTAGAGAAAGGGGCAGGCCCATGTACGAGATTCGCCGCAACGCGGACCGTTCCCATCGCGAGAACGAGTGGCTGAAGAGCAGCCAGAGCTTCAGCTTCGGGGATTATTATGAAGAGAGCAACCGCAGCTTCGGCTCCATGGTCGTGTTCAACGAAGATATCGTCGCCGGCGGCAGAGGCTTCGGCGCCCATCCGCATCGCGAGATGGAGATTGTGTCCATCGTCCTCAGCGGCAGGCTGAAGCATGAAGACAGCTCGGGCGGCAGCGCCGAGACGACCTACGGCGGCGTTCAGCGCATGACGGCCGGGACAGGCATCGTGCATTCGGAGGTCAATCCCGACCCGGACGAGCCGGTTCATTTCCTGCAGATCTGGTTCACTCCCGAGACGAGGAAGCTGGAGCCGTCCTACGAGACGAGCTTTTTCGATCCGAAGTCCATCC
Source organism: Paenibacillus sp. D51F (assembly GCF_053345695.1). Taxonomy (NCBI): domain Bacteria; kingdom Bacillati; phylum Bacillota; class Bacilli; order Caryophanales; family Paenibacillaceae; genus Paenibacillus; species Paenibacillus sp. D51F. The sequence continues at coordinate 54,921 of NZ_JBKFAO010000015.1, read as the reverse complement.
ATGGACAGCTGCTGCCGATCGTCTCCAGGGATGCGGCGGGACCCGGCGCTGCTGGCATCCATCAGGATGTGAATCTGTATCTGAGCGAGCTCGGCGGCGGCCAAGGCATCATCCACTACACGCGCGAAGAGCGCCTGCTGGCCGTCTTCGTGCTGGACGGCAGCCTTGGCGCGGAAGGCGTCGACGGCGAGCTGGCCCAAGGCGACATGCTCCGGGCTTCGGGCTTCGACAAGCTGGAGCTGAAGGCGGGCCCGGACGGGACGCGGCTGCTGCTGATCGACATGGCTCCAGTCGGCAAGGGAGGCGTTCCGGCATGAGCGAGCGGCTTCTGATCAAGCTTGTCATCGGCCGTACTCTCCTCGATACAGGGGCGCATTCGCTTGCCTTCCAGGTGGAAGAGGGCGGCAGGGGATGGGTCATCACGGTGTCCAATCTGGCCGCTGCCGATGCGTCCTATATCGGAGACAACATCGATCAGCTGAACTTCTTTCATTTCGTAAGCGACGATTCTTCCGGACTTATCCGCAAGTTCTGGCTGTACGACCTGGACAGGCCTTCGTATGTGTACGATCCGGCGATGCAGGAAGCGGTATTCGAGGTGGATTCCCGGGTAGCGTACTCCAACGAGAAGGTGTAACCGCCCAGCAAGCGATTTCATAGGATAGGGAATGAGGAAGGAGGAAGGGATTCATGGCAAATACGTACACGTATACGCGGCGCGAGGAAGTGGCCAATGCGGTCACGCATGGAATCGGCACGGCGCTGAGCGTCGCGGCGCTCGTGCTGCTCATCGTGTTCGCGGCCGAGAAGGGAACGGCGCTGCATGTCGTCAGCTTCACGATCTACGGAGTGGCCATGCTGCTGCTGTATGCGGCTTCGACGCTGGTGCACAGCTTCCGGGAGGGGCGGGCCAAGCAGGTGCTCGAGGTGCTGGACCACTCCTTTATTTACGTATTCATCGCAGGCACATACACGCCTCTGCTGTTCCATATGGTCGGCGGAAAGCTGGGGTGGACGCTGTTCGGCATCATTTGGGGAATCACGGTATTCGGCGTGCTGTTCAAATCGTTTTTCGTGACGAGATTCCTGTTCACCTCGACGATCCTGTACATCGCGATGGGATGGCTGATCGTATTTGCCTGGGGCCCCCTTACGGCTCGCCTCGCTCCCGGCGGAGTCGCTCTGCTCATTGCCGGCGGTCTGCTCTACACGGTCGGCACGATCTTCTATGTATGGCGGGGATTCCCGTACCATCACGCGGTATGGCATCTGTTCGTGCTGGCCGGCTCGGCCGTCCATTTCTTCGCGATCCTGCTCTACGTGCTTCCCTGGAGCTGATGCCGCCGTATGCGGCTCGGCAGCTGTCAGCCGTTCATAGAGGCAAAACAAAGAGGCTGTCCCATAAGTCATGAAAATGACTGGGGGCAGCCTCTTCGCTTTTTCCCGCTTATCCCTGCTCTGCGGACGAAAAACTTCGCCGGCTACAGCATATCGGAATCGATGATGCGCCAATGGAGGCGTACCGCCTGCTCCAGCTTCTCCTTGTCGCGGCTGCGGAACAGCTCGGCGATCAGGCGGTGCTCGCCGTTGATTTCCTGCAGGAGGGCAACCAGCCTTTCCTTGTCCTCGCTGGCATAGGATTGCCGCAGGAATCCGTTCTTGAGGGAATCCAGCATCTCGATCAGGGTGGAGTTGCCGCATCTGCGGAGGTAGTATTCGTGGAACTGCGCCTGATGCTCGTAATAACGGCTGAAGTCATAGGCATCCAGATCGTCCTGAATCGCCGCGACCAGATCGTCGAGAGCCTCAAGGTCCCTATCGCTCAAGTGATCGACAGCCAGCGTGGCGGCCAGCGAATCCAGCGTTCCGATCAGGAGGGAGTAATCCTCCTTTTTTTTCTGGTCGAAAGCTTTGACGGTGAAGCCCCGTCGAGGCAGGTAATCGAGCAGGTTGTCCGAGCTGAGCTGGAACAAAGCCTCGCGGGTAGGCGTCCTGCTGATGTCCAGCCTCTTGCATATTTCGGCCTCGTTGATCTTGGAGCCGGGAAGCAGCGTTCCTTCCTGGATCCGCTGGGCGATGTACTCATAGACATGATCCTTGAGGGACTGGTACTTCGGCTGCATGCCTTCACTCCTCTGTTGAAGCGTTGCTAGGTTATCGTGCATGGATATGCAATTTATTTGTATAAATACTCCATATGACACATATTATCATCGGTTTTAAGCTTCATCAAGGGCATAAAAAGAATAATGATGACAGTTGCATGTTCGGTTTATGCACATGAATTCCATTAATCAAGAAAATCATTGTTAGATTCCATTTTCTATGTTATTATTCCTTTCATACGCGATAAGCGCTTCCATACTAGAATATTGTATACAAATGAAGCGTGTTTTAACCCTCCGGATCTCTGTTGGCCGGGTGGAGGCAGGGCGCCTGGATGTTTCCCGCATCCGGGATTTTTTATCCGTCATATTGTATACAAAATACAATATGCATTTAAAGGAGAGAAAAAACATGCAATCCGCAGAAGCCATCGCTTTATCCGAGCGGCATGCCGCCCGCAATTACCACCCTCTGCCCATCGTCATCGAGAAGGCCTCCGGCGTCTGGGTGCACAGCCCGGAAGGCGAACGCTACATGGATATGCTGAGCGCTTATTCGGCTCTGAACCATGGCCATCGCCATCCGGTGCTGATCCGGGCGCTGCAGGACCAGGCTGCCAAGGTGACGCTGACTTCCCGGGCCTTCCACAATGACGCGGCGGCTGCGTTCTACGGCAAGCTTGCCGACTTCACGGGCAAGCCGAGAATCCTGGCCATGAATACGGGCGCCGAGGCGGTGGAGACGGCGCTGAAGGCCGCCCGCCGCTGGGGCTACACAGTCAAGGGAATCCCGGAGGATCAGGCGGAGATCATCGTCTGCACGGGCAACTTCCATGGAAGAACCCTCGCGATCACCTCTTTCTCTTCGAGCGAGGAATACAAGAGAGGATTCGGCCCTTTCCTGCCGGGCTTCAAGCTCGTTCCTTACGGCGACCTGGAGGCGATGGAGGCGGCGGTCGGGGAGCATACCGCTGCCGTGCTCATCGAGCCGATCCAGGGAGAGGCGGGAATCGTCATTCCTCCGGACGGTTACCTGCGCGGAATCCGGGAGCTGTGCAGCCGCCGAGGCATGCTGATGATCGCCGACGAGATCCAGACCGGCTTCGGCCGCACCGGCAGGCGCTTCGCCTGCGATTGGGAAGAGGTGGAGCCGGACATGTACGTGCTGGGCAAGGCGCTGGGCGGCGGCATCATGCCGATCTCGGCCGTGGCGGCGGATGAAGGCGTGCTTGGGGTGTTCGAGCCGGGATCGCACGGGTCCACATTCGGCGGCAACCCGCTTGCCTGCGCGGTCGCCTCCGCAGCGCTGGACGTCCTGGAGGACGAAGCTCTGGCGGAGCGTTCCGAGCGTCTCGGAGCTTATCTGCTGGAAAGGCTGCATGCGATCCGGAGTCCCCGCATCCGGGAAATCCGCGGCCGCGGGCTGTTCGTCGGCATCGAGCTGGACCGTCCCGCGCGAGAGTACTGCGAAGCCTTGATGTCCAAGGGCCTTCTGTGCAAGGAAACGCATGATACGACGATCCGTCTTGCCCCGCCTCTCGTCATTGCCGAGGAGGAGCTCGACTGGGCGCTCGAAAGACTGGCGGAAGTGCTTGAAGCCGACATCGACCACAAAGGAGACGGTAGCGATGATGAAGATGACGACGGACATGAATGAGCGGCAGCGGAACGGGCAGCGCAAGATTCAGCTGATTCGAGTGCCATTCTGGCTCGGCGGGGGCCGTGCAGGTACGGAGCTTGGACCGGAGAGCATCATCGAGGCCGGACTCAAGCGGCAGCTGAAGGCGATGGAGCTGGAGCTGGCGGAGGAATGGGAAGTCGACGTGCCGGGAGATGCGGTGGAGCCGGCCCCTTCCGGATGCTTGATGAAGCACAAGGCTGAAGTGGCGGAAATGGCTGGCCTGGTCGGAGAGAAAGTATATCGCAGCGTCAGTTCAGGGGCTTTTCCCCTCGTGCTCGGCGGAGACCACAGCGTCGCCATCGGAACGCTGGCCGGCCTCAGCGGACATTACGGCAAGCTGGGAGTCATCTGGTTCGATGCGCATGGGGACTTGAACCACGAAGGCACGACCCCCTCGGGCAACATGCACGGCATGGCTCTGGCGGCAGCGGTCGGACACGGCTCCTTCACGCTCGCGGACATTCCGGGAGCAGGGCCGTTGATCCGTCCTGAGAATGTCGTTCTCGTCGGCGTGAGGGAACTGGATCCCGGTGAAAAAGAGTTCATCCGCTCGTCCGGCATGACTTGCTTCACGATGCATGAGATCGACCGGATGGGCATTCATGCGGTCATGGAAAAAGCGATCGCCGCCGCCGGGCGGGATGCCGACGGCGTTCATATCAGCTTCGACCTGGACTGTCTCGATCCCTTGCAGGCTCCGGGAGTGGGGACGCCGGTTCCCGGAGGACTGAGCTACCGGGAAGCCCACTATGCGCTGGAGCTGCTGGCGGAGAGCGGAATCGTCACTTCGATGGAGCTGGTAGAGGTGAATCCGGTGCTGGATCCTGCGCGGCGGACGGCCAGGGCAGCGGTTGAGCTCGCGGCTTCCTTGCTCGGCAAGCGTATTTTATAGGCGGAAAGGCTGCGATCCGGGCTGCTGCATGATTATACGGAGCAGCCCTTTGCATTAAGCTTGATTTTATCGTATGTTTGGTTGCTGTTTGGTTCATTTCAACGAGCAAAACCATGAAAAAAGTCGTTTGCTATCAAGGAATATACCGAATCGTAATAATTGAAAAGATAGATTGAGAGAATAGGATCGCAATGTTATAATTCCTACCATACGTTATACAGTCTTTAGTATATTGTATACATAATAAGGGGGAATGAAATCTTGTCCAGCCGCTTGAAGCTGAATAGAAAGCTGTTGTCTGCCGTCATTGCCGGTTCGATGCTTGCATCGCTGCTGGCTCCTGCGGCATCCGCCGCGCTGCCGAGCGCTTATGATTCGGCGACCGTCCAAACAACGGATGCACAAACGAGTGTGCCGCTCAACGGATCTCTAGTGCAGGGAGCGCCTGGCTACGAGGCGTACCAGTACATGATCAATCTTACGGATACGATCGGCACGCGGCCGGCTGGTTCCGCCAAGGAAAATGAGGCGCGGGATTATATCCAGGGAGAATTCGCCGCAATGGGGTACAGCCCCACCGTCACCGAGTTCGTCTACAACTCCAAGAACGGCGGCAAAAGCTACAATGTCGTCGCCGAGAAGCATGGCGCATCTCCGCGCACGATCATAGTCGGCGCTCATTACGATTCCGTGAAGGCGCCTAGCCGCGGCGCGGACGACAATGCCTCCGGCGTCGCCGTCATGCTTGAGTCTGCTAAAGCGGTATCGCAGCAGACGGTTCCATACACGATCAAATTCGTTGCCTTCGGTTCCGAGGAAGCCGGCCTGCAGGGCTCCAAAGCCTATGCAGCCGCCATGTCCGAGGCCGACAAGGCCAACACCGTGGCCATGATCAACCTGGACAGCCTCGCTGCCGGAGACCATATGTATGTCTACGGATCTGCCGGAAAGGGCGGCTTCGCGCGCGACCAGGCGCTGGCCATCGCCGGCACGCTCGGACTGGACCTGCAGACTCAGAACGGGGACAATCCCGAGTATCCTGCCGGGACGACCGGCGACTGGAGCGACCATGCTCCGTTCAAGAACGCCGGCATTCCGTACGCTTATCTGGAAGCGACCAATTGGGCGCTTGGCGACAAGGACGGCTACACCCAGACCGAGAAGGACGGAGCCATCTGGCATACAGCCAAAGATACGCTGTCTTATCTGAACGCCAATTATCCCGGCAGGGTCGAAGAAAGGCTGAGCACCTTCGCGTCCGTGCTGACGAACCTGCTGCTGGAAATCGAAGAGCCGTCCGACAAGCTGACCTTGAGCAGCGACAAGGCCTCGATCACCGAGAAGCGCACGATTACGGTCGATATGACTCTTCCGTCCGGAATTTCCGCGACGGATGCCGTTTATATGAATTGGACCTATGGCGGCAAGCCTCTCAGCGACTGGAAGAAGTACAATGCGCAGAAAGGCGATTATTCCGGAGCTCCCTTCATCTATCTGGAAGGCAAGCCCGTTGTAAGCGGACGCCATCTTACCGCCAAGATCACGTTCGACCTGCCCTATGACCGCGTCAACGTGTCCGGCAGCCCCTACCGCCAGCTGTATCCGAAGCTGCTCGGCACGAACGTGCTGATGGTATCCGACGCTGACGGCGTACCGGTCGCTTCGGCGCCGATCAAGCTGAACGTCTATGACACCTACCGCACTTATGACGAAATCAAGCCGGAAATCGACCGCATAACGGCCGGCGCGAAGAGCGGCCGCTACATCGAGACCCGGGTGCTCGGCAAGTCCGTCCAGGGCCGCGACATCAACTTCACGATTCTGGCCAAGGACAAGGCGTCCGTCGACCAGTATGTGAACGAGACGCTGCCCGCCATGATCGAAGATCCGGCCGGGCTGCAGGAGAAGATCCGCAGCGGCAAGCTGACGGACTACAAAGTGCCGGTCTGGATCAACAACATCCATCCGGACGAAGCACCGGGCGTGGATGCGATCCTGAACTTCTTTGAGGAAATGACCAAGAAGGACACGATCCAGTACGGCACGACCGACAGCTCCGGAGCCGCGCGCCAGGTAAGCTTCGATGTGGCGGATGCGCTGGATGACGTCATCTTCCTGCTGAACTACACGCAGAATCCGGATGGCCGCTACCTCAATACGAGGGCCAATGCGAACAGCTTCGACCTGAACCGCGACAACTCGTACCAGACGCAGCCGGAGACGCAGATCGTCGCCAGCGAGATCGCCAAGTGGTCGCCGCTGTCCTTCCTGGATTTCCACGGGTTCGTCGGCCAGTTCCTGATCGAGCCGTGCACGCCTCCCCATGATCCGAACATCGACTACGATCTGCTGATCGACAGCATGGTGGAGCAAGCCGATGCGATGGGCCGCGCCGCTGTCGCCAACACGAAGTACGATGTGTACCACATCCCTTATCTGGAAGCCGAAAAAGCGGCTGCAGACCCGAGCTACAAGCCGATCGCCAACGCTACGGGCTGGGACGACGCTTCGCCTGCCTACACAGCCGTATTCGCCATGCACCAGGGCGCTCTCGGCCATACGATCGAGATTCCCGAGCTGAATGAAGATTCGACGACGGCACTGCTGTATACCGCGCTTGCTTCGACGGATTACGTCATGGCGAACAAGCAGAAGCTGTTCCTGAACCAGCTGGAAGTGTACAAGCGCGGCATCGGGAACGTTGACAGCCCGACTGTCGACAAGTATCTGGTCAATGCCAAGCATGAGTCCATCGGCCGCCCGCGCGCCGAAGGCAAAAGCTTCTTCCCGGAGTACTATGTCCTTCCGGTCGACGCATCCAACCAGAAGAACGCTCTCGAAGCGGTCAATATGGTGAACTACCTGATCCGAAACAGCATCAAGGTCGAGAAGACGACCGATTACGCAACGATTGAGGGCAGGACGTATCCTGCCGGCACTTATCTTGTTCCTATGCATCAAGCCAAGCGCAGCTTCGCCAATCTCGTCCTGTATGACGGCATCGACGTTTCCGACTTCAGCGAAATGTATGCCGACATCGTACAGAGCTTCTCTTATATGAGAGGTTTCGACCGCTACGCGGTCTACGTCAAGAACGCGTTCGCCGGCAAAACTGAAGCGGTAGCGAAAGCAGACAAGCCCGCATCGGTTATCAACGGCTCTTATGCCCATTATGTCATCCGCAGCAGCAACAACGATGCGATCCGGGCGGTCAACGAGCTGACGGCTGCCGGCAAGGCTGTTACGCTCCTTACGGCAGGGGGACCGGATTACGAGAAGGGCGACTACCTCGTCTCGTATGCGAACCTGAAGCTCGTCAAGGACAAGTATTCCCTGGTTACCATTCCTTGGTATTCCCCGAGCTCCGTCCCAAGCGGCAAGCTGCTGAAGTCCGCTGCCGTATCCGCATCCGGCGTTCCGGCATTCGCGCTCAAGGATCTCGGCTTCAAGATCGCGGCCGATCAGGCCGCAGCGGATGTGCTCGTCAATACGGCCGGCAGCAAAGCCTTCATTGAAGCCGGCAAGCCTTTCATCGCATATGGAAGAGCGGCGATGAATACGCTGAAGGGGACGGGACTGCTTCCGGGATTCGATTTCGCGACTACGGGCAGCACCCATGAAGGCTTGATCAAAGCGGTCCTGAACCAGGACAGCGTCATCTCCGCTCCATATCTGGGAGATGATTATCTGTACACCCAATCCGGATCCTATATCAAATCCGTTCCGGAAGGCGCCGAAATTCTGGCCTCGGCAAGCGCTGCAGAAGATTTCTTCATCGCCGGCTGGTGGCCTGGGCATGACGTCGTCAAAGGCAAGGTCATGGGCTTCAAACTGGCCAACGCGGCCTTGAACGTGACCGTCTTCGCCGGCGAGCTGACCAACAAGGCGCATCCTCAGGCTCAATACCGTCTGCTCGCCAATGCCATCTACGCGGCAGCGCCTGCAGCGGCAGCCGCTTCCATGGACGATGGAGACGGCGAGATCCCGACCTCGTCGGTTTCGCCTTGGACACCGGCGCCGACCGTAGCACCTACAGCTACGCCTGCACCGACCGCGACGCCTGCGCCATCGCCGTCGATTCAGCCTTCGGCTTCTCCGACGCCGGCGCCGGCTCACAGCTTCCGCGATCTCGACTCCGTCAGCTCTTGGGCTGGAGATGCGATCGCAGAGCTGTACGCCAAGGGCATCGTCAAAGGACTGGACGAAAACAGCTTCGGTCCTAAGAAGGAAGTAACCCGCGCCGAGTTCCTGACGATGCTCGTGCGGGCGCTCAACGTGCCGAGCGGGACGGCGAGCATGTCGTTCGGCGATGTGAGCCGGAATGCCTGGTACTATGACGCTGTCGCTGCCGCTGTGTCGGCAGGCATCGCCAAAGGCACGGGCGAGAGCAAGTTCGAGCCTGGCCGGGCGATCACGAGGGAAGAAATGGCGATCATGGCGGCGAATGCGTTCAAGCTGGCTGGCAGCATCGCAGCTGCGGATTCGTCTGCGGCGCTTGCAGCCTATAAAGACAGCGGCAAGATCGCTTCCTATGCCAAATCTTCCGTAGCTCTGCTCAGCGAAAAAGGAATCCTCACGGGAACGGGAAGCGGCGGATTCGAGCCGAAAGGCAAGGCCAACCGCGCTCAGGCTGCCGTCATCATCAGCCGGCTGCTCCACGCATCCTGATGGATTGAAATGAAAGAGGGAAAGAACTGTTCCGAACAGTTCTTTCCTTGTTCATTTCTTGCTTTTAACCATTACTAGCAAGAGTACAGGATAAAATATCTTTATTCGTAAATAACTTCATCTTAAAAAGACGTAAATGGCATCATTTTGAAACTTGCGCTTCAAACGTTGTGATTGCTTATTATCGGTGTTATACTGGCATTCGTAATTATTTATTCGTTTTTTCGCATATTTACTTTTGCTAGCCATCGGACGGGTTCCAGCCCGCTCCACATCGATTAAATAGAGGCGGGAGAGATGATCATGAAGAAGGTTTGGACAGTAGCGATCGCGGCAATGCTGGTGCTGACAGCATGCGGCCAGAAAGGCAATGTCGAAAGCAATACGGGCGGTGCCGCGAATACGGGCGCGGCCGAGAATACGAATGCGGGCACGGAGCAGAAAACGCTGGTGCTCGGCACGAGTGCGGACTACGCGCCTTACGAGTTCCACAAAACGGTTGACGGCAAAGACGCGATTGTCGGCTTCGATATCGAGATCGCCAAGGAAATCGCCAAGGATATGAACGCCAAGCTGGAAATCAAGGACATGGATTTTGACGGCCTGCTGCTGTCGCTCGATACGGGCAAAGTCGATTTCGTCATCTCGGGCATGACGCCGACCGAGGAACGCGCGAAAGCCGTCGACTTCTCGAAGATCTACTATTTGGCCGATCAAGGCGTGCTCGCCAAAAAAGGAAACGAAGGAAGCTTCAACACGCTGGACGATCTGAAAGGCAAAAAAATCGGCGTCCAAAAAGGTTCGATCCAAGAAGGAATCGCCAAGGAAATCGAAGGCGCCAAGCTGACTTCGATCGCCAAGATCCCGGAACTGATCCTGGAGCTGAATTCCGGCCGCGTGGACGCTCTGATTCTGGAGAAGCCGGTTGCCGACCAGTACGTCAAAGCACAGGATACGGTCGCGCTGACGAACGTGAAGATCGAGCAGTCCGCCGACGAAGCGGGTTCCGCCATCGCCATCAAGAAAGGCAACAAGGAGCTTGTCGATTCCGTCAACAAAACGATCGACCGTCTGAAGGAAAGCGGAGAGATCGACCGCTTCGTCGTCGAAGCCAATGAACTGGTCGGAAAATAAGGGACGGATGGTGCGAATAAAATGAATCTCGATTTTTCCGCACTCAACGGATACTGGTCTTACTTTGTGGACGGAGCCTGGCTTACGCTCCGTCTTTCCGTTTTGGGAGTGCTGTTCGGCACTGTCTTCGGCGTATTGCTTGCCCTTGTCCGCCTTTCCCGGATCTGGGTGCTCAAATTCCTTGCGGTAACGTACATCGAGATCATCCGCGGCACCCCGATGCTCGTGCAGATTCTGATCATCTACTACGCGCTGCCTACGGTCGGCATCAACCTGCCGGCGTTCGTCGCGGGCGTCGTCGCCTTGACGATCAACAGCGCCGCTTACATGGCGGAAGTATTCAGGGCGGGCATCCAGGCCATCGACAAAGGCCAGACCGAAGCGGCCCGCTCCCTCGGGATGTCCCGCGGCATGACGATGCGGCTCATCGTGCTGCCGCAGGCTTTCCGCAACATGCTGCCGGCCATCGGCAACGAGCTTATCGTCATCATCAAGGATTCCTCGCTGATTTCGGTCGTCGGCCTCGCCGAGCTGCTGTACAACGCCCGGACGATCCAGGGCGTGACGTTCCGCTCGTTCGAGCCGCTATTGGTGGCAGGCGGCATCTACTTCATCATGACCTTCACGCTGTCCCGCCTGCTTATCTTGCTTGAGAGGAGGATGGGCCAGCGATGATCGAAATTCAAGAACTGCGCAAATCGTTCGGCAAGAACGAGGTGCTGAAGGGCATCAACGCGAACATCAGCAAGGGCGAGGTCGTAGCCGTCATCGGCCCGAGCGGCTCCGGCAAGAGCACGTTCCTGCGCTGCCTGAACCGGCTCGAGGAGCCGACCGGCGGCATGATCCGCTTCGAGGGCCGCGATGTGACGGGCGCCCAGAAGGATCTGAACTCCATCCGCCAGAAGATGGGCATGGTGTTCCAGCACTTCAACCTGTTTCCGCATATGTCGGTTCTGGACAACCTGACTGTATCCCCGCGCAAGGTGAAGGGGCTCGGCAAGGAAGAAGCCGAGAAGATCGCGCTGGAGCTGCTGCGGACGGTCGGCCTCGAGGACAAGCGCGATGCTCGTCCCGACAGCCTGTCCGGCGGCCAGAAGCAGCGCATCGCCATCGCCCGCGCGCTCGCCATGCAGCCGGATGTCATGCTCTTCGACGAGCCGACATCCGCGCTGGACCCCGAGATGGTCGGGGAGGTGCTCGACGTCATGAAGAAGCTCGCCCAGCAGGGCATGACGATGATCATCGTCACCCATGAGATGGGCTTTGCCCGCGAAGTGGCCGACCGCCTGATCTTCATGGACGGCGGTTATATCGTAGAGGAAGGCAACCCCCGCGACGTATTTGCCGCTCCGCAGCATGAGCGCACGCGCGAATTCCTTTCCAAAGTGCTGTAGAACCCGGCCTTCAATGAGCCGAACCTTGAAAGCCCCCGGGCCTTCAAGGTTTTTTTTGCATTCCCGCCAATCGGTCCATGTTCTGCACCCTGCTCCTGCCGCATAGTTCATTAGAAAGGATGGCCTGATCGGGAGAGGTGGAGGAAGCATGACAGGAAACATCGAGAGCTGGCTTCGCTGCGCCGCGGCGCGGATGACCTCGAAATTCAGGCATTGCGTCTGGTGTTCCACGGAAGCATCCGGCACCGATGCCGTGTTGGAGAGGCTGAAGGAAGCGGCGATTCCATTCCGGCTGCAAGAGCTCAGCTATGATCAGGGACTGCTTGGATGCAGCCTTACCGAGTACCGGTTCTATGTGGCCAGCAAGGACCGGGAAAAGGCGATTGTAAAGCTCCGGGCCTGATCCGAATGAAGCGGATGCAAGGATGCTTCCTTGTTTTTCGTATATGGGAAAATGAAGGACATGCTCTAATGAGGCGGAGATCGCGATGCTCCTGCGGCGGTCATTGGATTTCGGAAGGAGTTCAGGCATGGCGGGAAGCGGCGATGCGGCGGGAACAACGGCAGCTGAAGGAGGCTCCTGTCACGCCGACGGTCGAGAAAGGCGTATGCCGGGTCGATTTCGCGACGGACAAAGATCTCATGGAGGGAACGATCGGCGCTTACGTGAATTCCGACCTGAAGATCGTCGGATGGGCGGGGCGGGAGTAAGGCCGGGCTGAATGTGGAATGCGAAGGGCGCCGACTTGATGTGATGGACGGCTCTGCTGGCGGAGCTGCTTGCCGCGGCCATTTTGAAATGCCTCGATTGGATTCTAATTCTGCTTCAGTACCGATTTCAGCTCTATGATTTGTTCAATATGCCGCCGCTCATGCAGATGCAGCAGCTCCACCCATTGATCCAGAGGCAGATCGCCGAAGCGGGGATGATGCACGGCTGCTACCTTCAACACGGATTTATCCTCGATCGAATCCAGAAATGCCAAGAAATTTGACCTGGCGCCGTTCAATTGCTGGACGATTTGCGGAATTTGAAAGGGGCCATCATCGGGCTCCGAAACCTTCGGGGCTGGAAATTTGATGGAGCGATCGGACACGATTTCGATGGACTGCCGCTGTGGTCGGGATTGCTGCTCTTGGCGCAGGCCGAATGCAAGGGCTTTTTGGAACAAGATTTCCGTCTTCAACAAATGCTGGCAAATTTGAGCGATGCTCCACGCATGGTTTTCCGCGATCTCATTGAACTCGTCTTCGGTCAGAGCTGAAATTTCCTGCAGCAGCAGCTCTCTTGCTGCGTTCAGACAGGGTTTGCTATCCTCCATCCCCTATCGCCTCCATAAACTGACGGTTCTTTCAGCCATTATATATCAAGGTATTAGGACTTAGTACTAATATCGAGGGCTGCCTGTCCGAGGAATGCCCGGCCGTTTTTCCCTGTCCATACGGCGGGCCTTCTTGCTTGCGTCCATTGATAAAAATCCCAAATTTCGCAACATTTCCATCGGACCTGCGTTTTATTCTAAGTGCGATAAGCGATTCGGCCGTTCTTTACCGATTAGAATCAAAGGAGACCCGATCCATGAAACCGATGAAATGGCTGCTCATGCTTTCCTTGTTATTGCTTCCTGTGTACGGCGGCAGCGCGAATGCCAGTCCTCAGGACGGTGCCCAGACGCTCGTTCTGACCAAAAACAGCACAAAAATGATGATCAACGGCGCTCCTTACAACGCGGTGCAGCCGCTTACGATCAGCAAGGACTACTCCTACGCCGCCTTCAGCTCGCTCGCCAAGCTGTACGGCTATCAAGTCTCGTACGATGCCAAGACGAAGGAATCCATCGCCATCAGCGCCAAGGGCGAGATCCGGTTCAAGATGAACACGAAGGATATCCTGGTCAACGGTACGAAATGGACGGGAGAAGCGCCCGCCTACTCCTTGAAAGGATCGCTCATGATTCCGATCCGGACCTGGGCGCTCATATCCGAGAGCAAGATCGCCTTCTCCGGCAAGACGGTCACGCTGACCTGGCAGCAGTCGATGCCCAGCGCGGCCTTCCAGGTGACGCCGCAGCCGCTGTACGCTGGCGATCCCGTGCAGTACATGGACCAGTACTCCTCTCCGGCCGGCTTGCCTATGCAAAATGAGGAGTGGACCGGCCGCCAGGATGTATTCGCCGTGGCGGGGACGTATACGGTCACAAGGCGGGTCCAGGATTCCGCAGGCACCTGGAGCGACCCGTACTCGGTGACTGTGCAGGTCCTTCCGGTGAACATGCCGCCGGTGGCGGACTTCTCGACCGACAAGACGGTCTACCGTCAAGGCGAGCAGGTTCAGTTCACGGATCTCAGCACGGACGACAACAACGCGATCGATCCGGCCAAGACGAAATGGACCGGGCGCCAGCTGGGCTATTTCGAGCCGGGAGAAAAGACGATCGCGCTGAGCGTAACGGATACGCAAGGCCTCACCTCGACGGTGAGCAAGACGATCACCATTACGGACGAAGTGCTCTATAACGAGACCGAGTTCGGCATGCTGTATACCCCTGTCGGAGAGAAGTACAAGGTGGACGGCGGGGCCGTGCTCAGCATTCCGACTTTGTCTTATGATTTTCAGTCGGAGCCGTCGCGGATGATCCGCAGCAACAGCCCGGAGCTGTGGAAGCAGGAAGGCATCGCATACGACGACCAGTTCTCGGGCAACATCCGCTTCCTCTTCCACAATAAAAATACGCTCAGCTACAATGTCCGCATGTACCTCGTCGTGACGAACGAAGGCAATATGCCGGCGAACTTCAGCGTCGGAGCGGTCGGCACCGGCGGACCGGATCCATCCGAGATCCGCACCGGCAAACTCTCAACTGTGCGTTACCTGAGTGCATTGCAGGCCAATGGCGCAGCGGTGACGACACAGGTAAGGCCGGGGCAGTCGGTCAAAGTGCTGCCGCAAATCTCGGAGTCGGCAATCAAGCCGGGAATGGTGTACTCGGCCTATGCGGATGTCGCCGCCGACCAGACGCTGCGCTTCCGCGTCGTCGTTGTCGCGGACGGCAAGGATCCGCTGCAGAACCTGGATTTCCTGGACCTGATGCCGGCTGACGGAATTCACACGCGGGGCTCTTTCAACAATACGACCCGCGACATCCAGATCGACGGCGTCCTCGGCACGAAGGAAGAGCGCGTCGTGCTCGGCGACAACGTGCTGGATCCCTATCTGGACGGCTATGACAACACGACCGGAACGCTCCAGTACAATGTCGGCAATTTCGGCGTGCTGTACAAAATGAAAGTGACTTTGGCGCCGCGCACGATCGTCTCTCTCAATCCACGGGGAGGGTTGTACGCGGGAGGCTTCCTCGTCAACGGGCAGCTGGTGCCGGTCACGAACAATGACCAGTTGAAGGATCAGAACGAAGCGGCCGTCATCTACCGATCCGGCAACACGCAGGAAACGGTGGAGCTTGTCTACATGATCGCCTCCGGCAGCAACCTGCCGATTACGATGATGTTCCAGCCGATGCCGGCTGTGAAAGGCTGAGCCAGCTGGATTCACGTTCATCCAAGGTTTGATCCAAGCGTAATAAACCGTCCGGTTTTCCGGACGGTTTATTTTGCTTCTTTGGATATAAAGAGGGGAGAGCGAATATCGCCAGCTCCGAAGCGGCTGGATGTACGGGATGCAAGGCTCCCGGCGATTTTCATCTGGCTGTGAGGACGGCAGCAGGCGTAATAATGCCTGCCTGCTATTGCCTGGCAAGTCTCCGGGCGGCTTACATCAGAGGCCTACGTTACGCGCTTGCTGTCTTTCATTTTTACGGCTATGCGGTAAGCGTCCAGGCTTGCTTGCAGGAAGGCTTGTTCATCGGCAGACAGCGCCTGCAGTCCGCCGGTCGACGAATCGGAACCGGCGGCCGCCTTCAGTCCGAGCAGATCGTCAGAGGGGACATCGAACAGCCGGCAGAGGCGGGCAAGCATCCGCAGATCCGGTTCGTTCACGTTGTTCTCGTATTGGGATACAGTCGACTTGGCGATTCCGAGCACGTCGGCCAGCTGCTGCTGCGTCCATCCGCGAAGAAGCCGCAGCTCCCGGAGCCGGCTTCCGATAGCCGGCTCCGGAGCGGAGACGGGGTGGTCAGGCTTGGACATGACGCAATCATTCCTCCGATCGAAAAAAGGCGGCCGGGGAGACGGAGGCAACTGAAAATGTGTCGCTGCAGATTGAAATCATTCTTCCGATCGCTGTTGTCCCCAGATTTCTCTGATTTCTGCCGCTTTTAACGGTTGAAATCCGGGGACAAAGGCGACCACATCCGTTTCTCCAGAACGATTTCGCGCCTTACGCTACTTTTCCAGTGGCCTCGGAGAGACGGCCGCTCGCTTTTCTATTGTACCGGAGAACAGGCAGACTTGCGACTGCATGCGGCAATGGATCGGCATGCTCCGGCGGAGCGGAATGCGCATCGGCGGCAGACAGCTCGCAGACAGCTCGCAGACAGCTCGCAGACAGCTCGCAGACAGCTCGCAGACAGCTCGCAGACAGCTCGCAGACAGCTCGCAGAAGCTACCAGGCAGCTACCAGGCAGCTCGCAGCCGGGACGCTTCAGCAGCTCCGCTTCCATTCTTTCTCCGGCGGCGGGAGCGGGACTATCTCCCGCCTTCACCCGGAAGGCTTGGAGAAGGACACCAGCCGATCGGATCCATGCACATGGCGTCGACGAATCCGGGCTCCTGCAGCGCGAGCGCGCGGAAGTAGCTGCTCAGCACATGATTCCCCGATATGCCGCCGCCTTTGAAATCAAGCTCGCTCGGATGGCGGACATGCGAGTAATAATAGATCGTCTTGGTCCGCGGATCCTGATAGACGAGCGGAGGGAGGTGAACGACGATATCGTCCTTGTTGGCGATGCGGAAGCTTTGCGGAACCGCTTTGTTGTAAGCGTCGACGAATTCCGGATTCCCGACACGGGGGGCTGCGAACGTATACACGACGGGAGCGGAGAAACCGCTGTTCTCCGCGAGATCGACCGCCGCCAGGACGGCGAGCGCGCCGCCGAGGCTGTGCCCGGTTACGAACAGCGGATTGCCGGGCGGAACTTCGCCCAGCAGCTCCATGACTTGCGGCCTTGCGCTGCGGTACAGTTCCGTGAATCCGCGGTGAGTAGCCCCGCCTCCGGGGATGAGATCGAAGTCCACTTGATCGGCCATGAAGTCGGTGATCCATTCCAAGGTGGAGCTGGTGCCGCGGAAAGCGAGAATGGAAGTGCGGGCCGACTTCGCGACGAATCCGAACGGCTGGGAATACCCGTTCAAGCCTCCGGCTTGGAAGGTGCCGACAAGCTCATATTCCTCCGGAAGCCGGATTGTTCCCATGCTTTGGAGCTGCATATAAGTCTGCCCGCACATCGCCGCGAGAAACAGGGCAGTACGGGGATCCATCTCCGGGGAGGCGCTGCTCAGATTGACCTCTCTGCTCACGCTTCCAACTCCTTTGCCGCTGAATGCTTGTGTATGCATTATATGCGGACGGTCAAGGATATGCGCCTATGGACGGGGGCTGTGAGCGGATAATAACGCAAGAGCGGCTGCCCTGGGATTGAAGTCCGGAAGGACCTCCCGTGCTTCTGATGGGTCTACAGATGCTCGATCAGATCTCCGGCGATCAGGGAGGCCGGGGAGCGGCGCGCGGCGGCGGCGCGGTCTCCCGCCGCTCCATGGCGCCAGACGCCGAGAGCGGCTGCGGCTGCAGGGCTCTTCCCTTGGGCGAGCAGGCCGCCGATGATGCCTGCCAGCACGTCGCCGGTGCCGCCGGTCGCCATGCCCGCATTGCCGGTCGGATTCACGAAGCAGGTCCCGTCCGGAGCCGCGATGACGGTGCGGACTCCTTTCAGAACAAGCGTGACCCCGTGCTCGGAGGCATATCGGCGAGCTGCTTCGATGCGGTTCCGCTGCACTTCCGGCGTAGACAATCCGGTCAGCCGGGCCATCTCGCCGGGATGAGGGGTGAGGACGACGCCGCCCTGGCGGCGGGGCCAGGAAGCGAAGTCCTTTTTTGCGGCGAGCTGGTTCAGCGCATCGGCATCCAGCACGATCGGCAGCGATTCCGGCAGAGCTTCCCACAGCCGGCGCAGCCAGCCGGAAGGAAGCTTGCCGAGGCCAGGGCCGATGACGAGCGAGTCCATCCGGGCAGCGGCGGAGGCGAGCTCGACGGGATCGACATCCTGCCAGCCGCCGGTGCCGCCATCCTCTAGAGCAGCCAGCATGAGCTCCGGCCGCAGGCCGATGACGGCTTCCGCCATGCGGTCCGGCAGCGCCCAGGTGACGAGACCGGCTCCTGAGCGCAGGGCGGCGGTCGCGCAGAGCAAGCCGGCGCCGCTCATAAGCCTGCTTCCTGCCGCGGACAGCACATGGCCGTACGTCCCTTTGTTGCTGTCGGCCTCGCGTCGGTCATCCGACTCCTCGCCCAGCACATTCCGCAGCACCGGTTCCGATAGCATATGGACCGCTGGCAAGCCCAGGGCTGCAG
Organism: Paenibacillus sp. D51F; assembly: GCF_053345695.1. Lineage (NCBI taxonomy): Bacteria > Bacillati > Bacillota > Bacilli > Caryophanales > Paenibacillaceae > Paenibacillus > Paenibacillus sp. D51F. The sequence continues at coordinate 36,524 of NZ_JBKFAO010000015.1, read as the reverse complement.
GATCGAGAGAGGCGCCGATCGGAGCGACGAGGACGGCGCCGGCCATTCCGGCGCCTGGATATTGAGCCAGGCCGATCTTGGCAAGGCCGAAGGCAACGGTAGCCGAAGCCTGGATGCAAGGATCCGATACGGCGCCTGTATCCGGTTCGACGCCGCTCGGCAGATCGGCTGAGATGATCGGCAAGCCGCTGCCGTTGGCTTCGCGGATCAGCGAGGCGAAGGGCTCGCGGAGCGGGCCGGAGACCGTACCGGTTCCGAGCAGGGCATCGACGATGCCTCCGAACCCGTTCCATTCGATTGCGCCCGGCGCGTAGACTTGTTCATCCGGCTGCAGGGCGCCCGGAAGCTTGTGCAGCAGCTTGCGCTGGCGGACGGCTTCTTCGTCCAGCTGCTCCGGAGGAGCGGAATAGATGATGCGGACCGGCAATCCGAGAAGCGCCAGATGCCTGGCCGCCGCCAAGCCGTCGCCGCCGTTACGGCCTTTGCCCGTCAAGACGCCCCATGGCCGCATCCCGCCGGGGTGGCCTTTGTTTATCGCATTGTTCTCTGACCAGCGGCTGGAGCCTGCGCCTATGTCCGGATTTCCCGGCAAGCGCAGGGCATACGGTCCTTCAAGCTCATGGCCGAGGGCGAATCGGCATACCGCCTCGGCCAATGCGCGGCCAGCGTTCTCCATCAGGGTCGCCGCCGTCAGGAGACCTCCTTCCATCGCTTTTTCTTCCAGGCGGCGCATTTGCTGCGCGGTTGCGAGATTCATGGTCATCCCTTCCTTCTAAATGTTGCTGCTTCTATAGCTGTCTTACCCTCGTTCGGATTCCTTCAATAGAATCCTTGTTCCGGCACGCAAAAAAAGCCCCCGCTTCCCGAAGGAAGCGAAAGCTTTCCAGCGTAGGCTCGTCCGGGATCGGACGAGCTCCGGCTTGCCGCTTAATCTGTCCGAGCCTCCCCGTTAAGGGGTTGTTCTCCGGCCCGTAATGAGCGAGATGACGAACAGGATCAGGAAGATGAAGAAGAGGACCTTGGCGATGCCTGCAGCTGCGCCGACGATGCCGCCGAAACCGAAGATTGCCGCCACGATGGCGATGACAAGGAAAATAACTGCCCATTTTAACATGAGATTCACCGTACCCTTCTTAGGTTAGTTTACGGATTCGACAGCCGGGCAGGACTTGATGCCTGCCCTTCTGTCAAACCCGCCGGACGACTGTGCCGTCCGCTGTTGTAGCAGTATTAACCGAGCCTGCAGAGGCCGAAACAACAGAGGGCAAGCCTAAATTTTCCTACATCTAGTACGAGATATAACAAGAGATCAAGGCGGGAGGCGCGATATCCATCTTCGGAGGCAAGGATGGATATCTCCTTCAGCATGGGAGGGAATGGAGGCAGCCACGGATAGGAGAGAAGAAGCAAACGGCTTGATTGGATCGGCGGCCTGACGGGTAAAGACGTAAAAATCAAGCGGGCAGTCGCATGACCGCCAAGGAGGAAATGAAATGAGCATGATCTTGGAGATCAGCGTACTGGTTATCGCCCTTTCAATCGCCGTTCTCGTCGGATTTTTGGTTCAGACGCTGCGCAAAGCCCAGCATTCGCTGGAAGCGGCAAGCGGAGCGATCCGCGAGGTGCAAGGGGCCGTCAAGGAATGGAAGGGCGATGTGGATGCCCTCGTCGTGAGCGTCAAGGATTTGACCAATCAGGTCAACCATCAGATCGATGCCGTCGATCCATTGATGGCTTCGGTTCGCGAAGTCGGCAAGACGGTCCACGAAGTGGCGTCGGCCGCGCGGGAGTTCTCCTCCGGCTGGACCAATAAGCTGCGCCGCAAGGCGCATGAGTCGGCCGTCCATGCTCAGCTGGAAGAAGGCGCGGCAAGCGCGGCGGCAGCATCCGAGAAGTCTCTCAGCGGCGCGGCTGCCGCCTATGCCGGAACGGCGGTCCCGCTGCGGTCCGGTACGCCTGCGACGGGAGAACGCCCACGCAAGGTGCCCGTTCTTGCGGATGAAGCTTCTTCTTCTCCGGCATGGGTAGGCTGGCTGGATGTAGGCATTCAAGCGGCGCGTCTGCTTCGTGCAGGCAAGAGCAAGGCGTAAGCAAGCGGCTAGTCGGCGGAAGGCTTCCGCCGGCTGGACTTTATCGGCAACATGGGCTACCATAAGGACAGAAAAAAAGGCGGCAGGGGGATAAACCTTCCTGCTTTTGCCATGATTTCCGGGGAGATTACATTAACATGCGCATAGTAGTAGTAGACGACAACGCGATGAATATAACGGTCGTTCAGGAAATGCTCAAGCGGGCCGGATACAGGGATATCCGGGCAGCCTCCTCGGGCATGGAGCTGTTCTCGATTCTCGGCTTGTCCGAGAATGGAGAAGAGATGTGCGAAGTCGCGCCTGATCCCGGCGTCGATCTGATCCTTCTGGATATGATGATGCCCCGCATCGACGGCATCGCGGCATGCCTGGCCGTTCAGGCATCGGAGCGGCTGAGGGATATCCCTGTCATCATGGTGACCGCCATGGGAGACTCCAAGAAGCTGGCCGAGGCGCTGGATGCCGGCGCGATCGATTACGTCACCAAGCCGATCAACCGGATCGAGCTGCTCGCCCGAATCCGCGTGGCGCTGCGGCTCAAGCAGGAGAAGGATTGGCATAAGGAGCGCGACAGGCGGATCCGGGAGGAGCTTCAGCTCGCCAAGGAAGTGCAGTCGGCCGCATTGCCTGCCCGCCTGGAGGAAAGCGGCATCCAGATCGACGCGCTCTATCAGCCATCCGAGGAGCTCTCCGGAGACCTCTATGCCTGGAACCGGATCGATGAGAACCGCTACGGCATCGCCGTCATCGATGCGATGGGCCACGGGATCTCCTCCTCTCTCGTCTGCATGTTCATCGCTTCCGTCCTGCGAGACGCGATGGTAACGAGAGTAGAGCCGGTCAGCGTCATGGAGGAGCTCAACCGGCGGGCGCTGCAGCTGCAGTTCGCCGATCAGCTCATCCAGTATTACTTCACGGCTCTCTATCTTGTCGTGGACCTGGCCAGCGGCACCGTCGAGTATGTCAATGCGGGGCACCCGCCGGGCATCCTGGTCCGCTGTGATGCCGGCCTCCCGCTGGAGAGACTGTCCGGCGGCGGCATGGCGGTCGGAATGTTCGAGGACGTCGCCTTCACCAAGCATGTCCTGAAGCTGCAGCCGGGCGATCAGCTGCTGCTGTTCACCGACGGCCTGATCGAGCTCGTCAGCGGCCCGGAAGAGAGCCGGCTGGATACGCTGCTGGACCATCTGGCCGGCACGGTGCGCCATACCGGATCCCTACAGGATCTGGTGGGCGGAGAGGAAGGACTGGATCGGCCCGATGACTGCTGTCTGGTCCGGATTCAGATCAGCTGAAGGCGCTTGGCTGACGATCCAATGAAAAAGGCTGCAGGCCTGTCATCCGCGGATGACGAGCTTGCAGCCTATTTGCATCCGATTCAGCGCTTCTTGATCCATTTGTACCAGACGAAGTAGACGAGAAGGGGGGTAGGGAAATGAAGAAGGCCCCAGATTCCCCAAAACCAGCGGTTGCGTCCCCGGCGCCCCGCATCGATGAACAGCCAGGTGCTCTGGGCCAGCAGCACGGTTAGGACGAGGATCCAGACATAGATCGGAACGTCGCTGATGGAAGGATTATTCCTGCTCATGTGCGGCAGCCTTTCTTCCCGAAGCAAGCTTGAGCACACAGGCGACAACCGCTCCGACGGCAACGAGAAGCTGGGCGGCGAGATAAGGAACGAGCGCGAACGCTGCCGCGCAGAATACAGCCCCGAGCACGAGCGCGGCAACGCCCCAAAATAGGAGAAGATCGCGAAGCAAAGCCTGGCGCTGTCTTGCCTGCACGGTTCGTACAAGCCCCTCCAGCTCGCTCAGTCCGGGACTCCCTTCATCCGGCAGCTCCCGGTCCAGCTGCCGGAGCTCGCGGACAAGTCTCGCTTCGACATCCGTTTCCATGTCATTCGCCGATTCCTTCTCATCAGATTCCTTCATGGGCATCCAGCTCCTTCCGCAGGCGGGCCAGACCGTGATGGACGCGCGACTTGGCCGTCCCCGGCGATACGCCTGTCATCGTTCCGATTTCTTCGTACGAATAGCCGTAGTAATGCTTGAGCAGCACGGCGGCGCGATGTTCCACCGACAGAGCCTCCAGCGCCTCAAGCAGCTCGATGGACAAGCCGGGACAGGCTTGCTGCAGGCGCAGCCGTTCGGTGTCCCGGTATGCCCTCAGCCAGCGGCTTCTCCGGTCCTGCTTGCGCCTGTCGTCGAGAAACGCATGAGTCGCTATCTGCAGCAGCCAGGTCGTGAACTTCGCCTCCGCCCGATAGCTCCTTATGCCTTCAATGGCGCGGATCGCCGTTTCCTGAGCCAAATCCTCGGCATGAGGAAGGCTCAACGTGAGCTTGATCAGATACTTTTTCAAAAAGAGATAGTGCTCGTGAAGCAGCGAAGCCAGCGCATCCGGATTGCCCTTGCGCGCGAGAGCTTCCCGGCTGCCGAGAGGAGCGCCTGCAGCAAGCTTGCTTGATTCCGTCATCTTCGTTCCATCCTGACCTTCCGGCGTCGTATGTCCCTCACCGGCTTATTTGTTGTCGGCAGTTTTATATTTGTCGCCTGTCGGCAACGAAACGTTCATCGGAATCAAAAAAAGAATAAACGCTTTGCATGGAGCAAAGAGGTTTATTCTTCTTCGGATGGAGACCCCGGATAAGGCCGCCGGCTTCGCCCGCCCGCGAAAGGCGCTTTCCCGGACTTGCGGCGTTGGCGGCGCTCGGGAGCCCGAGCGGCAGATCTGGAATTCGGCGAAGCCGAGGATTCGCCAGAAGGAGTCGAAGGGCGGTCGGTGAGCAGATCGCCGGTCCAGCCTTTGTGCCAGAGCCAGGCATAGAGGGCGCAAGTCACGGCGACGACGGCGCCGCACATGATGATGAAGCCCCACTCGGAATTTCTGCCGGGCAGATGGAGAAAGTTCACGCCCCACAACGTTCCGGCGATGGTGGACGGAACGAACAGGGCGGTGAAGATGGTCAGCGTCTTCATGATGTCGTTGCCGCGGAAGCTCGCGATCGCGTCGTCCATGGCGATCAGCGTGTCCATCTCCGACGTGTAATGGGTCAGCAGCGAGTCGATCCGCTCCAGCTTGTAGCTGAGCCGCTGGAAGGAGGCGGACTGCACGATTCCGTCCATGAACGCTTCCTTGGCGGCGTCATGCACTTCGCGGACGGGGAGGAACAGATGATTCCAATGAAGCAGGTCATGGCGCCGCTCGAAGATGACGGGCAGCAATGCGGTCCGGTTGCGGTTATGCACCGCATTCTCGAGTCCGGTCAGCCGCCGCTCGAATTCGTCGAGGCCGCTGTGGAACACCTCGAGGGCGGCGCTCAGCAGCACCGCGAAACCTTCGGGTGCGGTGGCGCAGCGCTCCAGCGATTCGGACCAGGCGGATGTCTGCAGCCGCAGCGGCAGCCGCAGATCCTCATGCCAGGTGACGAGGCGCGATTCCTGCAGCCAGAAGTGAAGAGGGCGGGTGTCGCGCCCTTGCTCCGACAGCTGGATCATCAGCGTGCCGGAGAGGATGGAGACGCCGCCGCTCTCCTCCGTGTACGAGACGAGGTTGTGGCGGCGATCCGAGGCTTCCCGAATCCATGAGCTGCAAAAAGGAAGCTCTCCGCACAGCCTGGCCGTCTGCTCGGCGCGGCCTTCCTCGGACGCAGCTTCCGCTTCGGACGAGGGGCCGTGAGCGGGCGCCGGGGTTCGCGACTTGCGGCTTCCGAGAGGGGGAGGAGGCGCTTCATCCGTGCTTCCCGGGGCTGCGGAATCCCGCTGCTCCTGAATGATATGCCATTCCCAGCCTGCCGCATAACGGAGCATGCGGTGAATCATCGGAGCGCCTCCTTCCATGATGAATTGATCTTCAACATCATACCCCGAAGAGGTTCTGCTTACAACCGGACTCCAGGCAAGATGAAAAAACCGCATCCGGCAAGCCGGATGCGGCCAGTGAAAGACGATATGAGGGCAAGAGGCGCGGATCAGGCTTCATCATAGGCTTGTCCGTCTTCCGACAGGAGCCGCTTGAGCTTGTCGATGGCTCTCCTCTGGATGCGCGAGATGCTCATCTGGGAGACGCCCAGGCGATCGGCGATGAGACGCTGCGGAATGCCTTCCTCGAACGCGAGCATCAGCACCTGCTGCTCCTCGGGCTTCAGCTGCTGGAGAGCGGCCTGCAGGTCCATCTTCTTGTCGACGGAGTCGAAGTCGTCCGCCTGCGAGCCGATCAGCTCGCCGAGCGTCGTCGTGCTCTCGTCCTCCGATATCGGCGTATCGAGTGAAATATAATGGTACAAGTCGCGGCCGCCGAGTATTTCCAGCGTTTCCTCGGTCGTAAGATCCATCCGCTCCGCAATCTCTTCTACCCGGGGAGAACGCTCCAGGCGTATGGTCAGCTCGTCGATAGCCTGCTGGACGGCAATCCCTTTTTCCTTGATCCGGCGCGGAACCTGAATATACCAGGACTTGTCCCTCAGGTAGTTCTTCATATGGCCGATGATGCTTTTCATGGCATAGGGCTCGAACTGCACCCCCATCGAAGCGTCGAACTGGGCGAACAATCGAAGCAGGGCCATCTGGCCTACCTGATACAAGTCTTCGTATAGATCGGGCCGATTCCGCGCGATTTTGCCGGCTGCCATCTTGACCATCGGTTCGTAATGGGTGATAAGCAACGTAGCCGTATCGTTGTTGGGATTGCTTTGATATTCCAAAATCAAGGCTGTGCCCGCTTGCGGCGATTGGCTAGCCGGGTTCATGGTCATGCCAATTCCCCACTTTTTACCAGACGTTTGGTAAGAACGACCTCCGTCCCGATCTCGCTGCGCACTTCGACCTCATCCATAAGCGCCTGCATCAGATAGAGGCCGAGTCCTCCTGCCTGAATGTCATGGATGGACTTGCCATGCAGAGGCTCAGCTTTTTGAGCGACAGAAGCGGCGTCGAAGCTGGCCCCTTCGTCCTTGACGATGATCGACAGCGCATCGGGGGTGCGGACGAATCGGATCTCCATTTCACCGGCTCCGTCCGAATGCCCAGCATAAGCGTAGAGCACAGCGTTGTTGCAAGCTTCGGATACGGCGACCTTCATATCTTCGATTTCTTCATACGTAAATCCGACTTTGGTCGCGACTCCGTACAAGGTAAGACGAATCAGATCCAGATATTCGGATCTCGCCGGGAGGCGTAGAACTATTTTTTCTTCAGCAGGATTCATATCTTTTTTCGGTCCTTTCTCGGCGCAGGCGGAATTCTTAGGATTTGGTCAAAAAAGGAGTGATTCCGGTCATGTCGAACAGCTTGCGGATACCCGGAGGAATGGCTTCGACCTCGAACGGGGCGTTCTTGGCATGACGGGCTTTGAGCACGGAGACGAAGATGCCGATTCCCGTGCTGTCAATATATTTAAGGTCGCTCAGGTTAAGGATCAGCTCGCGGTCGGTCAGCTCCATAAGGGGAGCCATGGCGGCTCTGAGCTGGGACGCGGAGTCAAGGTCAAGCTCTCCGCTCAGGTAGACGATGCAGCGTCCTTCCTGAGTTTCGGTGCGCAGTTGGAACTTCTCGTTCTGGTTCATAGATCCCTCTCCTGATTAAGTGTCATGACAAAAATGATTTCATTAAATGGTCATACAGGATAAATAACCTGTCCGCGCATATCTGAAACAGCTTTTGAACCGATTCATCCTGAAATATATTCTTTCCAGAGCCGGTTTTTCCTTCCAAGGGCATGGGTAATGAACCCTAAGCGAAAATCGCAAGCGAAGGGAGGAACCGCACATGGATAACCGCAACGTACAGGTCGAAGAGCGGCATGTCGAGCATAAATCGGACTCCAGCATGGTGGCCGCCACATTCATCAAATATGCCGCCTACATCATCATCTTCTTCGGAGTGCTGTACTTCTTGATCCGCTATATCATCCCCATGTTCTGATCCGGCATGCGCCATGACGGCGCGGTCCGCATGAGGCGGACACCGCGAGGGAATAGTGATAATTGGCCTTAAAATCCGAACTGAAGGAGGAAGTCAGAATGAGCAAGACGATCGCTGTTTTCGACAATCAGGAAAATGCCGTCAAGGCGGTTCAGGCGCTCCGTGACGGAGGATTCGCCCCGGATGAGATCAAGGTGCTCGGACGCGACCGCGACTCGATCCGCTTCATCGAATCCGATACCGATGTCCATGCCGACGAGCTCCAGGACATCAAGGAAGCTCGCCGCAACGACTCGGGAGCTTACCCGCTGGATCGAACGGGCTTTGTCGTCGGCGCCGCGCCATTCGGCGGCAATACCATATCCAGCGGCGGAGCGCCGTTTTTTGCCGGCGGATACGTGCTTGCCGACGACGTCATCGGCGGAGATACGCCGTTCGAGTCGATCTTCAAGGAGCTTGGGCTCAGCGACAATCTGGCCGAAGAGGCGAGGGACGCCGTCGCGGAAGGCGGAATCGTATTGATCGCCGATCGCGAGGACGGATCGGACAGCGTCTACGAGGCGGATGGTCCTTCCCAGGATTCGCTGGCCGGAGCCGAGACGATCTTCCGTTCCAATGGCGCCACGACGATTCTGACCTAAGAAGCAAAGCGATGCGGCCGCCTGCGAGGCGGCTTTTTGCGTTCGTACAGATTTACATTTATATAGAAGAAACAGCCCTTCAGATGCTGTGCGAGGTCAAAAACAAGCCTAAACGGAAGCAGGAGGCCTCTTTTGCGGACAATAGTCCGGTAGGCGGCGGCTCAGCCGGTTTGACGCTCCAAACGTTTTAGAAGTAAAATTTAATTAATTGAGTTAATTTCCGGGCCATAGCCTGGATATAGAGAGAAAGCGAGAGTGGTGAAAACCGTGAGTACCGCAAGTCCAACCGCTGCGGGAGGAGCAGCTGGATTCAAAAGAGCTCCTCTGGTGGCTGCATTGATTATAGGAGCTTTCGTGTCCCTGCTCAACCAGACGCTGATCAATGTCGCCCTGCCCCAAATGTCCGAAGATCTGGGCATCACGACGAACACGGCCCAGTGGCTGACGACGGGCTTCATGCTCGTCAACGGCATCCTCGTTCCGCTTAGCGCTTATTTGGTCGCCCGTTTTTCAACGAGGCTGCTGTTTATTTTATCGTTGGTTCTTTTCTGCATCGGCACCGTCGTCTGCGCCGTCGCGGGAGGGTTTCCGGTCCTGCTGACTGGCCGCCTGATCCAGGCTGCCGGCGCCGGCATCCTGATGCCGCTGATGAACGTCGTGTTCATGACGATCTTCCCGGTCGAGAAGAGGGGCCAGGCGATGGGCATGATGGGCATCGCGATGATTTTCGCGCCTGCCGTCGGCCCGACGCTGTCCGGATGGGTCATTCAGCATTACAGCTGGCCGGTGCTCTTCTACATCGTCCTGCCGATCGCTCTCGTCTCGCTTGTTCTCGGCATGTTCCGCATGCGCAACGTGCTGCCGCAGTCCAAGCCCGTTCTTGATTACTGGGGCGTTGTCCTGTCGACAACCGGCTTCGGCGGCCTTCTGTACGGCTTCAGCGAAGCCGGCACGAAAGGCTGGGACAGCCAGCTCGTCCTCTGGATGCTCATCATCGGAGGCGTCAGCCTGGTGCTGCTCGTATGGCGGCAGCTCGTCATCAAAAATCCGATTCTGGAGTTCCGCGTCTTCAAATTCGATATGTTCACGCTGACGACCATCATCAACATTCTCGTGACGATGGCCATGTTCGCCGCGATGATCCTGCTTCCGCTGTACCTGCAGAAGATTCTGGGCTTCTCTCCGATGAAGGCGGGCCTGCTGCTGCTCCCCGGCGCGATCCTCATGGGCATCATGAGCCCTGTCACCGGCATCATCTTCGATAAAGTCGGAGCCCGCTGGCTGGCGGTCACCGGCCTTGCCATTACGGTCGTGACGACGTTCGAATTCAGCAGGCTGACCGACAATATGAGCTACACGCATCTGATCTGGCTGTACACCGCCCGTATGTTCGGCATGTCCATGCTCATGATGCCGATCATGACCGCGGGCTTGAACCAGCTCCCAAGGCGGATGATCGCGCACGGAACGGCGATGTCCAACACCTTGCGGACCGTTGCCGGAGCTCTCGGCACGGCGCTGCTCGTGTCGATCATGAGCAGCAGCGCCAAGAGCAAGGGCGCCGAGATGATTACGGCCGCCGGACTCGATCCGAAAGACCCGGCGAACGCCAAAGCCGTCCTGCACATCACCCAGGAAGCGACGATCCACGGCATCAACCTGGCCTTCCTGGTTGCGACCTGGATATCCGCGGCCGCGCTCGTGCTGGCGTTCTTCATACGCAAGACGCAGCCGCATGTCGAGGTAACTCCGGACAGTCCCGCGAAGCCGGCCGACTCCTCCCAGACTCCGGCGGCAAGCTCGCAGCAATAAAGAAACCGAAGAAACCTCCTTTGTCCGTCCGCGGGCAAAGGAGGTTTCTTGCGTTATATTCTCCCCGGGCGGTCAAGGGCGACAAGGTCGGCCAGCGGATGCTCGAAGCCGAGGATGAGATCACGGAGAATGGATGCCCCCATCATGCTGTATACGGTTCCGTTTCCCCCGTAACCGAGGCAGTAATAGACGTTCCTCCAGGCTGGATCGCGGCCGATGAAAGGAAGATTGTCCAGCGACTCTCCGAACGCCGCGCTCCATTCGTATTCGAGCGTGCTGTCCAGCATGGGGAACATGGAGGCGAGGCTGCGGGACAGCTTGTCCATTCGGCGCAGGCGCGCTTGCTCGTCATGGACGGGAGCGGCTGACGGCTCGTCCAGACCGCCGATGACGACTCTCCCCTCGGGAGTCGTGCGGACGTACAGGTAAGGACGGGCAGTCTCCCAGATCATCATGCGCTCGTGCCACGCGCCGAACGATGACTGCACCGGCGTGACACCGGCAAAGGAGCGGTTGATCTCCGCTTTGAGAAGCTTTCCCCTCAGCTCTTCGGGCTCATAGCCGACGGCATAGACGACATGGTCGGCCTCGACGATCGCGCCGCCTGCCGTTTCCAGCCGGTGGACTCCATCGGTACCGGTCGTATGCCGAGCCACTTCGGTTCCTTCATAGACGACCGCTCCGTTCGCTGCCGCTTCTGCGGCCAGGGCATGGACCAAGCGGAACGGGTTCACTTCCGCATCGCCCCGGGTCACGACCGCTCCTGGACCGGAAAAAGGGAAGCGGGACCGGATATCCTCGGCACTCCAGCAATCGACGGGGAATCCTGCTTCATGCAAAGCTTTATACTCCGCCTGCACGCCCGCAAGGTCCTCATCCGCGGAAGCGAGGTAGAGGCTGCTGCGGCGGCGGAAGCCGGTGTCCGCCGGAAGCGAGCCTGCCACCAGGGCGAGGTGCTCCAACGATTCCTTGCATGCTCGGTAAAAGCGTATCGCATCCTGCTTGCCGATCTGTTCCATCAGACGGCAGAGCATGATGTCGTTGGAAAATTGCAGCAGGCCGGTATTGGCCGAAGTGCTGGCTCCTGCTACGGCATCCCTTTCCAGCACGCAGCAAGAGATGCCGCTCCTGGCAAAAAGAAGCGCGCACAGCGCGCCGGACATGCCGCCCCCGATGATGGCGGCCTTGACCTTCGCATGGCCTTCAAGGGCGGGGTAGGAAGGGACGGCGGCGAGCGTATGCGGCCAATATAGGTTTCCCGCGTGATGGTCTTTCATAGTGGTGCACCTCCCGACTTATTATGGAGCGATCACCTTGAATTCATGAGGGCAAGCCAAAAAGCGGCGCCGTCCATCATTGATGGACGGCGCCGCTGCTTGAGATGATCAATCCTGGGCCGGATCGGGAACGAGCCCTTCCTCTTCGAGCTCGGAATTGGTGCGCATCCTTTCCATGTCCTTGCCGAGCCGCTTCATATCCTGCTCGTCTTGAACCATGGAGCCGTTGCGCGCATCCTCGATATCCCGGTGCTTGCTGCCGGCCTGGCCGTCAGGCTGGGGGAATTCCTCCCGGCTGCCTCCGCTCATGGCCATCGGCCTCCTTAGTTGTTGAAGCTGGAGTTGGATTTGTTGATGGACGGCGTGTCTTTCATCGCCTTGTCGTGGTTGTCGGAAGCTTCGCTCTTGATGTTGTCCACATGCCGGGTAGCTTCCGAAGCGACCTTCTGCGCATGGTCCTTCACGTCCGTTACGGCATCCTTCGTTTCCGCGATCGCGGTCGCGGCCGTTTCCTTGATGACATCCTGCTGGATCAGCGCTGCATCCTTGGCCTTGGCGGCCAGCTCCTGCACCTTGGAGGTGAGGGCGGAAGCCTTCTCTCCCGCCGTGCTTGCGACGCCCTTCGCCTGCTCGGTGAGCATGGCTCCCTGACGCTTGGCGTAATCAGCCGCATCCGAAGATTTGCGGGCGAGATCGGAGCGGAGCTCCTTGCCTGGCTTCGGTGCGAACAGCAGTGCCGCCGCCGCGCCGATCGCGCCGCCGATCAAAAGTCCTTTTGTCATTCCACCGCTTTTTGCCGTTGTTTCGTTTGCCATATCCGTTCATCTCCTTCAAGTGGTTGTTGTTGAATTTATAAACGTCTGCACGTCCGTTGAAACCTTAATTGCGGGCGGCGGCAGGAGGTTATCTTTGGAAGGAGTGGTGAACGGCCTCCCCGGACTGGTATAATGAATCGTCATGTTGAACGCTGCCGGAGCCGGACGGTTTGAACCTGCGGAGAGCCGGCAGAATATGAAGGTAGGATAACGTCCCGCAGGCAGGCAACTCCGGCCGCGGGGGGACGGGAAGGATGCTGAGGATGGAAGAACGTAACGAAGCTTTCCGTGACGGCGTGGAGCTGTCGATGACGACGCGAGGGGATTGGAAGGAGAACAGCCATGCCGGACATCTGGCTGCGCGGCATGCGGGTGGCGCGCCGGCCGCGCGCGCTGGCGATGCCGGGTCCGTCTCCTTCATGCGCTCGACGGCGAAGCCGCTGCAGGCCGCTGCAGGCATAGCGGCGGGATTGATGGAGCATTACGGGCTCCCGGAAGGCGCGATCGCCTTGATGTCCGCATCGCACCGGGGCGGGGAGCAGCATGTCGAGCTGTTGGAAAAGATGCTGGAGCTGACCGGCGTCCGCGAGGAACAGCTTGCTTTCCATCCCGATTATCCGCTCGGGCGGAACGAACGGGATGATGTCATGCGCAGGCAGCTGCCGCCGCGCAAGCTGTACCATACCTGCTCCGGCAAGCATATCGGCTTGCTCGCCTTTTGCCGGATGAACGGCTGGCCTCTGGAAGGATATACGGCCATGGATCATCCGCTGCAGCAGGAGCTGCTCCGCCATATCGTCCTGTTCACGGATCTGGATGAGAGCGCCATCGGACGCGCCGTCGACGGCTGCGGCCTGCCTGTGTTCATCGTTCCTCTGGAGAGGCTTGCGCTGGCTTACGCCCGGCTGGCGAGTCCGCCCGACGACTGGGCGGATGAGCCGCTGCGCAGCGCAGCCCGGCGGATCTCGGCCGCGATGCTTGCTTATCCCGACTTGGTCGAAGGACAGGGCAGGCTGGCCAGCGTGCTTCTCGCCTCGGGCATCGTGGCCAAAAGCGGAGCGCAGGGAGTGTTCGCCCTGGCTCTTCCCGAAGCCGGTCTCGGAGTCGCGTTCAAAGTGCTGGACGGCGGAGAGAGCGCATGGCCGGTCATAGCCGCCTCCGTGCTGGAGCAGGCGGGAGATGAAGCGGCCCGCCTTCGCGGCGTTGACGCCGCGAAGCTGACGGAAGCGGCCAGGAAGATCCGAGAAGCCTATCCCGAGGAAATGATCAACGACATGGGTACGGCGACCGGACGCAGGGAAGCTGTTCTCAAGCTGGAATGGACTTGAGCGCAGGCAAGCCCTATTATTTATAAAAACGGTCTGGACCTTTTCGGCCCAGACCGTTTTTTTTTGCGGCCGGTCAAGGCTCCCGCAGGGAATGCCATACCGACTCTCGGTAATCGGTCGGAGATTCGCCGTGGAAACGGCGGAACTGTCTGGAGAAATACAGGGCATCCTGCAAGCCGACGGACGAGGCGATCTGCTCGACCGTCAAATCCCGGCGTTCGCGAAGCATGCGCCGCCCCTTGTCGATGCGCAGCCGCAGGAGGAACGAAACCGGCGACATGCCGGCATGCTGCTTGAACACCCGGGACAGATAGGCTCGGCTGTAGCCGAACGACTCCGCCATCCCTTCCATGCTGATCGGCTCCGCATATTGAGTGGACAAATACCGGATCATTTGGGAAGCGATGCCTCCGTCGTCGGAGCCTTCGCCGGGCTCCGGCCTCGATTCCCTGCCGCGCGCGGCGGCAAACTCGGCCAGCACGGCATGCAGGCAAGCGACGGCGCCGAGCTGAGCTCCCGCCGGCTGCCGCAGATAGCGCATGCTCCGCTTGAGCGCAAGCCTCGGCCGGCTGCAGCGTCCCGTATCCGCTGTCGGAGAGGCGACGTCGAACCCGGCGGCCGCAGCGGCATGCGGCGCCCATGGTCCTTGGAAGGCGATCCAGCGGTAGCACCATGGATCGGCTGGATCAGCTTGATAAGAGACCAGTTGCCCGGGCTCGATGAGGAAGGATTGGCCGGCTTCGAGCCGATGGACGGCGCCGCGGCATAGAAACTCCCCTTTTCCCGACAGCACATGATGAAGCAGATAGAAATCATGCACCTTCGGCCCCAATCGATGTCCGGGCTTCGTCTGGCTCTCTCCTGCGAACAAAACCTCCAGCGGCATCTCCGCGCCTTCTTCGGAAGCGGGAATGACCTTGTAGTAAAAGCTCTTCTCCATCCGCCGATTCTCCTTTCCCGTCTCCGATCGTGCTGCATGCTCTCTAGCGAAAGTGTACCCGAATTCTCCGCCGGGCGCGAGCGATAGAGGAGCGGGACGAAGGAGGCATGCCTGCCTGGCCGCTCGCGGAAATAAGGATGGGCATATCGGCCTTCGGCTTTGCCCGAGATCCCGGCCTTGTCGAATGATGCCTATGTTCTATTTCCTAGAGGGAGAGGGACTTGGGAATCAATTTTAATTTTAGTAAGAAAATTCCAAAAATTTCGATTGTGAATCCGAAAATACGAGACTATACTTGCTTTATTCTAAGACAAGATTCCTTGCCAATCGGCATGATTCGGATAGATCCGCATTTCGCTCGCGCAGCCACTGCAGCCAGCCCTTGATCCGCCTCCCTCCCGCATTCCCCGCAGACGCTCCCGTTCCAGCGCTGCTTTCTGTCATCGGCTCCCGCAGCTATCATCCTACTCGATGCAGGGGCACTGCAGGGTGGGCCAATCCGATCCTTTTGAAGGGGGTGATGAATTCGACCGTCGTCCGGCGGCGGCAGCAGAAA
This sequence comes from Paenibacillus sp. D51F, assembly GCF_053345695.1. Taxonomy (NCBI): domain Bacteria; kingdom Bacillati; phylum Bacillota; class Bacilli; order Caryophanales; family Paenibacillaceae; genus Paenibacillus; species Paenibacillus sp. D51F. The sequence goes on along the minus strand of NZ_JBKFAO010000015.1, from coordinate 21,144 downwards.
CGCTGATCCCATTAAACCAAGTATAGGGAGTGGTTAAGTTTGAATTTTAGAAAGAAAAGCAAGAGACCGATGGCTGTCCTGATGGCCGTCCTGCTCGCATTCTCGTTTCTGGAACCGATCCATGCGGCTGGCTCCGCAGCTTCGGACAAGCTTGACCGCAATTCATCCATTCAGAAAGCCGCGGCCGCCAAGGTGGACGGCAAGCTGCTCAAGCAGTTCGGGCAGTCGGAATACGTCACTTATCTCGTCAAAATGAAAGCCCAGGTAGATACGGCATCGGTGTCCAAGCAGGCGCTGCAGAAGGCTTCCCTGCAAAAGGCGACGCTGTCCGCGGCGAAGCTGTCCGCCCGCAGCGCGGTCGTCAGCACGCTTAGAGATACTGCCCTGCAGACTCAATCGGAGCTGGACGACTACTTGGAGAAAGCGCAGAAGAGCGGAAAAGTGAAGAGCTACAAAAGCTACTTCATCGTCAACGCGCTGGCGGTCACGAGCACGAAGGAGGTCATGGAGGAGCTCTCCAAGCTTCCGGGGGTCGACAAGGTGCTGCCCGACGAAACCCGCTATCTGCAGAAGACCGAGGTGAAGCCGGACGTGACGGCGCCAGGCGCCGGAACAGCGGCGCAGCCGGCTGCCGGAGTCCAGAAGGAGGCTGGAGTCAAGCCGGCTGCCGCGCCGAGCAGCGTGGAGTGGAACATCGCCCGCATCAACGCTCCGCAGGTATGGGCCCAGGGCATCGACGGGACCGGCATCGTCGTCGCCAACCTCGATACGGGCGTGGATTATACCCACCCCGCCCTGCAGCGCAAATGGCGCGGCCTGGACGCATCCGGCGCCGTCGTCCATCCGGAGCTGAGCTGGTACGATCCGCATAGCGGGGCGCCGCTGCCTTCGGACGGCGACGGCCACGGAACCCATACGATGGGAACGATGGTCGGCTCGGAAGCGGACGGCTCCAACCAAATCGGCGTGGCGCCGGGAGCGAAATGGATCGCGGTCCGGATCTTCGATCCGGAAACGACCGACAGCATCATTCTGGACGGAGGCCAATGGCTGCTCGCTCCGGTCGATGCGCAAGGCAATCTGCATCCGGAGCTGGCGCCGGACGTCGTGAACAACTCCTGGGGCGGAGGAGCCGGCATCGACGAGTGGTTCCGGCCGATCGTGCAGGCATGGAGAAGCGCGGGCATCTTCCCCGAGTTCTCGGCCGGCAACACGACGCTGACGAACCCGGGCGGACCGGGATCGGTCGCCAATCCGGCGAACTATCCGGAATCGTTCGCGACCGGAGCGACCGACATCTCCGACAACCTGGCCGACTTCTCGCTGCGGGGTCCATCGCCTTACGGCGAGATCAAGCCGGAGGTGTCCGCGCCGGGCGTCAATATCCGCTCCTCGATTCCGGGCGGATATGAAGGAGGCTGGAACGGCACGTCCATGGCGGGACCTCATACGACCGCTCTGGCCGCGCTGCTGCTGCAGGCGAACCATTCCCTGACAGTCGACCAGCTGGAGTCCATCATCATGAATACGGCGACTCCGAGAACGGACAGCGCCTATCCGAACAGTCCCAACAACGGCTACGGGCATGGCGTCATCAACGCGCTGGACGCCGTAGGCTCCGTTCTTCAAGGCATCGGAACCGTATCCGGCAAAGTCGTGACCGGCGGGGACGATCTGGAGGAGCCCGTGCTGGAGCATATGCCCGTAACGACGGCCTTCACCGGCTTCGACGTTCCGATCACCGCTCATGTCTACGACAATGTGAGCGTGAGCTCGGTCGAAGTATTCGCGCGGGCAAAAGGAACCCAGACGTACGTGTACCTTCCTGCCGAGAGAGTGTCGGGCGATTACAAGGACGGGATCTACTCGGCTTCGATTCCCGCATTCCTCGTGACGAAAGCCGGACTCGACTATTACATCCGGGTCAACGATTACGGCAATAACGGCATTCAATCTCCGGTCTACTCCGTTGAAGTCAGCGACGGCGTGAAGCCTGGCTACGCGCAGGACTTCGAGAGCGGCTGGACGGGCTTCTCGACCGGAGGCGAAGGCCTTCCATGGCAATGGGGCGTGCCGGTCAGCGGACCGGGCAGAGCCGCTTCGGGGCAGAAGGTCGCCGCGACCAATCTGACGGGCACCTATGCCTCCAATTCCAACTCCTATCTGCTCGCTCCTCCGATCGACCTGACGGACAGCCCGCAGGGCGCCGTCCTGAGCTTCAAGCACTGGTACGACTTGGAGACCAACTATGACAATGGAACCGTCTATATCTCCGCCGCAAGCACGAACAATGAATTCGTGCCGGCCGTTTCCTTCACCGGAGCGAGCGGAGGCTGGAAAACCCAGCATATCGACCTGGCTCCGTACGCAGGCCAGCAGGTTCTGGTCGCATTCAATCTGTCGAGCGACAATACCCAGAACAAAGCCGGCTGGTATCTCGACGACATCTCCATCGACGGACCGGACAGCCAGGCTCCCGGAGCGCCGACAGGCCTTGCAGGCGAAGCCGACGTGCTCGGCAATGTCCGCCTGACGTGGACGCCGCCCGCCGACGAGGACCTCAAGCAATTCGTGGTCTACCGCGCGGCGGAGGGAAGCGCCTCGTACGAGCAGATAGGCGTCGCGCCGGCGGCTTCCTACACCGATACGGTGACGGCGACGCAAGCGACCTATTCGTATGCCGTATCGGCCCAGGACTACAGCGGCAATATCGGTCCGAAATCCGATCCGGTCACCGTGTCGGTCAGCAGGGCCGGCATCCTGTACGAGGATGACTTCGACGGGGATACGGATAACGGCTGGACCCATTCCGGCACGAAGGACGAGTGGGAGCGCGGCATTCCGACGGCTTTGGGACCAGCAGCGGCAGCCTCGCCTCCAAATGTGTGGGGGACGGATCTGGATTCGACCTATGAGTCGAGCGCCGATTATTCGCTCGTTTCGCCGCCGATCGATCTGACCGGGGCAGGACATGCGTCGCTGACGTTCAATCAATGGTACGAGATCGAGGGCCGCTATGACTTCGGCCTTGTGGAAGCCTCGCGTGATGGAGGCGCCACCTGGACGGAGCTGCTGCGCTTCTCCGACAACACCGCAGGCAAGCAGTGGACGCCGGTCGTCTACAATCTGGATGCTTATGCAGGCTCGACCGTGCAGATCCGGTTCCGGCTCAAGTCGGACAGCAGCGTCGTCAAGGCGGGCTGGTATCTGGACGACTTCCGCATTCTGGATACATCAGCCTCCTTGCAGACGCAAGGCGATGCCGCAGCAGCCGCGATTCCGGGCCGCCAGAAGAATTCGGTCCAAGGCCCGCTTCTGAAGGTCGGCCATACGGACGAAGCCAGCTTCAAGCCGCAGGCGCAGCCGCAAGCTCAGCAGCAGGCCGACCAAGGAAGCATCGGCATTCAGAGCCTTCCGGCAAGCGCGACGGTCACCGTGCTGGAGACGGGTCGCTCGGTCAAGACGGATCCCGCCACCGGCAAATTCGCATTCTCCCATGTGGCTGGAAGCTACACGCTGAAAGCCGAAGCCTACGGCTACTATCCGCAAACGAAGCCCGTCGAGATCACGGACGGCGGCACGGCCAAGGCCAGCTTCAGCCTGGAAGCGATCCCGCATGGGCAAATCCATGGCGTCGTCCGCGACGAGCGGAGCGGGGAGCCGATCTCCGGCGCCGTTGTCGCCGTCCTGGAAGATGCGGCCGTTGCGCCTGTACGCACCGCAGCCGACGGAACCTTTACGTTCGACCTGCTTGAAGGGACGTACACCCTTTCCGTACAGAGCGGAGATTATTACAGCAAAACGGTCTCGGTCACTGTGCCGGGCAACAAGGCGGTGGAGCTTGCCGTCCAGTTGAAGCCGTTCATCGGATTCCCGGGCGAAATCGCCTACGATGACGGAACGGCCGAGAACGCCAGGGCGTTCAACGCCGCGAACAACGCCTGGGCGGTACGCTTCACGCCGGAAGGCGGAGCCGCCCAGGTGACGGGAGCGTCGCTCCGATTCTGGAACACGGAATTCCCGAGTCCGGGAGGAACGGCTTTCAAGTATGCCGTATACGACGCATCGGGCTCCGCAGGAGCGCCGGGCAGGCTTTTGGCAGGACCCTATGATGGAACCGCCCTGCGCAACGATCAGTGGACGACAGTGACGCTTGCCCAGCCTATCACGGTATCAGGCGATTTCTACATCGTGTATATCCAATCCAATGCAGGTCTCAGTTCTCCGGGCCTCGGCACGGACGAAAGCGGCAAAAACGCGCTGCGCAGCTGGCAGCGGGTCAACGGCGTCTGGAGCCCGTCTCCCGTGGAGGAAGGCAATTATATGATCCGGGCGCAGGTGCGCTATGCTGTAAATGCTCCTGTCATTACGTCTCCGGCAGCGGATACGTATACGAATAATGCCGAGCTTGCCGTGTCCGGCACATCGGCGGCCGACGGCGCCGAGATCCGGGTCTACAACGACGGCCAGCCAAGCGGAACGGGAACGGTAGCGGGCAGGAAGTTCAGCGTTCCAGTCACCCTCCATGCCGGAGCGAATGTGCTGACGGCGGAAGCGGTGATCGGCGGCAAGGCGACGGACCGCTCGGAGCCGGTGACGGTCATTCTGGACCGGACGCCTCCGGCTCTGGCCGTGACATCCCCTGCCGAAGGCGCCGTGACGAACGCGGAGGCCGTGACGGTGACCGGCACTGCGGCGGATGAATTCTTCAAGCAGCTCACCGTCAACGGGCAGAAGGTTCAGCCGAAAGCAGACGGAAGCTTCACGCAGAAGCTGCTGGTCGAAGAGGGCGCGAATGCCATTACGGTCATCGCCTCCGATCTGGCCGGCAACGAGAATACGGTCGTCCGCAACGTCTATGTCAGCCGCAAGCTGCCGGCGCTCACGAATATCCAGCCTGCGCAGGACGTCCATATCCAATCCGGCCAATCGGTCGCGATTGCTTTCGACAGCAGCCCGGGACTGACGGCTTCGTTCACGATCGAGCTGCCCGCAGGGGCAAGCTCGCCGGCCCGCAGCGGCTTCCCGCTGACGGAGACGTCGCCAGGCCATTACGCGGGAACCTATCAGACTTCTTCCGCTCTTCAGCTGCAGGGCGGCATCATCGTCCTCTCGGCCAAGGACGCGGCAGGCAACACCGCCGTAACGGAGGCTCCGGGCAAGCTGTACGTCAGCGCTCCGGCGCCGACGCCAACGCCGACGCCGGTGCCAACACCAACACCGACACCGACACCAACACCGACACCAACACCGACACCAACACCGACACCGACACCAAAGCCGACACCAACGCCAACGCCGACACCGTCGCCAACGCCGACACCAACGCCGACACCGAATCGTCCGCCTAGCGCAAAAATCAGCGCTCCATCCGTCGGACAAAAGAGCAAGGACATTACGTTCAATGCATCCGCATCCAGCGATCCGGATGGAAGCATCGCCAGCTACAGCTGGAGCTTCGGCGACGGCAAGAGCGGATCGGGAGTCAAAGCCGTCCATAAGTACAGCAAGGCCGGCATCTACAAGGTGACGCTCACCGTGACCGACAACCGGGGAGCCCAGAGCAATTCGGAGCATATCATCGTTATTTTCTAGCTTTTCCGGCATAGGAGCGATTCGGCTCCAATCGGATCTGATCAAGCGGCTGTCCCCGTTTCCGCGGGTGGCGGCCGCTTTTTATCTATTGCGGCAAGGCCGATCGATTGTCAGGAAAGAAGGATGTTCAGATCTCATCCCGTCTTTCCTTCTCTGCGCGAACGACCGCCAACTATCCAGTTGGCGAGGTCGTTCTGCTTGTCAGGAAAGAGGGATGTGCAGATTCCATCCCGTCTTTCCTTCTCTGCGCGAACGACCGCCAACTATCCAGTTGGCAAGGTCGTTCTGCTTGTCAGGAAAGAGGGATGTACAGACCTCATCCCGTCTTTCCTTCTCTGCGCGAACGACCGCCAACTATCCAGTCGGCGAGGTCGTTCTGCTTGTGTCACAAAAATCCATAAGAACCGCACATCATGCCATACCATGCCGGCTCCCGCAGCTTTATACTGGACCTATAGATGACAGCAAGAGAAGCGGCCGGCGACAGCTGAAGCTTGCCGAAGGCTGGCTCCAAAATTCCTTATGAACAGGATGATCAAAATGGCGGATCTGCTTCAACTGAACCAGCAATTCCTGCAAGCTTTCGGCGAGAACGGGCAAAACATCCATTATTATTACGCTCCGGGCCGAGTCAATCTGATCGGCGAGCATACGGATTACAACGGCGGTTATGTGTTCCCGGCGGCGCTGACGTTCGGCACGACGCTGCTGCTTCGTCCCCGCGGGGACCGGGTGCTGCGGATGGCATCCGCCAACTTCCCGCTGACGGGAGAGATCGATCTGGACTCCATCGCCTACCGCGAGGAGGACGACTGGATGAACTATCCGAAAGGGGTCGTCAAGGAGCTTCAGAACCGCGGAAAAGGGCCTGCCCACGGTTATGACATGCTGTACAACGGAGAGATTCCAAACGGAGCCGGCCTTTCTTCCTCCGCTTCCATCGAAGTGCTGACGGCCTACGCGCTGCTGGCCGAAGGCGGGCATGACATCGACAGGACGGAGCTTGCGCTCCTGGCCCAGAAATCCGAGAACGAGTTCAACGGCGTCCAGTGCGGCATCATGGACCAGTTCGCGGTGGCGAACGGCCGCGAGAACGAGGCGATCCTCCTGATGTGCGATACGCTGGAGCATCGGCATGTCCCATTCGATTCGGGAGACTGCGTCCTCGTCATCGGCAATACGAACAAGCGGCGCGGCCTCGTCGATTCCAAATATAACGAAAGACGGGCGGAATGCGATCAGGCTGTGCAAGACCTCCGCTCCGCCTTCCCGGACCTGACGCTGCTGGGGCAGCTGACCCCGGAGCAGCTGGAACAGGAGTCCGGACGGATAGCGAGCGATACGGTCCGCAAGCGCGCGAAGCATGTCGTGGAAGAAATCGCCCGCGTCCTGGAATCGGTGCAGGTGCTCGAGAAGGGCGACCTGAACGCATTCGGAGCCCTGATGAACGCATCCCACGATTCCTTGCGGGATCTGTACGAAGTAACCGGTCCGGAGCTTGACGCCATGGTGGAAGCGGCTCGCATGGTGCCAGGCGTGCTTGGCTCCCGGATGACAGGCGCCGGCTTCGGCGGCTGCACCGTCTCCCTGGTCCGCAAGGACAGCGTGGACGGCTTCAAAGCCGCTGTAGCGGAGAATTATACGAAGAAGACAGGGTTGATCCCGGACTTCTACGTCTGCTCGATCGGCGGCGGCGCCGGCCGTCTGGACGCTCCGGTCTGATCGCTGCGATTGCCGGACAATGAAGCTTCCGGCCCTTGGACAACCAGCATCCCAAGCCGGATGCCCAAGCGGCGGAATTTGTCGTATGATTCAGTAGGCAGCATAATAGACGAGCTTTTCGAGAGGAGAGAGAACCATGGCTGTATTGGTAACGGGAGGAGCCGGTTATATCGGTTCGCATGCAGTAGCCGCGCTGCTGGAAAATGGCGAGGAGGTTGTCGTAGTCGACAACCTGCAGCAGGGCCACCGCGAGGCGGTGCTCGGCGGGAAGCTGTACGAGGGGGATTTGCGGGATGCCGGGTTCCTGGACCGGGTATTCGGCGAGAACTCCATCGACGCGGTCATCCATTTTGCGGCGAGCAGCCTGGTCGGGGAGAGCATGAAGGACCCGGGCAAATACTACCATAACAATGTCTATGGAACGCTGTGCCTGCTTGAAGCGATGAACCGCGCCGGCGTGCGCCGGATCGTCTTCTCCAGCACGGCGGCGACTTATGGAGAGCCTGAGCAGGTGCCGATCTCCGAGCTGGACCGCACGGAGCCGACCAATGCATATGGGGAAACGAAGCTGGCGATGGAAAAAATGATCCGCTGGTTCGACCGGGCGCACGGATTCCGGTTCGTATCCCTTCGATATTTCAATGCCGCAGGCGCTCACGAGAGCGGGCGCATCGGGGAAGATCATGATCCCGAGACGCATCTGATCCCGATCGTGCTCCAGACGGCTCTGGGCCAGAGGACTCATATCTCGGTATTCGGAGAAGATTACCCGACGGCAGACGGCAGCTGCGTCCGCGATTACATCCATGTCAGCGACCTTGCCGACGCCCATATGCTCGCCGTCAAGCGCCTGCGTCAAGGAGCGGACAGCGCCGTCTACAATCTGGGCAACGGACACGGCTTCTCCGTGAAGGAAGTCATCGAGATCGCTCGCCGGATTACGGGACGCGAGATTCCGGCGGTCATCGAGCCGCGCAGAGCCGGCGATCCTGCCGTGCTGGTCGCTTCTTCCGAGAAGGCCCGCAGTGAGCTAGGATGGAATCCGCAGCGCAGCGATCTGGAGAACATCATCGCCAGCGCTTGGCAGTGGCACCAGGCCAAGCCGCAAGGCTACAACAGCTAAACGGCTGTCAAGACAGGCCGTATTCCCGAGAGGAGAGCATTTCCATGAATGAAATTCCACTTATTCCGCATGAGCAGGATGTCTCGGAAGCAATCGGAAGGCTGGTCGCCTACGCGCTGGAGAGGGGCATGCTGGAGCCGCTGGACGCAGGCTCGGCGCGCAACTCGCTCCTTGACCTGTACGGTCTGGCTGCTCCAGCGGCAGGCTCGGAAGAGCTTCCGTCCTGGGAGCAAGGGCTGCTGGATGCGCCGAATGACGCCGACAGGGCCAAGCTGGCGGCAGGCTTGCCGGCAGCGGGAGCCGAGGCGCCGGAGCTGCTGCGGCCGCTTCTCGACTATGCCGCCGCATCCGGCATGATCCGGGACAGCGCTACGGAGCGGGATTTGCTGGATGCTCGATTGATGGGATTGCTCATGCCGCGGCCGTCCGAGACGCATGCCCGCTTCCGGGCTGCGGCAGCGGAGCGCGGCATCCGGAAGGCGACGGATGAGTTCTATCGGCTCAATATCGATGCCAACTACATCCGTCTCGACCGCGTCGCGCTCAATATGAACTGGATCCATCCGACGGCTTACGGACCGCTCGAAATGACCGTCAACTTATCCAAGCCGGAAAAGGATCCAGCCGAGATCGCCATGCTCAGAAGCATGCCCCCTTCGGCCTATCCGAAGTGCTTGCTGTGCAAGGAGAACATGGGTTATGCCGGAAGAGCCGATCATCCGGCCCGGCAGAACCACCGGATCCTGCCCTTGCGTCTGAGCGGCGAGTCCTGGTTCCTTCAATATTCTCCGTATGTGTACTACAAGGAGCATTGCATCGTCTTCCGGGCCGAGCACAGCCCGATGTCGATCACGCACCGCACTTTGGGCAGGCTGCTGGAATTCACGGAGCAGATTCCGCATTATTTCGTCGGCTCCAACGCGGATCTTCCCATAGTCGGAGGCTCGATCCTCAGCCATGACCATTTCCAGGGAGGACGGCATGTCTTCCCGATGGAAGAGGCGCCCATAGAGGAGAGCTTCTCCCATTCGTCCCGGCCGGACATTTCCTACGGAATCGTCCGGTGGCCGATGAGCGTGCTGCGGCTGGCGGGACGAGACCGGCGGCAGCTCGCCGAAGCCGCATCGGATGTGCTCGACGCGTGGAGAGGGTACAGCGATCCGGAGGCGGAGATCCATGCTTATACGGAGACGGGTGGAACGCGCATTCCGCATAATACGATTACTCCGGTGGCAAGGCGCAGGGAAGACGGAGTGTACGAGCTTGATCTCGTGCTTCGCAACAACCGGACCAGCGAGGAGCATCCCGAAGGCATCTTCCACCCGCATCGCCATCTCCATCATCTGAAGAGGGAAAATATCGGCCTGATCGAAGTGATGGGGCTGGCCGTGCTGCCCGGGCGGCTCAAGGCGGAAATGGAAATCATCGCTGCCTGCCTCTCCGGATCGCTGCAATGGAATGATGTCTCAGCGGGTGCGGACGGCGCGGCCATGGCTCCGCATGATCGTTGGTTCGCCGAGCTTCAGCATCAATGGGGCAAGACGATGGATCGCGAAGCCGCTATGCAAGCGGTTCTGGATTCCGCAGGAGACAAGTTCCTGCAGGTGCTGACCGATGCGGGCGTCTATAAGCGGACGGCTGAGGGCCGCGCTGCGTTCAAGCGGTTTGCCGCCGCTGCGGAGCTGCAGCCGGTCAACGGCTGAGCGGAACATATGGAGGCCGATGGACATGGCTGCACGAAAACGCAGAACGGTATTCAAGCCGTTTTGCGTTTTTTTATGCGCCAAATGAAAGAGAGAGCGCGAACGATGTCGAATTGGCTGGAAAAGGTGAACATTTTTTCGAAAGGGTAGAAGCATATGTTCAATAATGGCGAATAATAAGATGAAAATTAACGCATTCAAGCAAAAAAATAATTGTATAAGTCAAATTTCTATGGTATTTTTTAATGTATATTCGTTAATTAATAAATGATAATGAGACACATCATGATATTTGGAGGGGTAAAATTTGATGCCGATTATGCCGCTTGATGAATTTTTGAAGCTGGAATCCGATGAGCAAGTTGAGAAACTTAAGCGCTGGAAGACGGATTACACGCTGAAAGATATCCGGGAAGCTTGGGGCTTCAAGCATTCCGCTCAATATTACATGCTCCTTAAGAAGCTGCGCATTTACGAGCGCGTGGTCAACAAATCCGACAAGTTCTATCCGGACCAGCTGGCAGGCTCCAACACCGAAGCGGGCGAATTCGCTTACCTGCCGCGCGAGATCAAGCTGCCGGCCGATCAATTCGGCTATCAGCTCAACGTATCTCTTACGGGACCGGAGCTGGCCGACAAGCTCGAGCGGCTGGCGCAGTTCCTTCGCGGCGAGCAGAAGCTCGTGAGCGTGAAGCTTTCCGTGGAAGCGGCTGCCGAAGAAGCGGCTGCAAGCGAAGCTGCACCGGAAAAAGAAGCCGTCTAAACGGCGACAAGCCAAACACCCCCGCATGCATGGCATGCGGGGGTGTTGTTTTTGCTCTCCGGAGCCTTGCGGCCCGGACAGGGATCAGCGCGGCGCGCGGAGCTTGCCGAGCTCGGAGACGAGAGCTTCCACTTCACTGATGCTGAAGTTGGATTTGGACGATACGATTTCATAGAGTTCCCGGATATCCTCATAGCAGCCCGGTCCGAAGCTGGAAGCCTGCATGGCGGCCGCTGTGGCCATTTTCAGCTTGGTTTTGATGGCTTCGATCATGAATTCTACATTTTCCTGGGTCGGCTGGCTAAGGTCAGTCATGGAAAACCTCCTGCGGATATATGGCTTTCAACCATTGTACCATGAAAGCCGTTACCTTCCCATGCTGCGCCATCCCGCCGCAAATTGAACGGAGCCTGCGCTTCCGGTACAATAGAAGCAAACTAAACTGCCAGCGCAAAATGGGGGCGCGGATATGAAGCGGGAACTGAAGCAAATCCGTCCGGAAGACGCGGCCAAGTGGGCAAGGGTCGACGGGCGGGGTCTGGAAACGTTTTTTGAATCGGTTGCCGAGAAACATCCCTTGCGAGACGAGGTCGTCTTTCTATGCATCGGAAGCGACCGTTCGACGGGCGACTCGCTGGGACCGCTCGCCGGCTCCATGCTGCGGGAAAAAGGCTTTCCCCGGGTAACGGGAACGCTTGAGCAGCCATGCGATTCGGAGCAGGTCGGTCCGATTCTGGCGACACTCAGCGAGGCGGCATGCGTCATCGCCATCGATGCTTGCCTCGGCCGCTCGGAATCGACGGGGCTTTATCTCGTGCGCAGCGGTCCGCTTCAGCCGGGACAAGCCATCGGGCAGCAGCTGCCGCCAGTAGGAGACTACAGCGTCGCCGCTGTCGTCAATACTCAGGGGCATAAGCCCTATTGGATCATCCAGACGACAAGCCTTTACCGCGTGATCGGCATGGCGCAGGGAATCGCGGACGCAGCTGCGGCTGCCTGGCCTGCGGCTCCCTCGGACATGCCCGCGGAGGGCGGAGCGGACAGCCAATTCGGTTTCGCGAGCAGGTCGGCGGGCAGTCGCAGGGGCAATGACGCTTCTTGATGCCGGCTTTTATATGATGAACCATTGATGTGCACAAGCGGCGGAGCGGATGGAAGGATTCTGGAGAAGCGAAGTTCGAATTCCGAGTTCAACTTATCAGGATTAGGAAAGGAATGATCGAAGATGTCCGACCGATCGCTTGCAACCCGCAAGCTGACGCTGAGCAACGGCACGGAGCTGGCCTATAGAGACAATGGAGGCGCAGCGGGACAAGAGGATGTGCTTGTTCTTCTGCACGGCTTCTGCGGAAGCTCCGCCTATTGGGAGAAAGTGCTTCCGATTCTGGAAAAAAGGTATCGGGTGCTGACGCCGGATCTGCGCGGCCACGGCGGTTCTTCGGGAGCCCGGGAAGCGGTGCTCGGCATGGAGGAGCTGGCGGAGGATGTCGCCGCCCTCCTGGATGCGCTGGAAATTGGGCCGGCTGTCGTGCTGGGCCACTCGCTCGGAGGCTATGCAGCGCTTGCTCTGGCCGAAAGACATGCAGCCCTCCTGAAAGGATTCGCACTTGTCCACTCCACGCCGCTGCCGGACAGCGCCGAAGCGCAAGCCGGGCGCGACAAGGCGGCTGCGGCATTGCGCTCTGACGGCATCAAGCCCTTCGTGGACGGCCTTGTGCCGAAGCTGTTCGCGCCTGAGCGGGCCGAGTCCGAGCTTGCTGTACGGGCGAAGGAGATCGGCTACGGCACGTCGGCGGAGAGCGCCGCTGCCGTAGCGCTCGGCATGAAAGCCCGTTCCGACCGCAGCGGTGTCGTGGAGCAGTCGGAGCTGCCCGTGCTGCTCGTCGCCGGAGCCAAGGACGGCGTCATTCCGCCGGAGCGGGTGTTCGCCGCGCGCGGCAGCCGTTCCAGCACGATCGTACTGGAAGGCAGCGGGCATATGGGGATGATGGAAGCTCCGGAGAAGCTGGCGGAAGCGATCGATGATTGGATGCGGGAGAGCTTCCCGGCCAGCGAATAAACAGCCAGGCTGGATATTCCGGCGGCGGGAAGGAAGGAATTCATGTTCCAGCGGGATTATATCATGCGGATGATCGAGCAGCTCGGACAGGTAGCTGCGGCCGTGCTTGGGCTCAAAAAAGAATTGAGGCATGCCGAGGCGCTCCAGGCGATCGAGGAGCTGCTGGAGAAGCAGTTCCGGCTCAACTCGCGCCTGCTGCGCAGCCTGTCCGACGAGGATCTCGTCGCCATGCTGTCGCGCAGCGGGAATCCGGATCATGCCCAGCTGCAGGTGCTTGCCGTCCTGCTCCGCGAGGAAGCGGACCTGCTGCTGGAGCTTGGACAGGAATCCGCCGCCTTCGCGCTCAGGATCAAATCGCTCCATCTGTTCATGAGGCTGTCCCTGATGGGCGCGGAACGGATTGTGGCGGATCCGGACGAAGAAGCCGAACGCCAGCTTGAGGCGCTTGCTTCCTATGAGCTGCCCCCGGATACGAAGCGGCTGGCAGCCCGCTGGATGGAGCAGCGGGGAAATTTTGCCGGCGCCGAGGATCTGATGTTCGAGCTCGAGGAGGACGGGGAGCTGGCGCCGGGAGAGAACGAGGCGTTTTACCGCAGGCTGCTGCTTCACGACGATCGGCGGCTCGCTGCGGGAGGGGTTACCCGGCTTGAGCTTCTTACGGCTCTCAAGGAAGACCGTATAGGATAGGCGCTTCCAAGGTACAGGAAGGAAGCTGCCCTAACAATCACACGAGCAGTTCGGATCCTCCCAAGCGGGGCCCCGCGCCGGCCTGTTGCCGGAGCGGGGCCCCGCTTGGCGGAAACGATTCAAGAAGGAGTTATGGATGACATGGACAAGCAAGAGGAAACGACCGCCTGGGAGCAGGCGATAGGCGAAGCAGCCGAGAGAGGGGAGCTTCTTCAAGCTTCGATGAGCGGCCTGAGGAAAAGCTCGGACGAGGTCGCGCCGCGAACGGTTGTCAGGCCGGTCAAGCTGAAGTCGGGCTTCCGCTACCAGTTCGAGAGCCATCATAAGACCAAGGTGCTTCATGAGAATCTCGAGCCGGAGGCCGCAGTTGCGCGCATCGTCCTGCTCATGAAGGAGCATTACCGTCAGGCGATCTTCAAGACGCCGGAGGCCGATCTTCAGCTTCTGCTGAACAAAAAGGGCAAAGCGGCGCTGCTCCGGAAGCCGGCAACCGCGAAGATGGCGGAGGGCGGACCGGCTTCCCATGACCGCACGAAAAAGCGGATGCTTGAAGGCTCCATGCCGGCGCCGTTCCTTGTCGAGCTCGGCATCATGACTGCCGAAGGCCGGGTGAAAGCGGACAAGCAGGACAAATATCGCCAAATCAACCGTTTCCTTGAAATGGTGAACGATGTGGCCGACCAGCTGCCTGAAGGCCGGGAGCTGAAGATCGTCGACTTCGGCTGCGGCAAGTCCTATCTCACCTTTGCCTTGTACCACCTGCTCGCGATCGAGCAGAAGCGCTCCATTTCCGTCATCGGGCTGGATCTCAAGGAGGATGTCATCGCTTTCTGCTCCTCGCTGGCGGACAGGCTCGGCTATGAGTCGCTTCGCTTCCAGGTGGGAGACATCGGCCGCTTCGGCGAGCTGTCGGCCGCGGACATGGTCGTCACGCTGCATGCCTGCGACACGGCAACCGATGCGGCGCTGGCCAAGGCGGTCGGCTGGGATGCTTCCGTCATCCTGTCGGTGCCATGCTGCCAGCACGAGGCATTCGGCCAAATACGCAGCGAGGAGCTGGCTCCGCTCCTGGGGCATGGCCTGCTGAAGGAGCGGTTCGCGGCGCTGGCGACGGATGCGGCCCGGACGGCGCTGCTGGAAGCGGCAGGCTATTGGACTCAGGTGCTGGAGTTCATCGATCCTGAGCATACGCCCAAAAACCTGATGATCCGCGCGGTCCGCAGAAACAGCTCGCCAAGCGGCAAGCTCGAAAGGGAAAAGCTGCTGGAATACCGCCGTTATCGGGACAGTCTCAATCTGGATCCGGCTCTCGAGCGGGAGCTTGCGGCGGCCGGAAGGCTTCCTTCGCTATAGATCCTTTCCTTCCTATTATCGATATCTACAGAGAACCTTGTTTCTTTATCGAAACAGGGTTCTCTGTCGCGCTTAATTGAGGGTAGCGGACCCTGCCGCCTGTGATATAATGGAAGACAATGGATTTTTAAGCGAATGGGTGAAGCAATTGGAATCATGGATATGGGCTGATTTCAGTTTGTTCGTGTTTATGCTTGGCCTATTTTTCTATCTCTTTCTCCATAACCCTATGACGCGACTACATAAGGTATATTTGCTTTTTCACTTCTCCATGATGCTCTGGCCGCTGACTCAATTCGGAGCCAAGACGACGGACAATCCCCATTTCCAGCTCTTCTACATTTCGGCTTCCTTCTCGTCCCTTTCGCTGCAGGGAGCCGGCTGGCTCGTACTCACCTTCTTCCTTACAGGCCAATCGTATTTGCTTACCCGCAGGGCATCCGCAGCACTGGCCGTCCCCGTCGCCCTGACGGTGATCGGCATAATGGCCAATCCGAGGGGGATGTTCGTCCGGACAGGCGGAGACGTATGGTCGCAGAGGGAGTACGGCCCCATTTTCTGGTTCATGGTCGCCGAGATTGTCCTGCTCTGCCTACTGTCCATGATCTGTGTCGTGAAAGCGCTGCGCAAGGGGGTGACCCCCAGGCATCGGAGCCAGGTAGGGATGGCGCTCAAGGGAATGCTGCTCTTCCTGGCCTTCGGATGGGCCGATCTCCTCGTCAATGTCTTGTTCAGCGAGTACTTCCCCGATATTCCCGGCATTACCTCGCTTGGACTCGCTCTTTCGGCCTTATATTTCACCACGTCGATCCAGCGCTACCGCGTTTTCGATATCGTGCGGATCGCACAGAAAGATATCTCGGATTCGCTTGCAGCCGGTCTGGTCGTCATCGATGCGCATGACGTGGTGCTGGAATGCAACCGTTCGCTGGAATCGTACATGCCGGCGAAGACGGGGGACCGGGTCGATCTGGCGGCATTCCTTCGAGAATGCGGTACGAGCACCGCGGAAACGGAAGCCTTCATGGCCAAGTATGGATCCGTCATACCGGAGCGGGTGCAGATGGAGCTGGCCATCCCAGGACCGGATGCCTTCGGAATGAGGCATGTCCTTCTGGATGCTTCCCCCATCCTCTCCGGGACGAAAGAGCTTCTCGGCAGGGTGATCTCCATGCAGGATGTGACGGAGATCCGTTATTTGGTGGAAGAAAAGAACAGGCAGAACGAGATGTTGCAGCATCGCAACAGAGAGCTCGTCCAAATTCAGGAGGAGCTGTTCAAAGCGAACCTGAAGCTGGAGCAGATGGCGACGACCGACAGCCTGACCGGCTGCTACAACAGGCGGTTCCTGATGCAGAGGCTGGAGCATGAGATGGCGGCCAACATCCGCTATCACATTCCTTTCGCCGTCATCATGTTCGACATCGACCTGTTCAAGCAGATCAACGACAGCTACGGCCATATTATCGGGGATGAAGTGCTGTTCGGCACGGCGGAGGCGGTAAAGGGCATTCTTCGCAGATCCGATCTTCTGGCCCGCTACGGAGGGGAGGAATTCGCCATCTACTTGCCCCACACGAACCGGCAGCAGGCGGAGAAGCTGGCCGAACGGCTCAAGGAGACGGTGGAGAGCAACCGCATCATGACGGGAAAATCGGGACTTTCCATATCGGTTACGATCAGCGTAGGCGTGTTGTCCGTCGAGGGCCGCCAGACTCCTTCGGATGCAAGGGAATCCACGGCTTACATCCGGCATTTGTTCGAGCAGGCGGATGCGGCTCTGTACGAGGCCAAGAACAACGGGCGCAATTGCATCGTAGGCCGCAAGCTCGCTTGACGGCCTTATGGGACAGATGACCCCCTTAAAGGCATGACACGACCGCGAATTTTCTGATAGAATAGAACCAATTCCTGCAAGTTCAATTTTAGCTGCAAGAAGGCATGATATTCTAAAAGCGGAGCCGTAAGTCATGAGAAAAGTACTAGTTAGCAGCGTACAGCCGGGCGCAAAGCTCGCAAGGCCAATCTTTCGCGAGGATGGCAACATTCTGCTCGGAGTGGGCATGGAGCTCAGCAGCCGGTACATCCAGCGATTGACCGAGCTTGGCATCGACATCATATTCGTGGAGGATGCGCTTACCGAGGGCATCGAGCCGATCGAGACGATCCGGGACAGCACAAGGCGGAAAGCCGCGGAAGCGATGCACAAGCTGATGACGGTCCAGATCAGTCAGCCGCAAGCTCGGGGCAGAGCCGCTCTTCCGGAGATGGGCAGGACGTTCCGATCCGTCTTCGGCGATATCATGAACGATGTCCAGACCCGGGAGGACGTATTCGTCGAGCTCGGACAAATTCATACCCACGATTCCTATTTGTTCCAGCATTCCATCAATGTGGCCGTGCTGGCGGGCATTATCGGCATTGCCAAAGGGTTCAACCGCAACCAGCTCGAGGAGCTCGGCATCGGGGCGCTTCTGTTCGACATCGGCATGACGCGCGTACCGAAGCCGCTGCTGCAGAAGCCGGGGCCTCTGACAGCGGAGGAACGGAAGATCGTCGAGAACCATACCGTGGAAGGCTTCGATCTTCTCCGCAAGCAGCATGACGTGTCCCTGCTCTCCGCGCACTGCGCTCTTCAGCATCATGAACGTTATGACGGGAGCGGCTATCCCCGAGGGATCAAGAAAGACGAGATTCACATCTATGCCCAGATCGTCGGCATCGCCGATGTGTTCGATGCGCTGACCGCGTCACGGCCATACCGCAAAAGATACACGCCTTCCGAGGCGATCGAATTTTTATTCGCATCCGGCAACACCTACTTCGATCTTGATCTGGTCCGACTGTTCTGCAATCATATTTCCATGTATCCCGTCTCCACGACGGTGGAGCTGAACACGGGGCAGATCGGCGTCGTCTCCAAAAACTTCCAGGTCGCCGTGCATCGTCCGATTGTTCGCGTCATCAAGGAAGCAGACGGCTCGGAGCCGTCCGTACCGTACGATATCGACCTGCGGACCGAGCTGCATCTGACCATAATCCGGGAAGTTTAGTTTTTGCCAAGGCACCCTACAGGCTCAGGAGGAATGTTCCATGATGCAAATGCCGGAATCATCGCTATCCCCTCAAGCAGAGCCGGATCGGCAGTCTGGAGAAGACAGCACCTGGCTGGAGCAGACATTGATCCCTTCGCTTCTGCTCGGCAGCCGGACGATGGTCGAGCAAGACGGCTTAATCGAGGAAGGAACGCTTACTTTGATGGAGGGCGACCTCATCGAGGTCGGAGTTGCAAATCCCCAGCTGTTCGTGCTGGGCAAATCCGTCTGGCTCAGCGTGGAGTCGGTTTCCGGGATGTATCGGATGCCTTCGCGGGTGATCGGACGCCGCGACGGTTCCCTCGCCTTGCTGTTTCCTTACGAGCGGTATTTGCTTCCGGAAGAGAAGAGGATCCATCCGCGGATCGAAGTGAATTGCGCCGGCCGACTGCTGGTCGGAGACCGGAGCGGGAACCGCAAGCCGACCCGCACGGATCTGCTCCGCTTCCAATGGTCGGATGAGCTTCGCCACAACGGGCTCGACGAGGCGCTGCTGCAGAAGCTGGAAGAGCTGATGGACGAGGAAGATCTTTCCCATCTGGAGCAGCAGGACGAGCTTCGCCGCAAGAAGGCGGCGCTGGCCGAAATCACGGTATGCAACATCAGCCTGGAGGGCGTGGGATTCAGGGCGTCGAAGGAAATCGATCTGCCCTGCTCCGGCGAAGTGGAGGCCGTCCTTGACCTCGGGTTCGAGCTTCATTGCAGGCTTGAGGTGTTGTGGAGGCAGGACGCCGCAGGCGCTCCCTCCTATGGAGCGAGATTGGGAGCACTGGAGCCGGAAGCGGCCCGTCAGCTCCGCGCTTTCATCGTCCATGAGCAGATGAAGCAATATTATTTGGCCCGCAGAGCCGGACGGCAAGGTTCGGAGGATGGGACTATGTAATAGGATTGCCTGAGATCATCCCGGGTGCTGCCGCTTGCAGAAGCCGGGATGATTTTTTTGCGCCAAAAGCCTGCTCTGCAGGCTTTTTTTGTTTTCGCCAAAGACGAAGACAAACGCAGCTTCATGGATTCCTTGAACGAGAGGGCTCAAAAAGGGATTCTCTGAAAAGAAGGTATGGAGGCCGGGAGAGCGGCAACAATGGGAGCAGAAGGGGGGCTGCCGCATGCATTCGGAATCCGGCGGAAAAAGCGTCCAGCAATCGGAGGAAGTTCCTGCGCGAAAAAGAGGCCGGAATGCGCTTGGACGCATCCGGCAGAACGGGATATCCTTGCGCGGAGCGGCGGGAGCGGCGGGAGCGGCGGGGGCTGCGGCTTGCGCAGCGCTGCTTGTCTGGGTGATGAGCCGGGCGGGAATGTACTTCGATGAGCGCTACTACGGCTTGCAAAC
Source organism: Paenibacillus sp. D51F (assembly GCF_053345695.1). Classification (NCBI taxonomy): domain Bacteria; kingdom Bacillati; phylum Bacillota; class Bacilli; order Caryophanales; family Paenibacillaceae; genus Paenibacillus; species Paenibacillus sp. D51F. The sequence goes on along the minus strand of NZ_JBKFAO010000015.1, from coordinate 1,714 downwards.
GATGCTTTGCCTAGCGGCGGCAGCTTCGCTCCTCGGTGCAGGGATTAGGCGGCAAGCGCAGGGAAAGATACGGCCGGGGCCGAGGCGGGGAGCGAGCAGGATGGACAGGCTGCTGACAGCGGCCTGTTTCCTTGCTGCGGCATTGTCGGCGCTTTGCGTTGTCGGGCTTGCTTTCTCGCCTGTTTCGGTGCGAGGCAGCCTGAATGAAGCGCTCCGCTGGAGCGTGCTGGCCGCACTGATCGTGCTGCTGCGAACTCGGCTGGCCGGAAGCCGCAGTGTGGCTGCCGGCATTCAGCTGTTCGCGGCAGCCGCTGTTGCCGTCTCTATCGCTGCGTGGTTCGGCTGGATTCGCGGAACCGATTATATTATGTTCACGGCGGATGAACGGTTGTCCTCATCAGGCATGAGACTGGCGGGCTGGCTGCAGTACAGCAATTCCCTCGGGGCTTTTATGGCGTCGCTCCTTATGTTCCAGTGGATGATCCTCGCCGGCGGCAATCGCCTGCTCCGCTGGAGCGCTGCGCTTCTCGCCGCGCCTTGCTTAGCCGTGCTGGTGCTGACGGAGTCGCGAGGCTCATGGGCGGCTGCAGGAGCCGGCTTGCTGCTCGGGATGCTGCTTGCTCCAAGAGACATCCGATGGCGGTGGCTGGTGTCTGCCGCCGGGACTTTGCCGGGGGGAGCGGCGCTGACGGGATTAGCCTACCGCCTCGGGCCTGCCGCCTGGGGCATTCCCTCCGCCGAAACGCGGTTAAGCGAGGCGGCGGCTTGGGCAGCTGCTCCGGCTGTGCTCGCTGTCGGCGCATTATTCATGCTGCAGCTGGTTTCTATGTGCCGGAGAGAGGTTCCGTCCGATCCTATTTCCAAGCCTCTGGCTGAAAATCTATCCCGATCTCCCATCGAAGCTGCTTCGAGCCGGGGGGAGCGAGGTTGGAGGAGCCGGCTTTTTACGAAGCCTTTGATTTGGAGGCTGCTCGCACCAGGAGGCTTCCTGTTGGCGGCAGCGCTGCTGTGGCTGCCTTTGAGTCCTGTCCATCGGGCGGCCGCTTCGCATGAGACGGGGTCATCGCGGCTGATGTATTACCTGGATGCTCTAAGCATCGCGGCGAAAGCTCCTTTTCTAGGGACAGGAGGGGATTCGTGGCGGAGCCTGTACCGCTCTGTGCAGCGAGTTCCGTATACGGGAAGCGAAGTCCATAGCGGCTACCTCGACCAGCTTATGGATCATGGAGCCGCAGGGTTGCTCCTGATGCTGCTGTTTGCCGCTGTCTTGCTGGCATTGGCCGCTTCGGGAAGAAAGGATGGTGCCGCGGCGCCTGCGGCGCTGCTTCTGCATGCCGCGGCGGACATCGATATGTCGTACGGACTGTTCTGGATCTTCCTTATTTTCCTGGCTGCCGGAAGCGCCTCGATGGGAGCGGGAGGGGACGCGAGGGAAACGGTGCTGGAATGCAATGTCTCTATCATGCCGGCAAAAGAGAGAGGGGCGCCTATTATGAATCGGCGCGAAATGCCAAGCATCGCGCGCCGGGCCGCGCTGCTGCTGTTCGCCTGCTGGCTGGCGGCCGCTGCCGCCGCCAGCCAGCAGTCCGGCCGCGCCGTGCGGCTGCGCGAAGCCGCCTCCGGCGCGGCCGGCGCCGCGCGCATCGCGCTGCTGCGCGCGGCGGGCGAGGCGGACCCGGCATGGACCCGGGTCCGCCTCCTCCTGGCGCCTCTC
>NZ_JBKFAO010000014.1:0-90472 GCF_053345695.1 Paenibacillus sp. D51F | reverse complement strand
GTCGCCGGCGGCAAGCCGGCGGCCGATGCCGGCGCGCGCATCGGCGCTCCGGCTGCCGAGCACCTGCGGCTCGGCGATGCCTCCGGCGACGGCGAGATAGGCGCGGCAGCCGCGGGATGCCCGGCCGATCTCCAGGAGCCGGCCGGGCATCACATAGACGGTTCGCCACGGCGGCAGCGGAACGCCGTCCACGCTTGCCTCCATCCCGGCGCCGGCAAGAGCGCAGAGCAGGCCGTCCTTGCCTGCCCGGAGCGCAGGTCCCGACATCGTCATCTCGAGCGCCGCGGCATCCCTTCGATTGCCGGCCAGCAGATTGGCGACCTGCAGCGACCAGCAATCCATCGCGCCTCCAGCCGGCACTCCCTGAGAGCGCCAGCCCGGCCTTCCCCGATCCTGCACTTCGAGCAGCATGCCCGCCTTGACGATTTCAAGCTCCGTTCGCACAGCCCCCACCTCCTGCAATTGTTCGACGGCCCAAGCAGCCTGACCCCGGAAACTCCGCCGGCTGTTCAGTTCTTCAGCCTTCGGGCTCGGCGGGCCAGGCGGCTGCAGCTGCGTCGGCGGACAGTTATCCGCTCGCCTGCACTCTGCCCGCCTTGAATGGCAATAGATTCCACCTTCCCAGTGTAGCTCAGCCCCTCCGGATAAGCTATCCAAGGCGGCGGCCGATCGCCTGTGCGGCTGCCCGCATCTCCATCCCGGCGCCGCTCCGGACCCTGCGCCACCCTCCGCAGCGATCTTGCCTCTCAATCGGAGGCTTGCAGTCCCGTCCCCACGCTCGCCATGCTCCTGTCTGTCTCCATCAGCCGAGCCATCTTGCGGTCCGTCCCCGTATCCGGAGCCGGCGTATAAATGCTGCAGCGAAGATCCTGCTCGCCTTGAACGCGCAAGCTCGTCAGCTGGAACTGCATCCGTCCCGCCTTGGCATGCCGGAATTCCAGGATGACCTCCGGCGCGGTGCTGACCCGGCTCTCCTCCCACAGCTCCCCGAACCGGGGATGCTTGGCTTCCATCTCGCGAATGAAGCCCTCATACCAGTCGTCATCCGCATACTGCCCGTAATAGGAGCGGAAGATAGCCAAGTATCCGCGCACGAACTCATCCCAGTTGACGGCCAGACGCTGCAGCTCCGGACGGCTGAACAGCAGTTGAATCATGTTCCTCTCGTCGGGCGGGATTATGCCGAAGTCGAGAAATACTTTGGAAGCGGCTTCGTTCCAGCCGACGATCCGGCATCTCCGGTCCGAAAAGACAGCCGGGCAGCTGACGAGCTGGTCCGCGATCAGCCGCAGCGCGGGCGACAGCTCCTGCGGGCGGGATTCGGGGGCGAGCTCTTCGCCCTCCGCTGCTCCCTCCATCGCCAGCGCGGCCAGATACCGCCGCTCGTCGGCATTCAGGCGCAGCGCCTTGGCGACCGCATCCAGCACCGAAGCCGAGACGCGGATATCCCGTCCTTGCTCAAGCCAGGTGTACCAGGTCGCGCTGACGTCCGCCAGCTGCGCCACCTCTTCCCTTCTCAATCCAGGCGTGCGCCTGCGGCCGCCTGCCGGAAGTCCTGCCGCCTCGGGCGAGACCGCCATCCGCCGCGATTTCAAAAAAGCCGATAATGCCTCCAGCCTTGCTTTCCGGTTCATAGCCGATCTCCTTTCACCCTCCATGTGCCTTATCCGGGTAGTGTTTATTCTAGTATAAACCACAACTTGTACTAGGATAACTGCTATGCCAAACTGCATGTAAAGCAGAGCCGAGGAGGAATTTCACATGAAGCCAGCTACATCCGAAAACCGTGAACATGGGGTCGCGGAATCGCCATCCCGACCTGTGGAGCATCAGCGCGGAACGGCGTCGGGCGGCCGCCGTGTCGTCATTACCGGCATGGGAGCGGTAAGCCCGCTCGGCTGCAGCGTGCCGGCGTTCTGGGAAGGCTTGTCTGCCGGACGCTCCGGCATTCGGCGAATCGAAGCTTTCCCGCCGGATACCGGCCGCGATGCCATTGCCGGGATCATCCCGGAGTGGGACGGCGAAGCCCGCTTCGGCCGCAAGGAAGCCCGGAAAATGGACCGGTTCGTCCAGTTCGCCTTGGCCGCAGCCGAAGAAGCGGTCCGCCAGGCAGGCCTATCGGCGGAGCAGCTGTCATCGGAGCGGGCAGGAGTGTACGTCGGCTCGGGCATCGGAGGCATCGGCACGCTGATCGAGCAGGCCCGCATCCTGGGGGAGAGAGGTCCCGGCCGCGTCAGCCCGACGCTCGTTCCGATGATGATCGCCAATATGGCGGCGGCCATGATCAGCATCCGCTACGGGACGCTCGGCCCGTCGCTCGCTCCCGTAACCGCCTGCTCGATCGGCAATACGGCGATCGGTGAAGCCTTCCGCCTGATCCGCTATGGCGGAGCGGACATCGTGCTTGCCGGCGGCGCCGAAGCGGCGCTGACGCCCGTCGCGCTCGCCAGCTTCGGCAACGCGACTGCCCTTGCCTCTCCTGAAGGCGATCCGGCCGCGGCCAGCCGTCCCTTCGATGCGCTCCGCACCGGCTTCGTCATGGCCGAAGGAGCCGGCATCGTCGTCATGGAGCCGCTGGAGCATGCCTTGGCGCGCGGAGCGGAGCCGCTGGCCGAGGTGATCGGATACGGCGCCACCTCCGATGCCTATCACATCGTGGCTACGGAGCCCGCCGGCCGCGGAGCCGCAGCCGCGATGAGGCTGGCCATGGCCGAAGCCGGCCTGGCGCCTGCGGATGTCGGCGTCATCAGCGCCCATGCCACCGGCACCGGCGTCGGCGATCTCTCCGAGACCGCAGCCATCAGGAGCGTCTTCGGAGACGACGCTTACCGGATTCCCGTCACGGCCAACAAATCCATGACCGGGCATATGCTCGGAGCGGCAGGCGGCGTGGAAGCCATCGCCCTGGTCCAGATGCTGCGCCAAGGCGTCATCACCCCCACCGCGAACCGGACCCACCCCGATCCCGAATGCGATCTCGACTATGTGCCTCTTCATGCCCGCAAGGCGGAGCTTCATGCCGGCCTGTCCAATTCCTTCGGCTTCGGCGGACATAATGCTGTCATTGCCCTGTCGAGATACAAGGAGTAGCCGCTCGTCCGGTATCGGCTAGCCGGGACGCGTTCGGAACAGCCGTTTTCCGCTCAATACAGGGCAGCCGACCGCTCCTGTGAGGTTTACACCGGCTCTATAATACCTAAATACGGAGGCTCATAACGAGGCGGCCGACCGGCTTTCGCCAGCAGCTTATTCCGGTACGAACCGCACCCGGTCGCCCGCTTGCAGAAGCAAAGGTCTTTCCCTTCCAAAATCCGCGAGCTCGGCTTCTGTGCGTCCGATCAGCTGCCAGCCGCCGGGGGATGCCGACGGGTACACGCCCGTCTGCCCGCCGCCGATGCCGACCGACCCTGCCGGCACCAGCGAGCGGGGCGAGCTTCTGCGCGGCTGGGCCAGCTCCGGCGGCAGCCCGTCCAAATAAGCGAAGCCCGGCAGGAATCCGATCATGACGACCCGGTAAAGAGGAGCGGAGTGAAGACGGACGAATTCCTCCGCCCCAAGGCCGCTGCGGGACGCCGCTTCCTCCAGATCGGGACCGGCTGCGCCGCCGTAGCGGACCGGAATCCGGACGACGGCGGCCTCCTCCTGAATTCCTCTTGAGGGCTGCGCCTCCAATCGTTTCCCCATCCTCTCGCCGGCAAGCTCATGAGGGAGAAGCAAGCCCGTGCCCGGATACTCCGGGCCGGGCTTCATGCTTTTCATGAGCAGAACGGGATCGTACACGGCAAGCAGAGTATCGTAGGCAGGAACGGCGTCGAGCAGCCAGCTCCATCCCGCCTCCTCCAGCCAGCGGGCGGCGGCAGCCAGGCGATCCTGCAGCGGCGCTCCATCGAGATCTGACTGATCGAGGCTGATCATCATCGCGCGGTCGCCCGCCGGCTCGACCTTATAGGCGCAAGGAACCGGACTTCGCTTGCCGATTCGGTTCCTCTTCTGTTTTTCGTCCATTTCCTATCCTCCCCGCAGCTTCAGTTCATCCTTACGCCTCTTCCCATTTCCTTTCGAGACGTCGGCTGCAGCTGATTGAACCGTCTTGGTCCGGAGCACAGCCGGGCTGTGACCGGAAACGACCATTTCGCCCCCGGCACCTCCAGCACCTCGCAGATCAGGTTCGGATCCTCCTCGCGAGCCTCCTTCGCACCCGGGGTTCCGCTGGAAGGGAATCATCCGCTCCCGCTGCGCATGCAGATGGCCGTTTCGGCGGACCGCTCCGTTCTGGACCTGCTCCTTTATTCCCTGCTCGTCAAAGTCAGCTCCTCTGTCTTCTATTCTTATATTAATCCTTGCCTTAGCCAAATCCTTCATCTGGGAACGGCCGGCATCGGCTCAACCATGCTCGGCAGGAGCGGGAGCCAAAGGCTGGTGCTGTCGAATGCAGGAACGCCGGACGGCGGAATGTTATAATGGATGACAAAGAAACTTTTTGGCCCGGACAGTCGTCATTTGCGCAGGAGGATCAACACTATGCTTTCCGTCCATACGCTTGGAAAACAATATAAAGACCGGTGGGCTCTCCGGCCCTTGTCCCTTGAGCTCGGCAAAGGCATGCACGGCCTGCTCGGACCGAATGGCGCCGGCAAGTCGACGCTCATGCGCCTGCTTGCGGGACTGCTGCCGCCGACGACCGGCGACGCGATGCTCGGAGGAAGCTCCGTGCGCGATTTCAAGGTCAACGGAAACAGGATCGGCTATTTGCCGCAGACGGTGCGCATGCTCCCGCAGTTCTCCGCCCGCAAGTGGCTTGCCCATGCCGCCTCTCTTCAGGGAGGCAGCCGCGCCGAGAGGATGCGGCGGGTGGAAGAGGTGCTGGAGCAGGTCAACCTCCGTCAGGAAGCAGACGAGCCGGCGCGCTCCTATTCGTACGGAATGATCAAGCGGCTGGGCGTCGCCCAGGCGCTGCTCGGCTCCAAGGATCTGCTGATCGTGGACGAACCGACGGCAGGGCTCGATCCCGAGGAGCGGATCCGGCTGAGACGGGTGCTGGCCGATGCGGCCGCGACCCGGGTCGTGCTGCTCTCCACCCATGTCCTCGGCGACATCGGAGCAAGCTGCCGCGAGGTCATCGTGCTCGGCGAGGGCAAACTCCTGCATCATGGAAGTACGGAAGGGCTGGCCGGATTCGCGGAGGACCGGACCTGGTCCTGGGAAGCTTCCGAGACGGAATGGCGCCGGATGCCGCTCGAAGGCCTGTTGTCTGCGAGACGCACCGAGGAAGGCATCCGCTGCCGGGCGCTATGCGACCGCCCTCCGTCTCCGTTCGCGGAGCGGGTGGCGCCGACGCTGGAGGAAGGCTATCTTGCGCTTGTCAGCCGCAGCAAGGAGGACGCAGACGCCTCATGGCTGTGATCCTCAGGCAAGCCGCATTGGAACTGAAGTCCCTGCTGCTGCTGCGCTGGACGCTGCTGCTGCCGTTCGGAGCCGGCATGTGGATGCTCCTCCATACGTATTCGCCCAATCCGCTGTCGTCGCAGGACGTCAATCTGTACGCCTCCTCCACGCATGCGATGCTGCTGACGCTGACCACCGCGATTCCGCTGCTGCTCGGCGTCCTGCTCGTCCGCAGAGACCTGCTGCATCCTTCCGGCGAGTGGCTGTTCCGGCTTCCGCTCAGCGCGTGGGGCTGGATGTGCGCCAAATGGATCGGCGGCTTCCTCTACATGTCTCTCTATATCGCCGCCATCAACGCCGCATACGCCGCTTCCGGACTCCGCCACGGCTTGCCGCTCGGGTCCATGGCATCGGAGATGGGAAGGTTCGCCCTGCTGTATGTGCAGTCCTACGGAATTTCGCTTGCCCTCGGGCTGTTTCTCGGTTCCCTGCTGCCGCTGCGGTTCTCGCTTCCCGCCGCGTTCTGCGCATGGGTATTCGGCTCGCTGTTCCTTCAAGCCTATGTCGTGAAGGTATATCAGTGGGTATGGCTGAAGGCGTTCTACCTGCAGCCGCTGCTGGATTCCGATCTGGCCGGGCATGAGGTCTGGTCATCCGTGCTGGCAGGACCCGAGCTTCGCCGCCTGGCCCCGTTCATGGCGTTCTCCGCCCTGGTCCTGCTGACGGCGGCAAGCGCCATGCTCGGCAGAGCCAAGCCGCCCCTTCGCCCAAAAAAGCCATGGCTCGTCTCCATCGCCATGCTGCTTGCGGCCGGAGCCGCCTTCATTCCCTATGCCTCGCTTGTATCCGATCGGACGGTTCATATGAAATCGCTGGCAGCCGCCGCTCCCGCTCTCGGCCAGGTGAAGGATCAGAACGCCTACCGCTTCCGGCTCGACAGCATGAAGCTTCATGTCGTTCGCCGGGCAGGAGGGAGCGTGGAAGCCGATGCGGAGCTATCCGTCCCGACGCTCCGGGGCCGCCTCGCGGCGGCGGACGGCCGGAGCAAGCTCCAATACAAGCATCCGGGCGAAATGACCCTGCTGCTGTATCCTTCGATGTCTGTGCGGTCGGTCCGGATCAACGGCAATCCCGTCTCATGGGAACGCACCGGGGATCAGCTCCGAATCCGCGAAAGCCTGCTTGACCCGGCTCTGCCCGTCCAAAGCGTGGAAGTCGGCTACGAAGGGGATTGGAACGAATGGCTGATCGGCAGCAGCGGCAGCGAAAGCTTCCTCGCCTTCTCCCGGGGAGACGGGCTCTATCTGCCGGCAAGCATCGGATGGTATCCGCTTCCCGGCGGCGACAGCCTGCTTGCGAAGGATGCCGACGGCGCCCTGATGGATCGGCCGGGCTCCTCGCTCGTCAAGCCGATCGCCTACGAGCTGACCATGGAAGGCTTCCTAAGCTCCCTGTTCGCGACGATTCCGCCAGCCGGCGGCAGCGACAGCGGCAGCAAGCTTCAGTTCCAAGGAAGCGCCCGGGACGGCATCACCGTCATCGGAGGCCGCTTCTCCGTCGTGCAGGATCCGGAAGCCGAGCTGTCCATCATAACGACTCCCGGCAATATCCGGGAAGCGGAGAAGTTTCTGGATCGTTTCCGCCAGAGGCGGGAAGGCTTGTCCGAGACAGCCGGCAGTTTGACGCCGCTGCGCCAAGTTTTTTTCTTCCCGATGGATCTCATCGGCTCCCCCGCCGAATCCGCCATCAAGACGCGCTCGTGGTATGCGGAGAACGACACCTTCTTCATCCCCGAGACGGAGCATCGCAATCTCGACAGCTATGCGGAGGACGCGATGAGCTCCCTGCTCCTCTTCGGCGATACCGGCCGCGGAGCGGAGCCCGTGCGCGACAGGCGCGGCAGCGTCCCGCAGGAAAAGGAATCCATGGCGCTTGAGATCCGGACCGCTTATGCTTATCTGTATAACCGGGAACGAGGCTCGGCTCCCGCCTACCGCCTGGAAGCGGCCGGCACGCCATACTGGGAAGCCATCCGCAAGCTGATCGACGCCGCGTACGAACGAGGCCATGCCTCGCTGATCCGAGAGACGCTGTCCCGACTCCGCGAGCGCGGACTCGCCTTGCCCGAGCCGGCTCGGACGCCGGCGGGAGAACGTTCCGCGGCTTCGTACACTCCCCAGATTACATTGAAGGAATTCATGCAGGACTGGAACCGGCTCATGCCGGAGGACAGCCTGCCGACCATAATCGATCATGCCGGCGAGGAGGAATGAACCGTGACGGACGAAGAGCTGGTCCAGGGAATGATGGACGGAGACCAGGCCTGTTTCGAAGCTTTGGTGCACCGCTACCACGCCCCATTGTCCGGGTTTCTGCAGCGCCAGCTGAAGGATCCCGGGAGGGCGGAGGATGTCGTGCAGGAAACGTTTCTCAAGCTGATCCGGCAGCTCAAGGACCGGAGAAATCCCGAGAACGTGCAAGCATGGCTGTATCGGGTGGCGATGAACCAATGCCGAGACTATTGGAAGAGCTCCGCTTACCAGACCGACCGCAACCGTTTCGGAGAGCCTCCGGAACGCAAGGACGAGCGTCCTTCGGTTGTCGAGCTGGCCGAACGGCAGGAAACGCGCCGCGAAATCAGCCAATCGCTCGAGGAGCTGCCGCAAGTTCAGCGGGAGGTCGTCATGCTGCGCTTCTATCAGGATTTGAAGCTGCAGGATATTGCCGACGTGCTTCAATTGCCGCTTGGATCGGTCAAGACCCATTTGTACAAAGCGCTTCGCAGGCTGAAGACAAGGCTGGCGGGCGACAAGAACGCGCGGGTGCGCGCAGAGGGAGGGAAGCAAGATGGAATTGCCGAATGACAAGGAATGGATGGAGCTGGAGAAGGAAATGCGGGGACCTCTGTCTTCCCTGACGGTCCGTCCCGTGACGGCCCAGGATACGACCCGCCTGCTCGCTGCGCTTCAGCCTGCCTTCGACGGGCTGAAGCCGTCGCTCGGCGGAGGCTCCGCGGCCGATTGGCGGTCGGACGTCTCCTCGGCGCATAAGCGCCCGTCTCTGGCCAAGCTGCTTCGCACGCAGCTGAGCGCCTACTCGAGGGCATACTGGCTGGCGAGCCTCGGCGTATTCCTGATGCTGCTGTATGTGCTCCCGGCAGGCATGGAAGAGGAAGGCTGGTCCGGCCTGGCGGACATCAGCAGCAAGCTGTCGCTGTTCCTGCCGATGATGTTCCTCTCCGGACTGCTGTACAGCTTCCGCAGCTGGAACAAGGAAATGCGCACGGTCGAGAGCATCACTCCCTACCCGCCGGCTCTGCTGCTCATGGCCAGAGTCATGATCGTCGGCGGATTGAACGTTCTCTTCGGAATCGCGGCCTCGCTGTACATGGTTTCCAGAATGGACAGCTTCCCCGTCCTTCCGTTCATGCTGCAATGGATGTCGCTGATCCTGCTTATCGCGGGAGGAGCTTCCTACGTCATGCTCCGCGCAGGCGTGAAGATGGCGTTCGTCATGGGATCGGTGTTCTGGATGGCTTGGAATGTGATGGAATATGTCCTGCGCTCCCCCGTCTCCGGCGATGCGGCTCCGGATGTCATCCGCAACGCCATCTACTGGAGCTGCCTTGGAGCGGGAGCGCTCATGACGCTGCTGTCCTACAGACGCAGCCTCGTCATCAAAAGGGTCGTATAGGGAGGCCGTGACTTCGCCATGATCGAACTTAGCGGCATCCGTTGGCAAAGGAGGAGCTTCGTTCTTCAAGTTCCTCGTCTCGTGCTGAAAGAGGGCATTACCGTGCTGTCGGGCTCCAACGGTTCGGGCAAGTCCTCCCTGCTCCAGCTGCTGGCGACGGCCGAATTCCCCGACCGGGGCTCCATCCGCTACGGGACGCTTACTCCGGACAGGGATCTTGCCTCCATCCGGGCTTCGATCGGCTATGTGCCTACCGGCCTGGAGCTGTACGAGGATATGAAAACCGAGCGTCTGCTCAAGTATTTATCCGAGCTCAAGGGAGAAGCCGGAATGACGGAGACGGACAAAGTGATCGCCCAGTTCCAGCTGGAGCCTTACCGGCGCCGCGCCATCAAGACGCTGCCGCAAGGCATCCGCCAGCGGATCGCGCTCGCCCAGTCCGTCATCGGCTCGCCGGATTATCTGTTTCTGGACGAGCCGCTCAATGCGCTGGATTCGCTGGAGAGGCTGCGCTTCATTCGTTTTCTTGCCTTGTATGCCCGAAAGAGAGCTGTCGTCGTGTCCACCCATGAGCTGAACGAATGGGAAGCCTGGGCCACCCGCGTGCTGTGGCTTCATGAAGGCAGGCCGGGATTTCTCGGCTCCGCCCGTGAATGGACCGGGGGGCTTCCGCTCTCGGTCTGGCAAGGCACGGTCGATGCCTCCCGCTATGCCTCGCTGCCTGCGGAATCGATGCTTCAGGTACGCCCCGAAGGAAATTGCCGCCGGGTCCGCATCATGTCCGCGGAATCCCCCGGACCGGAGTTCGAAGCCATGGAGCCGACTCTGGAGGATGCGTATTTCATCCGATCGAGGCGCTGACGTAACGGCCGATCAGATCCGCAAGCAGATCGTTGAGCGGCATGATCTGCGGAGTGGCGCCCTCCGGCTTCTTGTGGCTGTCGCCGATGCCGCTGTCGTCCGTCAGGAACACATAGGTTCCTCCGGTCGCGACGGCAAGCGTGCGCATGACCATCTCCGTCTCCAGATCTGCCCCGCTGGCGGCGACCGGAATGATGCGGATGCCTTGCTTCGCTGCCTCGGCCGCCATCAGGCGGATTCTCTCCGCCGCCGCTTTTTCCCGATGCGGCGGAGCGTCGAGCACGAGCAGAAGCAGGCGCGCCCTCGCGCTCTTGCTCCAATCATGGCCGGAGACGGCGTTCTCCAGCGCCTCGTCCACAGCCTCCGGGTAGTCCTGGCCGCCGTCCGCTTCCTGGGCGGCGATGATTCCCTGGGCCTCGGCGATATCGGTCGTGAACGGAAACGGCCTCACGACGTATTCATCATGCCGGTCCCGGTAAAAATTCGGGCTTACCCTGATTTCGAGGGTTTGCCCGTTTTTCTTTTTCACCTGACGGACGACGTTGTTCAGCTCTTCCGACAAGTACTTCAGCTCGTCAGCCATCGAGCCGGTCGCATCGACCATGAGCATGAGATCGAGCACCTCGGACGCCTGCTTGCCGCTTCCGTCCAGGCTGATCGCCGCCGTCCCGGCTTTCCAGTCCGAGTCCTCCAGCGGCCGGGACGCGGCATTGCCGCCATCCGGCGCAGCCTCGACCCGGCAGGAAGAAGCTTCCGGCGAGAAGCCGCCATGGGACTGTCCATTGTCTTCCAGTTCGCCTGTGCCTTGCGGAGCGGCCGGTTCATTGCCGAAGCCCTCCTGCCCGATCAAGTCTCCCGAAGAAGCCAGCGCCGCGAACAGATACGCTTTGCCCCGATTGTCCGTCCGGGCCGACCAGCTGTCATCCTGTCCGCATTGGAGCAGGACCGGAACATCGACGGCCGGCGAGCCGTCCCGTGTGACGCTGACGACCATCCGATATCGGGTATCGAATCCCCAGAGCCGGATGTATCCGCTCCCTTCTCCGCCGCTGCTCAAGTCCGTCCATCTGCTCCAAGCCGCATGATCGTTCCATTCGCCGGCCGTCAGCATGCCCGGCTGCGGCTGGGGCTTGCTCTTCTCCTTCTGTTCCGGTAGACGCTCGCTCAGCTCCGACTGGGCGACGCTTTTGTCCTTGGAAACTTCAGAATCCTTTAAAGGACCTAGTTCCATGGCTCCCTCATCGGCCGAAGAGCCCATTGCCGGAGCGTCCGCATTACCGCTTGCTGCCGCAGGCGCGCGGCTATGTGAGCCGGTGTCTGCGGATATCGAGTCCCGTTCCCCGCCAGCCTCCGCAGAGCATCCAGCCAGCAGGATCAGGACGGCAAGCCCTGCCGCCAAGCTGCCTCTCGCGCGCTTTTCTCTCTTCAGCCGCATCGTGAATCCCCCTGATGTTCAGCACAAATTGGAATCATCATCCATATCCGCTGTTTTCGTCCAGACGCCGCGGGCAGCCAAAAGGTTGCAATGCGGATGGTCCGTCCTTACAATCGGAAACAGATCGGATCGCCGATCCGTCCTGAAGAAAAAAACCTGAATCTGAATCCATCCTTAGGAGAGAATGCGCAATGGAAACCTACCGACTGCTGTCGCTTGAGATTGAACATGGGGAGTGGACACGCCGCCTGAACATGGAGTCGGCTGACTTGATCGTCGTGACGGAAGCAGGATCACGCCTTTGGTATGTCGATGTGAATGGAATCCGGGACGAGGACTTGCTGGACTATTTCTATACAGCCGCTGATATCCAGATCAGCCTGACCGCATGGACGGGCGATGGCAGGGCACTCCAGGGCACGGCCTATTTCCATGCCAACAAAGCCCACCATGCCGCCGCTCTGCGCGGGGATGGTGAGCTCCGTGGACTGCAGGATTCTTAGGAAAATGCTCGCTTTCTTCTAAGCCTGTTTACATGTCTTCCAAGCCTGCCTGCATGTCTTCAAAGCCTGTTAGCATAGATTGAAGCAGGATGCATCCATACTTCAGGAGCAATTCAACAAGGGCTCAGCGTCGTTCCAGCTCGCTGATCTTGTCCTCCAGCTCCCGCACTCTTCGGGTCAGCTTATATACCGGCCAATACAACACAATCAGTATGAATACCGTATAGATGATTTGCCCGGTCGAATACATATCCTTTCCTCCCATGCAAGCTTATGCCTTACCTGCTCCCGATGCCGGCCAGACGGTCCAACAAAGCCGACAGCTCCAGCGCTTGAAGCTGCTCCAGCACCTGCGTCTCGGGACTGGCGTGGCCGGTCAGCGCCGAAGCCGCCGATAAATCCGTCAACAGGGCTGCATTCCATTCCGGGCCCCTCTTCAGCTTGCGGACAAGCGCTTCATCCGCGATGCCGCCGCTGTCAGCCAGCTTGACTGCCTCCACCTGCAGCCGCTGCGAGTCCGGATGGCCTCCGGCCAAGCGAAACCAATAGTTCGCGTTGCCATAATCCCCTTCCATCCGGTGCATCATCCCGTGCAGATAGCTTCCTTCGGCTGTATCCAGATTTTGCGCCAGCTCATGGGAACGGTCCAGGCTGCCGTTCCATAGATGCAGGCCGGACACAAGCGCCAGCAGGCTGAGCCGTTCCTCTCCGCCCGATTCGGCGGCCTCCGGTTCGAGCAGCTCCGCCTCGGCGCGATCGAGCAGGCTTTCCAGCTCGCCGCTGCCTCCGGCTCCGTCCGGAGCCAGCGGGAGCCGGCTGCGCTGGCCGCGCAGCTCCTTCCATGTCGACGCCAGCTCTTCCTTCATCTTGCCGATCTCCATGTTCAATCGCTCCTTTTTGGGACTTGAATGGAAGCCGCTTCCGCATAGGCGGGAAGCGGTTGATCCATCGATCTAATTCAAGTTGTTCTCGAGGACGAAGAAATGGCCGAACATGCCTAAGATGCTGATCTCGCCGCCGTCTTCAAGCTTCGTCCGCGCCTGCATATACGCAATATAGTTGCCGATTTGCTCCGAGCTTGATTTTTTGGAGCCCGGCAGGCAAGCCGGATCATACACCAGGCATTTGACTCCGTGCTCCTGGCTCAAATAACGATGGTAATCATCATCCGACGGCACGGTAAAAGCCGCCATCAGCAGCAGGATGATGATGAAATACCCCAGATGACGAACCTTGATCTTCCGTCCCTCCCAAACTGCTATTCTTCCGATTCCACAATCGATCCGCACGAATCGAATCGTTCCCATCCCGAAGATACGGGACGCCAATCGTATTTCCTTTGCTCTCCTCCCGGATGCTCGATTACCGTCCTCAATCCGCCCGGCACGGGAAGGATGTGATGAAGCTCCGCTCTTGGCGCCAGCATGGTGATCAAAGGAGCGAATACAGGGATCATCGCTTCCTCCAGCCATATTCTCTCCTTGAACCAGCGCGGCGGCTCGATAGGGGGAGGATAGCCGCCGGAAGGCGCGCCCAGCGCGGCAGCCAGCTCTGCAGGTCCGTCCGGGAGCGCCGCTCCCGCTCCTACGGCTGCGACGAATCGGAGGCAAAGCTCCACTGTCGTCATGATTTCCTCTTCCTGCAGCGAACCGTTGGCATAACGGAACTCAGCCGTCCCGATATCGAACCAGGAGGCGATATTGATGCCGCATCGATGGGACTGCGGTCTGCCATGATGCCTGACGGCAAGGCGGCTAGGGCTCGATCGGAACGCTTCGGCCATCGCTTCCGTGACGGGCGGGCAGTACAGCCTTCGATGCGGACTCGACCCAAGCAGCCCGGCAAGCGCGTCCTGGGATCGAAGCGCCGCTTCAAGAAGAGGCAGCAGGATGCTCTCGCCGTATGCGGCCAGCTCCACATGGACATGGAGTCCGCAGCTCCAGTTCGCGGCGGCGCCTTGAGCGGCCAGCCGATCCAGCATGATGCGGATCTGGCCGCGGTCCTCCCAGCGCAGCGGCGGCGGCTTCAGCTCGCTGCCCGACTTCATGCCCGTCTCGTCGATCTGCTTCTCGTCCAGCGACATGATCCAGCCCGGAAGTAGCTCCAGCTGCTGCGGCCTGCCTCCGACAAATTCGATTTCGACTCCGAAACGCAAATCCTTCCAATGAATGACCTCGTTCGTTCTCATCCTATGCTCCTCCTTTTTTGACCCTCCGGCAGAAAAGAGAACCAAAAAAGAAGGCGGGCCTCGAGATTAACGAGGGATTTTGTCTCTAGTCATCGATCGTTCCTCCTGACTGGATGAAGAAGCAGTCTTTTTTTATCGAGCTTTCCAGCCCTTTGTGAAGTCGTGATCCCTAAAGGATTCTTTGCGTCCCAATTGAATTCCTCGCGGTTTTCGGTCCCAGCTGCAAAAGTTTATTTTTGCTCCGGATTCCCATGATTCCCGCATACAAGGAGATCAGCAAGCAAAAGAAAACCGAGACAGCAAAAGGGAAACTATGAATATCAACATACGAGTACGTAATCGAATAGTTGTCAGAGCGGTTGGGATGAGTCATCGTCGTGCCCGCCATCTTGGTTGACGCCAGCCAGGATTCCTTTTGCGGAAACCCTTCGTTGTCCCCCGGAATAACTCCGACCGGAGTCCATTTTCGAAGGCTTTCCTTTCATGAGCGTTCCAAATCTTAAACCCTATACTACCGCTAAGCAAAAATAGGGCAAGACTGCAGAAAAGGGCAGCTGCGATCCTGTTTTCTTGAATCTGCTGCTGTACACAGCCGCTGAGTTCTCTACTCCTCGCAATTCATCGCTCCCCTCCGCGGTGATCTGCTGCGCAGAAATCGCCTTTTCCCTTATTATACCATTCGGAGCGCCCATCATGGCCATCGTGTTTTCGTCCTAGCCTACTCTGCAAGATTAAAGTCCTTGTTCATCTCCTTATGCAAAAACGGCAGCCGATGGCTGCCGTTTCCATGTTCTCCATGCTCGAACTTCGATTAGCGTTTCGCTACATATTTGCGGATGTCGAAAGCGACCGCCGCAACGATGATCAATCCTTTGATGATCAGCTGCCAGTACGGACTGACGCCGATGAACGTGAGGCCGTAGTTGATGACGCCGAAGATGAGGACGCCGGCCATGATGCCCGGCACGGTGCCGATGCCGCCGGCCGTCGATACGCCGCCGACGACGCAGGCCGCGATGGCGTCCAGCTCGTACATGTTGCCGGTGTTGTTCGTCGCTCCGCCGGTGCGGGCCGCCTCAAGGACGCCGCCTACGCCATACAAGGCGCCGGCGATCGCATAAATGAAAATCAGATTGCGGGCAACGTTGATGCCCGATACATGCGCGGCCTGGACGTTGCCGCCGATGGCGTACATGTTTTTGCCCAGCCGTGTTTTGTTGAACAGAACCCAGCAGATGACGCCGATCCCGATGGCGATCAGGACAATGTACGGCAGCGTGTAGCCGCCTCCGAAGTCGATATAACCGGAGCCTAATTTCTTGAAGTCATCCCGCAAGCCGGCGATAGGCTGCGAATTGTTGGGATCGCTGTCGAAATACAGCGAGTTGAGTCCATACACCGCCACCATGGTGCCGAGGGTAGCGATGAATGGCGGCACCTTCAGCTTGGCGATGATGAAGCCGTTGACGCAGCCGACGAGCACGCCGGCCAGGATGCCGATGAGAATCGGCCAGCCGACCCAAATTTCATGCAGGTTCGGATAGAACTTGCTCGCGTATTTGTCCATCTGCAGCATGGATGCCGAGACGACAGCCGTGAGGCCGACGACCCGTCCCGCCGACAAGTCGGTGCCGCCTGTAATGAGGATGAAGCCAGCTCCAAGAGCGATGATCGCCCGGGTGGAATTCTGCTGCAGAATATCCCGCAGAGTCGAGTAGGCGAGGAAGTTCGGGTCCATGATCGCGATCGCCACGACCAGCAGGATCAGGACGAGGAAGATCGCTCTTTGCGTGACGAGATATTTCAGGTAGTCAAGGACGGCCCGACCGGCCGGTTTCTTGGCCGGAGTATTCATTTGCGTGCTCATAGTCGTTCATTCCTTTCTGCTAAGCCATCCGCTGCTGCGCGGCGAGGCGCATGATTTCCTGTTCGGTTGCCTTGCGGCCGTCGAGAATGCCGGTCATCCGGCCCTCGCTCATGACCATGATCCGGTCCGACATTCCGAGCAGCTCCGGCATCTCCGAGGAGATCATGATGATGCTGCGGCCCTGCTTCGCGAGCTCGGCGATGATCGTGTAGATTTCGAATTTGGCCCCGACGTCGATGCCGCGGGTAGGCTCATCGAGCAGCAGGATATCCGGATCGGTAAGCAGCCATCTGGCGAGCAGCACCTTCTGCTGGTTGCCGCCGGATAGGTTGCGGATCTGCGTGTCCACGTTCGGCGTTTTCGTACGGAATCGGGCGACATTCTCAGCCGCCTCCCTGCGTCCCTTCTTCTCGTCGATGAGGCCGAAGGCGTTGCGGTAGCGCCCCATGTTGGCGACAATCGTGTTCTCGTAGACGGATAGCACCGGGAAAATGCCGGTCGTGCGGCGCTCTTCGGTGAGGAGCGCGATTTTATGCTTTTTGGCGTCAGCCGGGGATTTGATGGCCACTTTCTTGCCGTCGATGGAGATCGTGCCCGTCTTGAGATGCCGCAGGCCGAACAACGCTTCGATCAGCTCCGTGCGCTGGGCGCCGACCAGGCCTCCGACTCCGAGGATTTCCCCCCGGCGCAGCTCGAAGCTTACATCCTTGAACGACATCGGATTGGAGGAGGTCAGCCCTTCGGCCTTCAGAATGACCGACGATGGCGTATTCGACCGCTCCGGGAACCGCTCGCTAAGATCGCGGCCGACCATGCGGCTGATGATCAGATCCGTCGTCAGTTCGCCGGCATCCCAGGTGCCGACGTATTTGCCGTCCCTCATAATGGTGACTTCATCCGAGATCCGCAAAATTTCCTCCATTTTATGCGAGATATAAATGATGGAAACGCCGCGGCTCCTCAGCTTGTTGATGATCTCGAACAGCTGCTCGACTTCGTTGCCCGTCAAGGAAGAGGTCGGCTCGTCCATGACGATGACCTTGGAATGGAAGGAGACGGCTTTCGCGATTTCCAGCGACTGGATTTTGGATACGGACAGCGACCCGGTCAATGCATGGGGATCGATGTCCAGGTTCAAATCCTGCAGCAGCTCTTTCGTGTCGCGCAGCATGCGGCTGTGATCCACGAACAAATACCAGTGCATCGGAAAACGGCCCAGCCAAATATTCTCCATGACGTCGCGATGCGGAACGGGATGAAGCTCCTGGTGGATCATGGACACTCCGTGCGAGAGAGCAGCTTTGGAGTTGGGAATATCCACCCTCTCGCCGCCGAGGAGAATTTCTCCTTCATCCGGCTTGTAGATGCCGAACAGGCATTTCATCAGGGTGGATTTGCCGGCTCCGTTCTCTCCCATCAGCGCATGCACCGTGCCGGGCCGAACCTTGAGGTTGACCTTGTCGAGCGCCTGCACGCCGGGGAAGGCTTTGGATATGCCTCTCATTTCGAGCAAATAGGGTGAGCTGATCATCGCTGCACCTCCTTGATTGCGTTCTAGTTTCTGGCGCGGGCCAGCAGCGGCCATAGCCAGCCTGGTGGGGACGGCTCCGAACGGCTCCGCCAGCAAGACGGCAAAGGACGACCACGTCTTCCCGCCGAAATCGGCCGTTCGGGATAACCTCCCGTCAAGAGAGCAAAAGGGCTCCGCTTGTTCAAGCCGCGAGCCCTTCGCGTTTCTATTTCCTGCATGGAGACGCGGAATTACTGAGCGTCGGCTACATTGTCCTTGGTGATCTTTTTGTAGGCGATCCAGACGTATTTGCCGTCCGTAATGTCGTAGCCCGTGTTGTCCTTCGTAGGCGTCTCGCCTTTGGCCAATGCCGTCGCCAGCGCAACCGTAGCCGCGCCTTGGTTTTTGGCGTCGTTGAGCACCGTGCCGAGCAAGGTGCCGTCCTGCAGCGCCTGGATGGCCGGGGCCGTCGCATCCACGCCTACGACCGGCATGAACTTGCTGCCTGTGAAGTAGCCGCCTGCTTTGAGGGCTTCGATCGCGCCCAGGGCCATGTCGTCATTGTTCGCGAGAACCGCTTCGATCTTGTCGCCGCGGGCTGCGAGCCAAGTCTGCATCTTATCCTGGCCTTTGGTGCGGTCCCACATCGCCGTATCCTGCTCCAGCTTCTCGACCTTGATGCCCGCGTCCTCGATAGCCTGGATGGAATACTTCGTGCGCAGCTCGGCATCCTGATGCCCAGGCTCGCCCTGCAGCATGACGTACTGCAGAATGCCGTCCTTGTTCTTATCCGCTTCCGGATGGGCTTTCCAGTAGTCGACGATGAGCTGGCCTTCCAGCGTGCCCGATTCCTCGGCTTTGGCGCCGACGTAGTAGACTTTATCCCATTTGTTCATGTCTTCGGCGACCGGCTCCCGGTTCAGGAAGACGACCGGGATGTTGGCCGGCTTGGCTTTGTCGATGATGACGCCGGCAGCCGTGCGGTCAACCGGATTGATCGCCAGAGCCTTGTATTTCTTGGAAATGAACAGATCCACTTTATCGTTCTGCGTCGCCTGGGCATTCTGGCTGTCCACGATATCCAGCTCCGCCTTGTCCTTAGCCGCGTTCGTCATCGCGTTGCGGACGCCGGTCATGAAGGTATCGTCGAACTTATAGATCGCCACGCCGACTTTCGGCTTGTCGCCGCCTCCGTTGCCGCTTCCGGCGTCGCTGCCGCTGTTGTTGTTCGAGCCGCAGCCCGCAGCCGTAACCATGACCGCAGCCATCACTATGGCCAGTGTCGCTCTTTTTTTCATATCCTTTGACCTCCCCGGTTCGAATAAGCTTGATTGAGGCTCGCGTCCGCTTCCCTCCCGCAGGAATGCCTTGCGGCCGCTGTTCTCCTCTTTATTATGAAAGGGTTTGAAGAAGATTCGAATAGAAGATTTTCATCTGTTTTATCAAAATCTTCATGTGATTCGGCTCGGATCCGGATGGATTTCTCGGCAGGATGATGAGCCCTCCGATCGCGGCGTATCCGGATCAGGAGTTCTTCTTTCACTTTACGAAAGGGAACAGAAGCTTCTGATTGTCCATCCAGAACATGCTGTCCGGATTCACGACCTTCGTATCCAGAGTGACGGTGCGGTCGACATGGCCGCCTCCCGACAGCTCATGCGCCTGCTGCATGCCGAGGTACCCGGCGTTGAATCCGCTCTGCACGACAAGAATGTCGATGATTCCGTCCTGGAGCAGCTCCAGCTGAGGAACCTCGCTGCCGAAGCCGACGATCTTGACGCGGCTGGCCAGCCCCCGCTTGACTGTTTCCTGCGCGGTGCTGAGCACTCCCTGCTCCTGCAGGGCCACTACGCCGTCAGCCTGCTCCATCAGCAATCGCGCCGCTTCGGCGCAGCCGTCCGGGGAATTTCCGCAGGAATAGCCGGTATGCACCGTTATTCCTTTATGACCGCTCAAAGCTTCCACGACCCCCAGCTCCCGCTGCTCATATCCCGGAGCCTCGGAATCCGAGCCGAGCAGCGAAACGATTCCATTGCCATGCAGCAGCTCCGCCATCGCCTCGCCGGCCATCCTTCCCGCTTCGCGGTTGTTGATGGATATGCTGCTCGCGACTCCCTCGACCGGGTAGGTGTCGTTCAGCGTCACGACCGACGCCCCCGCCTTGCCCGCTTCCTCGGCAATGAGCCGGAGCTGCTGCTCGCTGTCGGGGTCAAGCAGAAGGACCGACGCGCCCTGGGCGATCGCCCTTTGCGCAGCCTTGAGCTGGCCCTCCTCTCCGGAGTCGCTGACGTTGGCGTCCAGATACAGGAGCTGGCTGCCGTATTCCTTCGCCGCCGCCTCCGCCCCAAGCCGGATGGAATCGGCAAGCGCCCCGCTTCTCTGCGGAGCGATAAGCGCGATCTGCGCTTCGGCAGGCTTCTCCTTGCTTGCGGCGCCCGCGCAGCCCGAGGCGGCGGCAGTCAGCATGAGCATGGCCAGCCACCCGCCCGCCGCTGCCAAACGTCTATTCATGATCATCGACCTCCTTGATCGCCGGCATCCGGACCCATACGACCGTTCCTTCCTCCAGCTCGCTCTTGAATTCCAGGCCGTACGGCGCTCCATAATACAGCCGGATGCGGTCATGGATGTTCCTCACCGCCACTCCGGAGCCTTTGCCCGTCGCCGAAGGCTCGCGCCCTGCATCCGGCACGGAAGCTCCGTGCAGCAGCAAGGCTGCTTTGACGGAATCCATCCCGGCTCCGTTGTCCTCGATCCTGAACACGAGCATCCCGTCCTCGACGTCCGCGGAGATGTCGATTGTCCCCTCCTCCACGGAATATTCCAGACCATGCTCGATCGCGTTCTCGATCAAGGGCTGCAGCACGATCTTCGGCGTCATGCAGGCTTCCGCTTCCTCGGAAGCGGTAATGGAGAACCGGAACTTGCGGCCGAAACGCATCTGCTGGATGACCAGATAATGATGGGCGTGCTCAAGCTCGTCGCGAGCCGAAATGACATTTTTCCCCTTGCTCAGGCTGATCCGGAATAGTTTGGAGAGCGAGGTGATCATCGTGACGACTTCTTCTCCGCGGCTCATCGCGGCCATGCGGACGACGGAATTCAGCGTATTGTACAGGAAATGGGGATTGATCTGGGCTTGCAGCGCCTCCAGCTCATGCTTGCGCTTGGATTCCTGCTCCTGGACGATCTGCTTCATCAGCTGGCGGATTTTATGGATCATCAAGTTGAACCGGCGGGACAGGCGCTCCACCTCAAGCGGCCCCTCGACCGGCAGCTCCACGTCGAAGTTGCCCCTCTCCACGGCCCGCATCGTGCGCTCCATCCGCTTGATGGGACGGACGATGGACATCGCGAGCAGCATGCTGACGAGCACGACGAGAACAAGAACGCCGGCCACGACGCGTACGAGATAGCGGTTGATCTCCTCCCGGCTCGTCAGGATGTCGTCCATGTACGATACCCCGATGATTTTCCAGCCGATATTGGCGACGGATTTGACTGTGATGAGACGCTTGTTTCCGTTCATGTCCTCCACATAGTCCGAAGAAGCGACGAGCGCCTGCTCGACATTCTCGCTTTTGAGCCCCATATAGATGAGCTGCTGCTGGGGATGGTACACGATGTTGCCTGCGCCTTCGTCGATGATATAGGCATATCCGCGATGGCCGAGGCTGATCCGGCTGCACAGCTCGTCGATCTGCTTGAAGTTCATGTCCACGAGCAGAATCACTTCCTGCGGCCGGCCGTCGCGGACGACGGTGATCCGTTTGCTCATGGATACGACCCACTGGTAGGAGCCTTTATATAGATTCTGGATATGGGGGAGCGAAAAGCTGAGATGATCCGGCACCCGGATCGCCGCCTGGAACCATCCCTGGCCGGTCGCGTTGGCGCTCGGCCTGAGAGCTGCAGCTGGACGGTTCTTGAGCAGCTTGCCGCCGCTGTCGAACAGCGTGATCGAGACGATGTCGTCGCGGCTGCCCATCAGCGTGTCCAGCTGCTTGTCCACCTGCTGGCCGTCCCATTCTCCGTTCTTCAGCATGTTGACCTCAATCGCTCTGTAAAAGCTGGCCATGCCGCTGATATAGTCCTCCAGGTTGTAGCTGACCTGGTCTACCGTCTGCCTGGCGGCAAGAAAGGCGCTTCGCTCGGTCGAAGCCGAAAATTTCTCATGGAGAAGGACGGCGACGGTCGTAATCGCGACCACGATCATGATGGAGAAGGACCAGATCACGATGGACTGGATGCTGCTTACCCGCGATTTTCGCAGTTTCTGCTTGATCCAGCCCGGCATTTCCGGCCGGAACATTCCGCCCCTCATCCTTCCTGTCCGGACGGACTGGCGTCCTTGATCCGGCTCCGGTATTCCTTCGGCGTGCTGCCGGTATGTTTCTTGAAGCAGAAGCTGAAGTAATTCGGCTCGGAGAAGCCGATGCGCTCGGCGATCTCAAACGCTTTGAGCTCCGTCGTGCGAAGCAGCTCCTGCGCCCTGTCCATGCGCAGCTGCATGACATATTGGAGGAAGGTCAGCTTGACCTCCTTCTTGAATAAGCCGCAGAAATAGCCGGCGCTGATATGAAGATGGGAGCATACCATCGGAATCGACAGATCCGAATCATGAATGCGTTCCCGTGTAAAGGACATCGCCTCTTCGATCAGATCGCGGTAGGCATGCTGCCGCTTCCCGGAGATTCGGCCCATGACGGCCCCGCACATCTCCGTTATCCAGCGCCGGGCTTCGGCCAGCCCGGTCATCCGGACGAGCTCGGCATAGGGCTGGAAGCCGGCGCCGAGCACATCCTCCATGTCGACGTCGGAAGACTGGGCGGTGCGCCAGACCGTCGTCAGCACCTCGCTCAAGTAGAGCTGGATGCCGCTCGAAGTATGCTCCGCCTTGATTTCCCCGAAGATCGTCTCGAGAACGGTCTCCAGCTCCTCCGAGGTTCCAACCTTCAGGCAGCGGGACAGCGCCTGCTGCCGCAGCTCATCGAGAAGCAGAGGTGAGGAGCCTCGCCTCTCCACGTCCTCGATGAACAGAAGGCGGCCGGCGCCCGGCACGAGCCGATAGTCAAGAGCAAGCAGAGCCTCGTCGTACGATGATTTGATGCCGCTCAGCCGGCCCTTGGCAGCTCCTGATCCGATCGTGACGGGCATGCGCAGATAGTGCTCGACGCTGCGGACGATATGCTCCAGCGCGTTCTGCAGCTTCTCTTTCCAGGACTCGTCCGTCTTGCCGAAGCCAAGCAGAACGACATGGTCCTGATGGATGAACGCAGTTCCGAACTCCCTGCCCTCCCATATTTCCCCGGCAATATTGAGGACGGCGAACAGCTTGAGATCGACATCAGGAGAGGTTCGCAGCGATTGGACCTCAGGAGCAGGCAGCTCCGCCTCCGCTCCGGCGCTGTCCAGACTGATGACCGAAACGGAGCAGCCCTCTCCTTCCAGGCTCAAGCCGTAATGGCGGGCCTTATCCCGGATGACCGGCTCCGGAAGCTTTCGGTGCAGCAAGGAGGAGAGGAAGTTGGCCTTCAGCAAGGGAAGGCTCGTATGATAATGCTCCTTGAGCTTGCGCATGTCTTCCCGCTCCGCGATTTCAAGCTCCATGCGCGTTTGCAGCTTATGCAGAAGCTCGGTCAAACTCGCAGCCGAGAACGGCTTGAGCAAATATTCGTCTACGCTGAGAGAGACGGCCTGCCGGGCGTAGTCGAACTCGTCATAACCGGTCAGGATAACCGTTTTGACAAGGGGCGATTCGGCTTTCAGCCTGCGGACCAGCTCCATCCCGTCGACGAACGGCATCCGGATGTCTGTAATGACGACATCAGGCTCCAGGCGCTGAGCAAGCTCAAGCGCTTCCAGGCCGTTCTCTGCCGTCCCCGCTACGGTAAATCCGCAAGCCTCCCAATCGATCTCGCTCAGCAAGCCTTCCCTTACGTCGGCTTCGTCATCGGCCAGCAATACGCGGTACATCCCGATTCCTCCTTATGGCATGCGGCTCTCCTTAGGTCATGAAGCCGCTCTCATTTTCCTTTTGCAAGCTCCCCAGGGAAGCTTCATCAAGATATCAGGTTATGCCACGGCTGTAAATCTCCTCTTTTTCGGCATGAAGGCCCGCTGCCAAGGCTCGGATATGTCGTGTTAGCGCGGAGGATAGACAAAAAAACCGCTTGCGCTTTCGTCATGAAAGCACAAGCGGGCTGCTGCCCCTGCAAATCATTGCCTCATCCATCGGGGCCAGCCATTTGGTCCTCAAACAGCACGGAAATCGCATAGCCCTATCGGGAAATTACTTGGAATGAAGAATCTCCGGCGTTGTAAGCTGATCGTAGAAATCGACGATGTTGTCCTTGTTGTCGGAGTTGCGCAGCGCCATCGCGGAACGCGGATGCTCATCGAGCAGGCCGGTTATCATGTAGGGCATGATGTAGCCCCACTCTTCCTTCTCGCGGAGAGGAAGCATATGCTTCTCGATCATTTCCAGCACGGGGCGCACTTCGTACTTCGTATTCGGAAGATGCGACACGAGCAGCTCCGTGTTGCAGTTGCCGGCGGCGCGGCCCATGCCGTATACGGAGGTGTCGAGGAATTCCACGCCTTTGTCGACAGCGAGCAGCGTATTGGCAAAAGCAAGCTGCTGATTGTTGTGCGTATGCACGCCCAGCTTCTTGTTCGGCAAATGCTGCTTGAATTTGTCGATCAGGTAGGCCATGTCGTTCGGCTTGAGGCTGCCGTACGAATCGACGACGTAGACCACATCGACGACGCTCTCGCGGATGGCGTCGAATGCCTCGATCAGCTGATTTTCCATGACGTTCGACAGCGCCATGATGTTGAGCGTCGTCTCGTAGCCGCGTTCATGGAACAAGGACACGAGCTCGAGAGCCTTGTCCACATCCTGGATGTAGCAGGCGACGCGGATCAGATCCAGCATGCTGTCGACGCGCGGCAGAATATCCGCTTCGTCCACTCGGCCGATATCCACGAGTGCCGACAGCTTCGTATTCCCTTTGTTCGGGATGACTTTGCGCAGGAACTCATCATTCAGGAAGCGCCAAGGGCCGGCAGAGTCGGCACCCTTGAGCAGCTTGGGCGAATTCTTATAGCCAATCTCCATATATTCAACGCCGGCCTCATCCAGGCTGCGATACAAATCTTGCACAAACTCAATGCTGAAATCCCAGTTATTGACAAGACCTCCATCGCGAACCGTGCAGTCGACGATTTTGCTGATGCTGTTTTTGGAAGACATGGGCACAGAACTCCTTCATCATAAACTTTCTTACTATAATACGGGAAAACGGTAAAGAACGCAAAGGCAAACCGCGTCCCGTTCTTGGCATCCCGATTGAGGCGGCTCCGACCGCCGACACGATCGATGTGCAATGCGGATGTGCAGAACTATGCTCGGAGCAGCAGCTCCGCAAGCGTCCGTGTCATGACTCCGGTCGCGCCCTTGGTTTCCCAGCCGCGTGCGCGGCTGATCCACGCCGTACCGGCAATGTCGATGTGAATCCACGGCTTCTCTTCCGCGAAAGCCCCGATGAACATGCCGGCGATGCTGGCCGCAGCGTAGCTGCCGCCTTTGTTCTTCAGGTCGGCAGCCTCGGAATCGAGCTGCTTCCGGTACTCCGGATAGGCCGGCAGCGGCCATACCCGCTCGCCGGACCGCTTGGAGGCTTCCTGCAAGCCGCTCAGCAGCTCGTCGTCGTTGCCCATGATGCCGGAGGTGATATCGCCGTAAGCGGCCACGACTGCGCCGGTCAGCGTCGCGACATCCACAAGCTTCGTCGCTCCCCGCCGAATCGCTGTCGTAAGGCCGTCCGCCAGCACGATGCGTCCTTCCGCATCGGTATTGACGATTTCTACGGTCATGCCGTTCATCATCGTCACGACGTCTCCCGGCTTGAAAGCCCGGTCGGAAATCATGTTCTCCGCTGCCGGAATGACCGCCACCACGTTGACCTTCGGCTTCTCGATCGCGATGATGCGCATCGCTCCGAGCACGGCTGCAGCCCCGCCCATATCCATGATCATGTCTTCCATTCCCGCGATCCGCTTCAAGGAGTAGCCGCCCGTATCGAAGGTGACCCCTTTGCCGACGAGGCCCCATTTCTCCTCGCTGCCCGGATCGCCCTCATAATGGAGCACGATCATTCGCGGCTGATGCTGGCTTCCCTTGCCTACCGCGAGCAGTCCGCCCATGCCTTGCTCGAGGGCGCTCCACTCGTCGATGACTTCGCAGTCCAGGCCGTATTCGGCTGCAAGACGTTCCGCATGCTCGGCGAGCTCCTCCGGAATCAGCTCATTCGCCGGAAGATGCACGAGATCCCTCGCCTCGGCGACCGCTTCGGCCATGACGATGCCCCTTTGGACGCCCGCTTCCCACTCCTTCCGCAGACCGGAATCGACGCCATCGGGAAGATAGACAGCCAGCTCCGCTGAAGCCTGCTCCTTGGGAGTTCCCGTCGTTTTGGTCCGATCATAGGCCCCGAGCAGGATGCCCTCCGCCAGAGCCTGGCCGGCTAGGGCTGTCGTGCAGCCGCTTGTTCCGCCGTACAGCTGGGCCGTTACGAGCAGCCTTGCGGCAGAGGCGCGGCTGGAACGGACTTCCTTGGAAGCCTGAGCTCCGAGGCGGCGGATGTCGTCCGCATCCAGAGTGCCGGAGGACAAGCCGATGAATGCCGCGCTGTCTGCCGGATGCAGCCCGAGAAGAGGCATCGTCTGCCCGGACTGGCCGCTTTTGAGCAGGCCTTTGGACGCCAGTGCCTGAACCGCTTGCTGAATGGCCGGAATCGAGAGCGGATCCGCTTCCTCCCGGGCGGCGGTTGCGTGATTCTCATCCTGCAGGCCGGCAGCATCCACCGGCCGAATGATCAGCTCCCAATCCTGTTTGGATTGATGCTCCGTATATTTCAACTTGATTTTCATTGTTGTCATCCTTTCCTTGACCCGGCTGCCGGACGGCAAAAAACCGGGAGCTTGTATCCTCCCGATTTTAAGCCCTTACTCTGCGATTGGCAAATAAACGGTGAACACCGTGCCTTCACCGGCCGAGCTCGTGACGCGGATCGTTCCGCCGTGGTTGCGGATGATTCGATAGCTGACGGACAAGCCGAGACCCGTACCGGATTCCTTGGTCGTAAAAAAAGGATCGAACAGACGGTTTAGCGTCGAACGATCCATTCCTTTGCCGTTGTCCTTGACGGTGATTTCGGCAAATCCGGCTTGTCTTCGCAGCACCACGTCGATCCTTCCGGGCCTCTCCCCGTTCAGCTCGCCGATGGCATCCATCGCATTCTTGAATATATTGAGAACGACCTGCTTGATCTGCTTGACGTCGATGGAGACCAGCATGTCGACTTCATGCGATTCCAGGTAAATCTCGCAATTGTGCAGGAGCGCCTCGCTCTCGCTGAGCAGGCTTACTTCTTTGAGCAAGGATGTGAGGGATATGGTTTGCTTCATCGGCGCCGTAGGCTTGGAGGAGTTGAGGAACTCATAAATGATGTCGTTGGCCCGGTCGATCTCGGCCACCATGATCTTGGCGTATTCTTCTTTGCCCAGCTCGACCAGATGAGGCCGGAGCAGCTGGATGAATCCCCGTATCGAGGTCAGGGGATTGCGTATTTCATGCGCGATGGATGCGGCGATCTTGCCGAGCATCGCCAGCTTGTCGTTCTGGTATGCCGTCTGCTCGATCTGCTTGTACTCGGACACGTCCTTCATGCTGATCAGATAATCGCCGTCCAGCTGCTCGCTGGAGGTGGCCGTGATCAGCAGATGCCGTCCGCCGCTGTCCTGGAACTCGAAGTATTTGTTGCGGCGAAGGATGATTTCCCGGTAGAGCCTCACCAGCAGCCGCCTCGTCGTGCGGCTCAGCTGCTGATGCCTCAATATATCCAGGATGCTGCAGCCGATCAAGGTTTTGCGGGGGACATCCAGGAATCTCGCCATCTGCAGATTCATGAACGTCAGCATGTTGTCGTTGTCGAACAAGGCGATTCCGCTGTCCATATGCTGCAGGACATTCTCATACTTGCTCTTGACCCTCTCGAAGGAACGATAGGAGCGGGAGAGCATCTCCCGCATCTCCGTGTACCTCTGATCCGGCGTCCGCTCCTGCTGATGCCGGAATCGGTAAGCGACCATCAGCTCGATCAAAAAAAGAAAAGACCGGTTGTACAATTCCAGCGCTTCCTCCGACTCCACGTTGAGGACGATGTTGCGCATGCATTCTTCATGGACGGCTATGACCTCTTCGGGGCCGATATTGTGAAAGGTCTTCCCAAGTTCCGTAGCCTGGTAAAGCGAAGCCTCACTACCGCTGCGGATGTATTCGGCAAGCGCCGGAAAATAGCGCTTTCGAATTGCCTGCATTAACTCTGCTCCTCTCCTGTGGCGAACAGCTGAAGCTGCACCGGCGTAGAGTCCATGTAGTAGGAGGGAGGCAGCCACTTGCGGAAAGTGATGCAGATGCCGACTCGGCGGGTAATGGCCATATCCCATTCCTCGGACCAGAGCGATCTCCATTCTTCCTCCATCTCGGGGGAAAAATCGCTGCTGCCGATCAAGGACCATTCCATTCCGGTTTCTCCGGAATCGCCCCTTACCCGTCCCATCAGCATTTGGCTCCTTTGATGCATTTCCACGAAACAGCCTGACAATTCCGATATGGCGTACGCGATCCGCGTCTGGTCGATGATCCCGAAACCGAGATCCCTCGCAAGCTCTCTGCCTCTCTGGCGAGCCTTGATGGCATCCTTGACATTGTTGATGTTGAACAATTCCATCTCCATGTACGAGTCCCGCCCCCCGTTCCATTCTGGATGCTTGGATACGTGTTCAAGCCGTCGTATTCGTACATTTATCATAGGTTTCGCTAATATCAGTGTCAATCGGAAATAATGTCGAATATTGCTAGTTTCGGAAGCATTAGGATAGTGGTCGAGCAAGCTTCCAACACGGGGTCAATTCGGTTTGCGCTGCTCTTTATGGCCGCGCTGCTGTCCGGCATGCCGATCCATTTCTTCATGCCGGCGCTTCAAGGCTTCCTCAATCTCCGCTTTTCGTTTCTCCCATGCTTTGCGCGCCTTGTCATCCAGTCTTGCGCGAGCGGCTTCAGCTTTTTCCTTCAGCAGCTTTTCAGCCTCGAGGCGCTTCCGTTCCAGATCGCCGCCGTACGATTCATGCTCTCCGCTCTGCCGATGCTCCGCCCGCTGTTTTGGATCGCGAATCCGCTCGGCGCCCGCTCTCTCCCCTGCTCCGGGTGAATCCTGCTTGAATGCCTTTGCTGACGGCATAGGAGACGCTGCTGGCTTGGCCGAATGCTGGCGGACAGCTGCGCCGGCAGGCCGCTCCTGAGGGGCTGGAGATGCCTTTCGTGCGGGAGAAGCGGTAGGAAGCTCGGTCTCAGCCGCCTTCTTCTCGCGTTCAAGCTGCTCCTGCAGCTTCTCGCTGCCGATTTTTTGGCTGTCGCTGACCAAAGCGTCCACGCCTCCGTCCCAAGAGAGAACCTTCTGAATCGCCCCGCTGCGGAATTGATCCAGACTGACATTGTAGCCTTGGCTCTTGGCCAGAAGATACACCGTCATTCTGCCCGTGGACAAGCCTTTGGCCGCCGCCTCCTCCCGAACCGCCTCGGTGGACTCCAGCGAGGTGACATGCATTCCGGAAGCTTGGGCGGAGCCGGCTGCGCTCAGGAGCGCCTGCTCGGCCTGCCGGCTCAGCAGCGCCACCGCATTGCCCGCTCCCGCATCCAGCTTGACTCCGGCCAGTATGACTTCCGCTCCGCCGCCGCTGCCCAGATAGGAAGATTCCGCCAGCCTTCCGGCAAGCAGCTCCATGACCTTCGCGGCAGGAAGCCCCTCGTAATGAAGTCCTTTCACGAATGGAAGGGCATCATCGTTCATCGCCTCCAGCATGCGCACGTTCAGTTCGCGGTCCACGCCGATTTCAAAGCTGGGATTCACATCCAGGCTGAGGTAAGCGACCACCGGATGAGCCTCGGCCCGCGCCGCCCAGAAGGCAGGCAGGCCGATCAGAATCAGAATGACGGCAGCGGGAATGACGGCCTTGGGCATTCTCAGCAGCTTCCGCTG
The DNA here is from genome assembly GCF_053345695.1 of Paenibacillus sp. D51F. Lineage (NCBI taxonomy): Bacteria > Bacillati > Bacillota > Bacilli > Caryophanales > Paenibacillaceae > Paenibacillus > Paenibacillus sp. D51F. The sequence goes on along the minus strand of NZ_JBKFAO010000014.1, from coordinate 60,926 downwards.
TGCCGTAAGGACGATCTCTTGGCCGATTCTCTCGTCTCCGAGCCGCCTCACTTTCCGGAAGCTGCCTTCTTGCGTCAGCACGACCAGCTTGTTGCCTCTGGCCTCCATGACGATGCCTCTGCTGCTCACAGCCTTGTCCCTCCTGCCTTCTTCTTGATTTGCTCCTTGAGCGCTTCTATATGGATATAATGCTTCAAATAGGGATACCGCCCGTGGACGAGCAGCGATACGGCAATCAAATACTTCCGGTTGCGCTCGATCGTCTTGCGCGACACGCCGGATATTTCTGTAAGCTCCTTGACCGGCAGCCGCCGGGTATTCAGCAGGATGCTGAACAAACGGTCCTGCTTAGCCAGCTTCGCCGCGATTCCCTGCAGAAGAATCCGGGAATCCTCATGCTTCGGAGATGTTTCCGCCAAATCCGCGAATCGGATTCCGTACGAGGCCAGCTCTGCCGTGAACTCCATGATTTCCTGGCGCCTCTCCTCTGCGTCTTGATCTTGATTGAAGCGGAGAACCGCCTGCCTGTTGAATGCATGGGAATAAAACGTCTCCTCTTCTTCCTCCATGTGGAAGGAGCCTGCCGGCAGCGAGCGGATATGCCGCTGTTCCTTGCGGACATGATCGATGAGCCGGCGGCGGATGACCGTCTCAGCGAATCCCGTGAACGAACGGCCGGATTCCGGCGAGAACTGGCTGATCGCTTCATCGAATGCAATCAGTGAAATGCTGAACTCGTCATCCCGGGAAGGATCGATATATCGCTTGCAGAATCGGCTTGTGACCTTCAGGATAAAGGGCCGGTAGTCGGCAATCAGCCGTTCCCGGGTTGCCTTATCCCCATCCTGCGCTTGCTTGATCAGCCGGTTCAGCGGGTCCGCATTGTGCCCGGACTCCTCTTTGCGCCTGACTGAAAGCCCAAGCCATCTTTTGAACAGCATCAGCAGCAAGGGCTGCACCTCGCTTTGTCTATATCATTCGGAGGCAACGCTCCGTTAATGGGAGTGGATTGAAATAAAAAATGCCTCCTGCATCCAGGAGGCATTGAATGGCATCGGTCAGCAGAATCCTTCGGAAGCCCGCTTGGCTTTGAGCTTGTTGCGGCGAAGATTCAAAATCGCCAGCCGCTTCTTCAGCTCTTCTTCCCATGCGTGGTCCCCGAGCTGCTTGGAAAAGCTGAGCAGGTCCAGAGCCATATCGATCTGGCTGGCCACCATGTCCATCGGATCCTCATGATCATGGTTGACGCAGTTCTCGAAGATGGACTTTCCTTTCTGGTCCACGTAATCCTGGAAGTCGACTTCCGTCACTCCGTCGCCATGCGCATATTCAGCCAATATTTCATATTCACTCTCTATCATATAATGAATATCCACACGATGGCAAACCGGGCAGAACAAAATAGGGACGTTATGGATGTGAGTCCGGTAATGCCTGAGCGTGCCTTTTGTTCCAATCATGCTTGCTCCACAGCAGAAACTCATGTTATTTCCCTCCTTGAACTGCCTTTGGGCTATACCTTCCTCGCTTCGGTTTCTTCGCAACAAGTATGGAAATTATTGTATTCGATGCGGCACCGCATCATTCCTGCGTCCCCCGTTGATCCATTGCCGCTAATTCCGCTCAAAGCGGATTTGGCGGCGGGATTTCCGCCGGCGAATCCGGCAGCGGTCCCGGTTCGGACGGCAAGTCCGGAATCTCCGGAACCGGCTGAGTGCCGGGTTGAATCTCCGGAGCGGAAGGCTCGGGCCGAATCTCCGGCTCTTTTGGCGGTTCGACTTCAGGCGAGGCCGGAGGGGCGATCTCCGGCTTCGGTTCTTCTCGGTTGTAGTCCGGCATGATAGTCATTTCCTCCCTGTCCAATCATTGTATTGGTTATCTTTAACCGCCTGGCGCCCGCCGGACGCAGCCTCGGTCAAAAAAGGCATCCGTTCCCTTTGAAGCTCGCGGATTTCACCCGTAATAGCCCGCACGAGCTCCTCGATTCCTGCCGCTTCGTCCAGCCCGCCGCTTTTCGGAGCCATGCCCATGGCCGGCTTGTCCGCTCCGCCGGCCGGCAGCATGACCTCTTCTTCCGATGCAGCCTTTTCAGCAGCCTTCAACGTCTCCGCTCCCTCTCTCAAAGCTCCAAGCAACTCCGAGGCTCTTTGGGTCAACTGCTCCATGCGGCGGGTTCTTTCATCTGCTGCTTCCTTCAACTGTTCGGTTTTGGCCAGCATTTCCCTGACGCGTTCCAAGCCGCTTCGGACTGCTTCGGTACCATCGGCATGCCGAGCGGAATAGGTGCCGTTCGGTTCGGCCGGTTCTGAATGCAAGCTGCCCGCCTCCTCCTGATTACAAGGTTCATATATAGAAAGACGTTGAAAAGGCTCGATTGGATGACCTGTTCTATCTTCAACTATACTCAAATACGCACTCGATATCCATATTAACCCATATAGGCGCAATCTAATTCTATAATGAGCGAGGCGGGACGTAAGTGAAAATAAAAAAAGCCAGGGCGTCCGCCCTGGCTTGTCTGCTTTTGAAAGTTAGTTCGTGACGAGGTTCTTGTCGCCTGGCTTCCAGTTCATCGCGCAAAGACCGCCGGATTGGAGCGCTTGAAGGACGCGAAGCGTTTCTTCTACGCTGCGGCCTACGTCATTGTGGTTGACGACTTGGTATTTCAGTTCGCCTTCCGGATCGATGATGAAGAGACCGCGCAGGGCGACGCCTTCTTCTTCGATCAGGACGCCGTAGTCACGGGATACTTGCTTCGTGATATCGGCAGCAAGCGGGAAGTTCACTTTGCCCAGGCCGTTGTCGTTCTTAGGCGTGTTGATCCAAGCTTTGTGGCTATGGATGCTGTCGATGGATACACCGAGGACCTCGGTGTTCAGCTTCGCGAATTCGGAAGCCGCATCGCTCAGAGCAGTGATTTCAGTCGGGCATACGAAAGTGAAGTCAAGCGGGTAAAAGAAGAATACCAGCCATTTGCCGCGGTAGTCGGAAAGAGATACCTTGCCGAATTGCTGTCCTTGACCGTCAACGGTCTCCATCGTGAAATCAGGGGCCGGGCGGCCAACCAAACGTTCTGCCATAAGTCTAATTTCCTCCTTGACGCGTAAAGCGTGCGGTGTAGTTTCTTGTCATGTCCAAACAAGATGATATCATTCCATCAGAACATAGTCAATATTAGATTGAAATGATTATTACTTAATTGACATAGCAAGGTAGAATTCATGATTCCTGTTTCTATCCGTTTCTATCTTGCAAACATGCTTGTGAAATTTTGTTTCTATTCATCTCATCAGGGGAAGATCTGAGGATCTTCTTTCTATCCAGCAGGGCAAGATCTGAGGATCTTCTTTCTACCATGCTGCAAGACGGGATCAGCGGATCGCTTCTACAATAAGGCGTCCCATCTCTTCCGTTCCGATCGCTTTGGATTTGTCCACAGCGATATCGCCTGTGCGGTGGCCGGCGTCGAGAACTTCCTTGACGGCGTCCTCGATCGCCTGCGCCGCGTCCGCATAGCCGAATGTCAGGCGGAACATGAGCGCGACGGAGAGAATGGTCGCGATCGGGTTCGAGATGCCTTGTCCGGCAATATCAGGCGCCGAGCCGTGGACCGGCTCGTACAGGCCGAAGCTGCCTTCGCCGAGGGAAGCGGAGCTCAGCATGCCGATGGAACCCGTCAGCATGGCAGCCTCGTCGCTCAGGATATCCCCGAACATGTTCTCCGTCACGATGACGTCGAAGCTCGACGGACGGCGAAGCAGCTGCATGGCGCAGTTGTCGACGAGCACATGCTCAAGCTCCACCTCCGGATACTCCGGCGCGATCCGGTTCACGACCTCGCGCCAGAGGCGGGAAGTCTCCAGCACATTGGCTTTGTCGACGGAGGCAAGGCGCTTGCCGCGCGTCATGGCGATATCGAACGCCTGGCGCACGATCCGCTCCACCTCCTGCACGTTGTACACGCAGGTGTCGACCGCCTCCTGGCCATGCTCTCCTTCGCGGCGGAACTTCTCGCCGAAGTAGATGCCGCCCGTCAGCTCGCGCACGACGATCAGGTCGGTTCCCTCCAGCACTTCCGGCTTCAAGGTCGAGGCATCCTTCAGGCAGTCGAACACGGTCGCCGGGCGGATGTTGGAGAAGAGCCCGAGCGCCTTGCGGATGCCGAGAAGTCCGGTTTCCGGACGGAGTTCCTTGGAGTTGTTGTCCCATTTCGGTCCGCCTACCGCGCCCAGCAGGACGGCATCCGCCTTCTGGCAGATTTCCAGCGTTTCCTGAGGAAGCGGAGTTCCTTTCTCGTCGATGGCGATTCCTCCGAACAGGCCATGCTCGAATTCAAAGCGGTATTCGTACAGCTCTTCGACTTTCTTGATCACCTTGATGGCTTCGCCGACGACTTCCGGTCCGATTCCGTCGCCCGCGATCACCGCGATTTTTTTTACTTCTGCCATAGTGGGCACGCTCCCGTCTTCTTATCAACGATTGATAATCACTATCAACAGTTGTACCACATCGCGCTATTAGGCTCCAAGATATGATAGCTATCGGCTTGATAGGCATAACCTATAGGATCGGCCAGCCGCCGCGCCGGCAATGGGTTCGTGACCGAAGCGGTAGCCGCCATATGCGGCTTCGCCTTCCTCCACCTGGAAGCCCGGCGCCTCGAGATCCGCTGCGACAGACTCAATGCGCGGAGCCGGGCGGTTCCGAAGAAGCTCGGCTTCCGCCTCGAAGGCATCCTGCAGCAAAGCGTGCTGTCGGCGGACAGGAGCGAATGGCGGGATATGTGCGTCTACGCGAAGGTGAAAGCGGACAAAAGCAGCTGAGAGCTTATTTTCAAAAGCAGCTGACGGCTTCTTTTCAAAAAAGCTTCTGAAGCCACGAGCAAAAATAGCGCCTGCCCCGATGGGCAGGCGCTATTTGCCTAATTGCCTAATTGCCGTTCAGCAAACGTCAGATCAGGCTCATCCGGTCGCGGCGGCCCGGCGCCTTGCGTTTCTCGATAAGGCGGTTCAGCGCATCCACGTAAGCGCGCGCGCTCGCTTCAAGAATATCCGTGCTTACTCCGCGCCCTTGGGCAGACACGCCATCCTGCAGCAGCACGACATGAACTTCACCGAGCGCGTCCTTGCCATGGGTAACCGACTTGATGGAGTAGTCCTCCAGCTCGACCGATTCTCCGGTCAAGAGGTCGATCGCGTTGAACAGCGCGTCGACGGAGCCGTTGCCCTCCGCCGTGCGCGTCTGCACGCCCTGCTCCTCGACCTTGATCGAGACCGTGCCCTTCGGCGTAGAGCGGTTGCCGTAGTGGACCTCCACCGTCTCCAGGGCATAGATCTCCGGCGTATCGACCAGCTTCTCCTCGAGCATCGCCAGCAGATCCTCGTCCGTCACGTTCTTCTTGCGGTCGGCGAGGTCCTTGAACTTGGCGAAGGCCGCATTCAAGGCTTCGTCCTCCAGCTCGTAGCCGAGATCGATCAGCTTCTCCCGGAACGCATGGCGGCCGGAGTGCTTGCCCATGACGAGCTTCGATTCCTTCACGCCGATCGTATCCGGAGAAATAATCTCGTACGTCGTCTTCTCCTTCAGCATGCCGTCCTGATGGATGCCCGACTCATGCGCGAAAGCATTCGCTCCGACGATCGCCTTGTTGCCCGGAACGACCATGCCGGTCAGCTTGCTGACCAGACGGCTGGTGCGCGCGATTTCCTTGAGCTGCAGCCCGGTCTTGGCGCCGAACAGCGCCGCTCTCGTCTCCAGCGCCAGCGCGACCTCTTCGATCGCCGTGTTGCCGGCGCGCTCGCCGATGCCGTTGATCGTGCCCTCGATCTGGTCGGCTCCATTCAGGATGGCAGCCAGAGCGTTCGCCGTCGCCATGCCGAGATCGTCATGGCAGTGGGCGCTGAGCTGGATGCCGTCGATGCCAGGTACGGTTTCCTTCAGCGTCTTGAAGATATTGCCAAACTCGGCAGGAGTCATATACCCGACCGTATCGGGAATGTTCACGACGGTAGCGCCCGCCTTGATCGCCATCTCGGTCACTTCGCACAGGAAGTCCAGCTCCGTGCGGCCCGCATCCTCCGGCGAAAATTCAATCTTGGAGAAGCGCTGCTTCGCGTAGCGGATCGCTTTGTCCGCCGCTGCCAGCACCTGCTCCTTCTCCATCTTCAGCTTATGCTTCCGGTGGATCGGCGAGGTCGCAAGGAAGATATGGATGCAAGGGTCGGCCGCGTCCTTGAGAGCTTCCCAGGCAGCGTCGATATCCTTTTCCACCGCGCGGGCAAGGCCGATGACCGTTGCCTGCCTGACTGCTGCGGCCACGGCCTGCACGGCGGCCAGATCCCCTGGCGACGCGGCCGGAAAACCCGCCTCGATGCGGTCCACGCCCAGCTTTTCGAGCTGAAGGGCGATTTCCACCTTTTCCTTGGTATTCAGGTTGACTCCAGGCGACTGCTCGCCATCGCGAAGCGTCGTATCGAAAATATAGATTTTGCGCACGCCGGCACCTCCGTTTCTTGAGTATATGCGGACTTATTCCTTTTAAGAGGCGAACGCGCCTCTTTCCTTGGGGAAGAAGCGCGCGGCCTGTGCGAAGCGGACAAGTCCGATTCTATGGATGCGCCTGCGCTGGGCGAGGCGCTTCTGATACTCGTTCCTTACTTCTTGATCCAGTGCATCAGCTCGCGGAGCTGCGCGCCTGTCTTCTCGATCGCATGCTCCGATTCGTTGCGGCGGGTAGCCGTCAGCATCGCGCGCCCGGATTTGTTCTCAAGGATGAAGTCGCGTGCGAATTTGCCTTGCTGGATGTCGGAAAGAACTTCCTTCATCGCTTTTTTCGTCTCGTCGGTCACGATGCGGGGTCCGGTGACGTAGTCGCCGTATTCGGCCGTGTTGGAGATGGAATCGCGCATGGACGCAAGGCCGCCTTCATACATCAGGTCGACGATCAGCTTCAGCTCGTGGAGACACTCGAAGTAAGCCATCTCGGGTGCGTAGCCGGCTTCAACCAGCGTTTCGAATCCGGCTTTGACCAGGGCGGAAGTACCGCCGCAGAGAACGGCCTGCTCGCCGAACAGGTCGGTCTCGGTCTCTTCGCGGAAGGAAGTCTCGAATACTCCGGCGCGCGTGCAGCCGATGCCCTTCGCGTAAGCGAGGCCGATGGCTTGAGCGTTGCCCGTAGCGTCTTGCTCGACGGCGATGAGTCCGGGAACGCCGAAGCCTTCCACGTACGTCCGGCGAACCATGTGGCCCGGGGATTTAGGAGCGACGAGCAGCACGTCGGTGTCCTTGCTCGGCACGATTTGGCCGAAGTGGACGTTGAAGCCGTGGGAGAACATCAGAGCCGCGCCTTTTTTGAGGTTGGGAGCGATCTCGTCGTTGTAAACCTGGGCTTGCGTTTCGTCCGGCATCAGGATTTGGACAACGTCCGCCTTGCGGGTCGCGTCAGCCACGGGTACGACTTCGAAGCCGTCATTGCGGGCTTTGTCGGCGGATTTGCCTTCGCGCAGGCCGATTACGACCTTGACGCCGCTGTCGCGCAGGTTCTGGGCCTGAGCGTGACCTTGGCTGCCGTATCCGATTACTGCTACCGTTTTTCCTTGCAGAACACTGAGGTCCGCGTCGTTTTCGTAGAATAATTTAACCGCCATGATGAGATGATGCCTCCTTTGGATTGAAACCCCTTTGAGCGGGTGTTTAAAGAGATGACGCATTAAAGCTGGCTTTTGCTAAAGCTAGTTCATGCTGTGTCTTAGGTTCTCTCTGTTGCAGGGGCCAGAACATGCTTTGTCGTCGATCTCCCTAAACTCCCGCTCAAAGCGGGCTTTATAGGTAAAAGTTATAGCATTATAGGTTCATTGTCGAACTTATCAAAAAATTCAAACTATGATCTGACAGCTCCGCGATTCATTGCGGTTACGCCGGTGCGGCTGAGCTCGCGGATGCCGTAGGGGCGCAGCAGCTCGATCATCGCGTCGATCTTGTCGGGTCCCCCGACGGCTTGAACGATGAGAGTGCTCGGTCCGATATCCACGACCGCAGCGCGGAATGTCTCGACCACTCCGAGAATTTCCGGTCTCGCGGACGGCTCGGCGGTGACCTTGATCAAGGCCAGCTCCCGCTCAACCATCGGATTGGAGCTCACATCGACGACCTTGATGACGTCGATCAGCTTGTAGAGCTGCTTGGATACCTGCTCGAGCAGCTTGTCGTCTCCGCCGGTGACGATGACCATGCGGGACAGTCCCGGCTCTTCGCTTGCGCCTACCGTAATGCTTTCGATATTGAAGCCGCGGCGTCCGAACAATCCGGATACGCGCTGCAGGACTCCAGGCTGGTTGTTGACGAGTACGGCGATGGTGTATTTGCGGTTCATTCTTCATCCCCCATGAGCATGACGTCAATGGTGTTGCCCTGGGTTACCATCGGGAATACATTCTCATGCTTGCGGACAACGAATTCCACGACTGCAGGACCGGGATGCGCGAGCGCTTCTTTCCAGGCCGCTTCGGCTTCTTCCTTGTTGGAAGCCCTGAAGCCTTTGACTCCGTATGCATCGGCCAGCTTGACAAAGTCCGGGCTGCCGGCAAGGTCGATATGGCTGTACCGGTTGTCGTAGAGAATCTCTTGCCACTGGCGGACCATTCCAAGCACCTGATTGTTGATGATGGCAACCTTGACCGGAATGTTGTTGATGGCGCAGATCGCGAGCTCCTGAGCGCACATCTGCATGCCGCCGTCTCCGTTGATGCTGACGACCACACGGTCGGGATTGGCCATCTGGGCGCCGATCGCGGAAGGGAATCCGAAGCCCATCGTGCCGAGACCTCCCGAGGTGACCCAGGAACGAGGCTTGTTGAAACGGTAATACTGCGCTGCCCACATTTGATGTTGGCCGACGTCGGTCGTCACGATCGCGTCGCCGTTCGTCGTATCGTGGATCATGCTGATGACCCATTGCGGCTTGAGCTCGATGTCGGAATCCTGGTAGCGGAGCGGCTGCTCCGTTTTCCAAGCCTGGATCTGAGCCCTCCATGCATCCGCCTTGGCGGCATAGCCGACTTCATCGTTGAGCAGGCCAAGCGTGATTTTCACATCGCCGACAATCGGAATGTCGGTCGGCACGTTTTTGCCGATCTCGGCCGGGTCGATGTCGATGTGGACGATTTTGGCCTTCGGCGCAAAGCCGTCCAGCTTCATCGTCACCCGGTCATCGAAGCGCGCGCCGATATTGATCAGCAGATCGCTTTCCTGAATGGCCTTGTTCGAAGCATAGGCTCCGTGCATGCCCGGCATGCCGACCCACAGGTCGTTCCCGCTCGGGAATCCGCCGAGGCCCAGGAGCGTCGTCGTGACCGGGATGCCGGTCTTCGTGACGAACTCCAGCAGCTCTTCATGCCCTCCGGAATAGACCACTCCGCCGCCTGCCAGGATGAGCGGACGCTCCGCTTCGCCGATCGCCTTCGCGAGCTTGTCGAGCTGAGGCTTGCGAGGCGTCGTATTGGGGTTGTAGCCTCTCAGGCTGACCTCGCCGCTCGCCGGCTCGAACATGGTCATCGCTGCTGACACATCCTTCGGGATATCGATCAGCACCGGCCCTTTGCGGCCCGTGTTCGCGATGTGGAACGCTTCGTGAATGACACGCGGCAGCTCTTCGGCCGTCCGTACCAGGAAGCTGTGCTTCGTGATCGGCATCGTGATTCCCGTGATGTCCGCTTCCTGGAAAGCGTCCGTGCCGATGAGATTGGTCGCTACGTTGCCCGTGATGACGACGAGCGGCACGCTGTCCATGTAAGCTGTCGCGATGCCGGTGACGAGGTTCGTCGCCCCCGGTCCCGAAGTCGCGATGCACACCCCGACCTTGCCGGATGCCCTCGCATAACCGTCGGCAGCATGGATCGCTCCCTGCTCGTGCCGAGTAAGCACATGGTGGAAATCCGAGAACCCGTGCATGGCGTCGTAGATATACAATACCGCGCCGCCGGGATAACCGAATACACATTCCACGCCTTCGAGCACCAGGCTGCGGAGGAGAATTTCGGAGCCGCTGATCACTTCCGGCTTCCTCATTTTTTCCATGATTTCTTCCTTGGATTTCAGAGCCTCGCCCTGCATAGCCATCATGTGTTCCTCCCTTCGTGAATGACGGCGGCGGTGTCGACGATCCGCCTTCGTCTCCTTTCAAGTCCAATGACGCAAGCATATGCGTTGCGCCGCCCGTTTTGACGGTGAACGCCTCGCGGAAAACAAAAAAGTCTTTCGCCCGCTATGCCGAAGCATAGGGACGAAAGACTGTATCTTCCGTGGTACCACCCAGGTTTGCTGCCGCATTTCGCAATGCGGAGCCTCATGAAGTAGAAAAGGGCGTGCACGCCTGACGATTCTACTTCGGCATTTTAACGCATGCCATGCGATTCTCCCTACTAAGACCGGTGTCTTTTCAGGAAAACAGCTCCGAGGTGAGCTCGTTGGAAAGGGATGCTGGCGGCGGTTGCAGCGGGATCCGTCGCTCTCTGTACAGTAGGGCCCTTAACACTTCGTCCTCATCATAGCCGATCGGGTATAAGCTTGAGACTTATTATAGGTCTGTCATTACCATCCGTCAATACCAAGTGTACGCACGAACAAGAAAAGTTATGTACAAGGCTCCTCCGGAAGCTGTTTCGCAACCGCAGAGGCCTCTGCATAGAATAAGGTTGCGGAAGCCGGGTTTCGACCACCTGCGCCATCCAGCCTCGTCCAGCCAGAAGGGAAGACGGCTTGCGTGAAAACCTCCATCCACTACCGCCCGATGAACGAGCGCAAAGATCTCGATGGGCTTGTCCGCCTGATCCGCATGGAATTGCTGCCCCTATCCTACAGTACCGAGACAGACGATCCGACCGTCATCCGTTCCTTGCCCGGACGATTCCGCGATGGGAAGACCATCGTCGCCGCCGCCGGCAAGAGAGGCGGGCCTGCGGGATTCGTCCACTACGAGTTCCTTCAGGGCATTGTCCATATCGACATGCTGGCTGTCCATCGAGACTGCCGGAATGCCGGAATCGGCGGCAGCCTGATGAAGCAAGCCGAGGCCGCGGGAGCTGCCGAGGGATGTGTCCTCGCCCTCCTCTTCGTGGACGACGCCAATGATAAGGCGCGCCGGTTCTACGAACGCATGGGGTACGAACCGGTGCGCCATTATGAGAGCTACAAGGTGACCGAGCTGCTTAAGCCGCTATAGTCCTTGCACCGGCAGGCCGAGGCAGCACAGCGCTTAGAAGAATCCTTTGCCGCCGTACGGCCCCGGCCCGGGGCCGTAAGGACCGTATGGCCCCGGGCCGGGGCCATAAGGACCGTACGGACCAGGACCGCCGGGACCGTACGGACCGTACGGACCGGGACCGAATCCGCCTCCGAACCCTCCCCCCGCGAAGGGAATGGTTCCAATCGCGAGCAGGTCGAACAGGACGAGAGGGAGAATGAACGCCCTCGTAGCTGCTTTCTGTTCAGACTCTACGGGGCGGATGTACAGCCGATCATTCGCGAATTTTTCCAGCTTTCCGCTGGCGACGGTTCCGTCCTTGCGCATGACATATACTTCTTTGCCCACCAGGGCGCGTACTTGTTCCTTGGAAATCGCAGACAACGCTATTCCTCCTTTCCCGTTCCTTTCAGCTTATTCAGGAAAGGGGCCCGACGCCTGTACAGATGTCTATGTCCCAGGCAAATTCGTGGAACGTCCTGCTGCCGGCCATGCGCCCGGCTTCTCCTTTCTCTGCTCGGAGCCGGGACAACAAAGCCTGGATGACAGCAGGAGGATGAAACAAAAAAGAGCCGGCCGCCTGGGATTCGCATCCCGGACAACCGGCTCTTTATATTAAGCGTTCAGCTTTTGCTTGGCAACGTCAGCCAGGCTGTTGAACGAACCGATGTCGTTCACGGCCAGATCGGCAAGAACCTTGCGGTTCACTTCGACGCCGGCTTGCTTCAGGCCGAACATGAATTTGCTGTAGGAAAGGCCGTTAAGACGCGCAGCAGCGTTGATGCGCACGATCCACAGCTTGCGGAAGTCGCGTTTTACTTGGCGACGGTCGCGGTAAGCGTAAAGCAGGGATTTGCCGACCTGCTCCTTTGCTGTTTTAAATAGACGGTGCTTGGAACCGAAGTAACCTTTTGCGAGCTTCAGAATCCGTTTGCGGCGACGGGCGCGAACGAATCCACCTTTTACTCTTGCCATGATGAAACCCTCCTGTAAGTTCTAATATCAATAATACGGGAAAATTGGACTATTTCAGTTGAGCGAGGCCTTGAGCCAGACGACGAATGTCGCCCGCCGCCATGTTCGGCTGGGTAGCCAGAACGCGCTTCGCACGGCCGGATTTGTGGGAAAGAAGGTGGTTGCGGTACGCTTTGTAGCGTTTAACTTTGCCGGTTCCCGTAATTTTGAAGCGGTCTTTCAGACTGCTGTGAGTCTTCATCTTTGGCATGTCGATATCCTCCTTGAATTAATCTAGCTTAGTTGGTGTTCTTAGGTGCCAAAATCATGATCATGCTGCGTCCTTCCAGTTTCGGCACACGTTCGACGTTGACGATGTCGTTGACTTCCTTGAGCAGACGCTCCAGGATGCGCTGACCGACGTCGGCATGCGCGATCTCGCGGCCGCGGAAGCGGACCGAGGCTTTGACCTTGTCGCCTTCGCCGAGGAATTTGATGACGTTGCGCAGCTTGGTCTGATAATCGTGCTCGTCGATATTGGAGCGGAACCACACTTCCTTCAGATCAACCGTCTTCTGGTTTTTGCGGGCTTCCTTGTCCTTCTTCTGCTGCTCGTAACGGAACTTGCCATAGTCCATGATCCGGCATACCGGAGGCTTGGCCTGCGGGGCTACGTTGACGAGGTCCATGTTGGCGTCGATGGCCATCTGCAGGGCTTCGCGGAGCGGCTTGATGCCGAGCTGCTCGCTCTCGGGACCGACCAGGCGTACTTCACGTGCCCGGATATCGTCATTAATTTGATGATCTCTGCTAATAATCGTCCACCTCCGAATGGGATTGGTTCCAATGATGCCTTCAACCATAATAAAAAGCGGATCCGACAGATCGGACCCGCTTGACACTCCGTATGGGCGGATGCGCTTCTCGCAAGGAGAGCCATCCGGCTACAGGTATCGCCGACCAGCCGACAGCAATCGGTCAGGTGAGAAGCGGGTGCTTCTGCTTATGCGAAAGATATTGGAAAACAACTTTGACTACTATATCATGCCCGACAATGCATGTCAACCATCATTCCCATTGCATGAAAGGCAGCGCCGGACAATCAGGAAGCCTGCTTGCTCTGCACTTCTTCCAGACGGATGACGCGCGTATGCTGCGTATGGCTCCACTGCTTGTTGTTCTGCGTGAAGAACGCATAGAACGTAATCGGCAGCCAGCTCAGCTGGAAGAAGATCATGGAGACGAGATGGGCATACATCTTGCCGGATTTGATGCCTTCCAGAGCCATGACGAGCGGGAACATCACCGCAGCCGCGAGGAATGCGGCTCCAGCCGCCCAGACAGGCAGATACGCGTAAATCGAAGTAAAGACATTGTCAGCCGGAATGATGTTGTCGATCCAGATCATCGCCGTGCCGACGAAACCAAGGAACGTCGTGTAGGCAGAGATGGAATAGAGCGCCGCATCGAACTTGACGAAATTGCGTTCCTTGATGCTCGCCCAGAGCAGCGGGAAGAAATAATGGCGGGCAACCGTGAAGTGCCCCTGCATCCAGCGGAGGCGCTGGCGGGCCGAAGCCTTGAAGCTGACCGGCTTTTCGTCGTAAACCTTGGCATCGTAGTTGAGCACCGGATGGACGCCCCGCTGAACGCAGCGCATGGAGAACTCAAGGTCCTCGACGAGGCTGGTGGCGCCCCATCCCATTTCTTTGAGCAGCGCGGTGTCGAACGTCATGCCTGTTCCGCCGAGGAAGTTGGCCATGCCGAGGTTTTTACGGGACAGCTGCCAGAGGCGGTTGCAATACCAATACGTGATGCCGTACGAGGCTGTAACCCACGAATCGTCCGGGTTTTTCGTATCCAGATAGCCCTGGATGACCTGATGGCCTTCGACGAGATCGTTGTTCATATGCGTCAGGAAGTCCGTTTTGACCAGGTTGTCGGCATCGAACATGACGACAGCATCATACTGGCGCGGCATCGCCCACAGTTCCTTGAGCATCCACTCGATGGCGTAGCCTTTGCCCTTGAGCTGATTGTTGCGGCGCTCGCAGGCATTGACGCCCATGCTCCGGGCGATGTCCGCGGTGCCGTCCGTGCAGTTGTCGCAAATGACGAACACATCGTAAAGCTCTTCCGGGTATTCCAGGTTTTTCAAGTTGTCGATCAATGCGCCGACGACTTTCTCTTCGTTGTGCGCGGCAACCAGGACGGCAAACGATTTTTGCGGCTTGTGCTGGACGCGGTTCTTTTTCCTGCGGATGCCGAACAGCGCCAGAACGAACTGGTACACGCCGATAAAAGCAAGGAAAATCTGCAAAGCGATCATAACGGAATTAGCGATCATACGAGTGTTGCCCCCTTGAGACCCCAATTTTAATATTCTCTCTGTACGTTCGGGCTCATTTTCTCTTTTTAGTTTTTTTGTCTGTGTCTGCTTTTTGTAAAATGACCATTCTGATTTTCCACGGTTCCCTGCTCTTTGTCAAAAGCAGAAAATCGTTCCCAACGCCCCAAACAAACAAGAAAAACGCTTGCATCAGCCGCTAACGGGTAGGATACCCTTAATTGCGTGCCTTAACCGCCATTCTCGTGCGTTTGCTGGCGTTTTGATGCTTTCGTCCTTAACTACGACTGTCATGCGGGAAAAGTTCCGGACAAGCGACGCAGGTCTTGTCGAAGCTGTGAACAACATGGAAACAACGGGGATCCCAAGTCCTGCGCGGCCCGGACCTTCCTCCATCATTACCATCCCAACAATAGAATAAAACCTTGACCGGGACACAAAAGCGTCTTCCATTAAGAATTCTTAATCCTCTTCTAACAATTGAAGGATAAAATAAGCCCAGGCAAAGGATAAATAACACCAGAGGTTGTTCCATTTGCGCCGGTGTAGGTTATCATAGGATAACGCCATTTTCGGGGAGGACGAATGCATGGGCGAAATTATCGGATGGCTCCGGACCAAGGAGCGGAGGCTGCTGTTGTGGCTCAACCGCGGACCTGCCGATGCCAGGCTGCATGCGGCCATCAGCCGCTGGCTGTCGACCGTCACCCATTTGGGCGGAGCCACGTTCACGCTGGCCTCCTCCGTCCTGCTCGTTCTGCTGGGCTCGGGCTCTTGGAGGCTCGCCGGCGTGCAGAGCCTGATCGCCGTCATCGCGAGCCATCTGCCCGTCGCGCTCGTCAAGCGCACGATGAAGAGGCTGCGGCCTTATCAGGCGCTCGAGGGGGTCCGTACCGGCAAGAGCCCCCTGGAGGATTCATCCTTCCCTTCGGGACATACGACAGCCATATTCGCCTGGACGGTCCCTTTGCTATATGCCGCAGCGTCGGGAACCGCCTTCCCGCTTGCCCTGTTCGCCGGCCTTGTCATCGCCTGCTCGGTCGGCTGGTCGAGAATGTATCTCGGGCTCCATTATCCATCGGATGTCGGGGCAGGCGCGCTGCTCGGCACGTTCACCGCTATGCTGGCGGTCGTATTCATAGGCAGCTCCGTCTGAGCGCCGGATCAAGCAAACGAACAAAGGCTGTCCCTCCGGAACGCATTCCGGAGGGACAGCCTTTTCTCCTGGGTCAGGACTTCCTGCCCTGATCCCTATCGCTATTCGCTGCCGGTTCCGAGCGGAACGCCGGCCTTCTGCCTGGCTTTCTCGGCATCCTCGCGTTCCTTGGCGGCTTCGCGGCTGCGCCTCGCCTGCTTCTCCTCGCGGTAGGCGGCCAGCGCCTTGGCCCCGACTACGGCCTCGCAGCGGTGGATCGGCATTCCCTGCTTGATGAACTTGCCCTCGTACTCCGTCAGAACAAGGTCTTCGCGGACCTCTTCGCGATGGAGATCCAGGGAGATGTTCCGCAGCTGCAGCTCGGTCTCCGCATAGCTGTTGAGCGAGAATTCGAACAGAAGGCGCGAATCGGTCTTCTGATGGATCTCCCCGTACTCGTTCAGAATGTTCGAGTATTGCTCCAGGAAGCGCGGATGCGTGAGGCGGCGGCGCGCATGCTTCGCTTTCGGCCAAGGATCGCTGAAATTCAGATAGATCCGTTCGATTTCGCCGGGCGCGAACATCTCTCCGATTCCTTCGATGTTCGCCCGGAGCAAGGCCAGGTTCGGCGGATAACCTTCCTGTCCCGCTTCGGCGCGGGCTTCCAGAGCCTTCTCCGCCGCTCTGCGGATCAGCTCGTCATACATGTCGACGCCGATATAGTTGACCTCGGGATTCAGCACGCTGTGCTGGCTGATGAAGCGTCCCTTGCCCATTCCCAGCTCGATATGGATCGGCTTGTCGTTGCCGAAAAACTCTTTCCACTTGCCCTTGAGGCCGGACGCGTCCAGCACGACCAGCTGCGGGAGCGCCTCAAGCTCCTCCCGGATTCCTTTTCTTCCACGTAAACGCATTGATCGATGCCATCCTCCACTGTCTCTTCTATGAACTATCTTATTGTGCCCAATCCGGCGAGCGTTGTAAAGACGGCGGCTCCAAAAAATAAAAGCGGCTCCCGTGCCGGAAACCCGGCTTGGTGCCGCTCTGCAATCTGCCGGACAGGCCGGCTTAATTAAGCAATTGGTACGGAATCGGCTGCTCCAGCCCGTACGTCTCGGACAAAACGGAATTCAGCTTCCTGCGCGCGTCTATCCCGAGCCTGCGGTCTCCGTGGAACCGGATTCCAGCCAGCGCCATCAGTTCCTTGACCGTCAGCTCAACCGTGACCTTGTCGTCCCCGTGGGGAATTTTGACTGTGCTCATTTCCATCACCTCATGGATTTTTTTACAGCGTTCCCTAATTGGCCGACGCTTATGAAAACCAGGGCTAAAGTAGGATTGGAGAGCCGAAAAACCCTTGATTTAACTGGCTTCTTTCTTTTCCAATTTAACACATCATGTAAGGTATTGCAAGCCTAAATTAAACGCTTTCAAAATCTTTTCTGCCAGCTTCTTCCTTGCGCCCGGATTACTTCCGGACCATGGCTTTCACGAGAGATTTCATCTAAAATAGAACGTATGCGCAAGGCGGTGTTATTCAGCCGCCTGATTCCGGCGCACAGCAAGGAAGGAGCAAGCATGGATCCACTGCATTCGACGCCGCAATCCCCTTCCCCGATGATATGGGGAGACAAGCGGTTCCATACATGGAATTACGAGATGAGAGACCATTTCGGCGGCAAGATCTTCAAGGTCATGCTCGACGCCGGCTTCACATGCCCGAACCGCGACGGCACGATCGCCACCGGCGGCTGCACGTTCTGCAGCGCGCGGGGCTCGGGCGACTTCGCAGGCAAGCGCCGCGACGACCTGGAGGTGCAGTTCGCCGCCATCCGCGACCGCCAGCACAAGAAATGGCCGGACGCCCGCTATATCGGCTACTTCCAGGCCTATACGAACACGTACGCGCCTGTCGAGGAGCTGCGGGACTATTACGAGACGATTCTCGCCCAGCCCGGCGTTGTCGGACTATCGATCGCCACCCGGCCGGACTGCCTGCCGGATGACGTCGTCGATTACCTCGCCGAGCTGAACGAGCGTACCTACCTGTGGGTCGAGATGGGGCTGCAGACGATCCACGAATCGACCTCCGACCTCATCAACCGCGCCCACGACACGGCCTGCTACCTCGATGCGGTGGCGAGGCTGCGAGCGCGCGGAATCCGTGTATGCGCCCATATCATCTACGGGCTTCCGCAGGAAACCCATGAAATGATGCTCGCCACCGGACGCGCGGTCGCCGCTATGGACGTGCAGGGAATCAAGATCCATCTCCTTCACCTGATGCGCAAGACGCCGATGGTGAAGCAGCACGAGGCCGGACTTCTCCGGTTCCTGGAGATGGACGAGTACGTCAATCTTGTCGTCGACACGCTGGAATTCCTCCCTCCGGAGATGATCGTTCACCGGCTGACCGGAGACGCTCCGCGCGACCTGCTGATCGGGCCGACCTGGAGCCTCAAGAAATGGGAGGTGCTCAACGCTTTCGACGACGAGCTGAAGCGCCGGGACACCTGGCAGGGCCGCCTTTGGCAGCCGGAAGCGGCGGTGCCGCTCTCAGCGGCCGCAGCCGTTGGTCCGGCGCTCACGAAGCCGGCCCGCAAGATGAACTCGGCGCGTTATGCGAAGCTGATGCAAGCTGCCGCGCAAGCCGCAGAGCCATGCTCGGCGCCAGTTCTCTCCACGCAGCTTCACGAAGAGGCGAATAGCTGATGGGCTTCCTGTCCGTCATCAGCGCGGCCCACGGCTGGGTACGGGAAAGAGTGCAGCCTGGCGACGCCGTCATCGACGCGACGCTCGGCGGCGGAGTGGACGCCCGCTTCCTGGCGGAGCTGGTCGGACCTCGCGGCAAGCTCATCGGCTTCGATGTTCAGGGTGATGCCATCCGCCGGACCGAGGAGCGGCTGGCTCCGCTCGGCGACAGCGGCAAGCTGCCGGCGGCAAGCCTGCATCTGCGCAGCCATGCCGAGATGGGCATGGCAGTACCGGATGAGGATCGCGGCCGGATCGCCGCCGTTCTGTTCAATCTCGGCTACCTGCCCGGCGAGGGCTCCGACCGCAGCATCGCGACGCAGCCCGCTTCCACCCTTGCCGCCATGGAGGCGGCGATGGAGCTGCTTCGTCCGGGAGGCATTCTCGCCTGCGTGCTGTATCCGGGCCATCCCGGCGGCGAGGCGGAAGCCGATGCCGTCCTGGCCTGGGCTTCCGCTCTTCCGTCCGCCCGCGCGCAAACCGTCCTGTACCGGATGGCGCAGAAGCACTCGGCGCCTTATGCGCTCGGCATCGAGAAACGGCAACTAACTTAAGGAGGCTGATGAACAAGATGGCAATCCGCAAACTGGAGCATGTCGGCGTCATGACCGCATCGCTCGAAGCATCGATCGACTTCTACAAGCAAGTGCTGGGAATGGAGCATACGTACACTCTTCCCCACAGCGACGGCAAGATCCGCCTGGCTTTCCTGAGATTCCCCGGCTCGGAGGAAACGGAGCTGGAGCTGATCGAGGGCTATGACGACAGCCTTCCAGCAGAAGGCAAAACCCACCACATCGCGTTCACCGTCGATGACGTGGAAGCCGAATTCGCCCGCATCAAGCGGATGGGCATTCCGCTGCGGGACACCGAGCTGACGACGCTTCCGAACGGAGCCCGATACTTCTTCTTTTACGGTCCCGACGGTGAGCTTCTGGAGCTGTTCCAGCCGGGAGCTCGTCCCGAGTAACCCGGTCCATTCATAGATCCCAAGGAATCCTACTTAACAGATAGAGAACAGGAGCGGATGAACGATGACTGTCAACCCTTATCCTTTGCAATTCAAGCCGGAAATGAAAGAACGCGTATGGGGCGGACGGGCGCTGGAGCAATTCGGCCTGGAACTTCCGGAAGGCCCTATCGGCGAAGGCTGGATGATCGGCGACCATCCGAACGGCACGACCAAAGTGCTCGGCGGGCCGCTGGACGGGCTCGGCCTGGACGAGATCCGCGAGCAGTACGGACGGGAATGGTTCGGCAGCAAGGGCTTCTCCGAGAAAAACGGCCGTTTCCCGCTGCTGATCAAGCTGCTCGACTGCAATGACGATCTGTCCGTGCAGGTCCATCCAACTGACAGCTACGACCGTCTCCCGGCCGGCGAGCTCGGCAAGACCGAGATGTGGTACATTCTCGACGCCAAGCCGGGCGCCAAAATCATCTACGGCCTCAAAGAAGGCATCGACCGTGCCGGACTGCAGCAGGCCATCGACGAGGACCGCGTCATGGACGCTCTTCAGGAAGTGACGGTCAAGGCGGGCGACGCCTTTTACATACCGGCAGGAACCGTTCACGCCCTGTGCGCCGGCGTCGTCGTCGCCGAGATCCAGCAGAACTCGGATACGACCTACCGCCTCTACGACTACAAGCGCCCCGGGCTTGACGGCCAGCTTCGCGAGCTGCATGTCGAGGATTCCCTCAACGTCATCGCCTATGAAGGAGCCGGAGCGACCCGCATGAGCACGGAGGACGCGCAGCCGGGCAGCTGGCTGACGATCGCGGAATCCCCTTATTTCCTGGTGGACAAAGGCGTCGTCCGCGGATCCTGGCAGCTGGCTGTCTCGGCCGACAGCTTCGTCATCCTCGTCATTGCCGAAGGCCAAGGAAGCATTGCCTGGGGCGAAGGACAATCGCAAGCTGTCAAAGCCGGCGAATGCTTCCTGCTCCCGGCCACTCTCGGCAGCTGCGAGCTGGACGGCGAGATGACCGTCATCCGCAGCCTCGTTCCCTGATACAGGGTCAAGCCGCCTTATTATCAAAGGAGCTGTACGAGAGCAGGCAATCCTGCTCCGTACAGCTCCTTTTTTTCATGCCAGGAAAAACCGATGGATAGAAAAAAACCATCCGGCTCCCGCAACGGCGGCAATCCGAATGGTTCTCCTATTCACTCCGCTCAGCAGGATTGTTGTTCCCTTGCCAAGCCGTTATCCGTCAGCCGCTTACCCGGCCGCTACCGCTCCCTCGCTCAAGCGCAGGCAGTAAGCCGAGCCGCCTCGCTTGCCGGACACTCCATACAGGACGACCAGCAGCGTGCCGGAACTGCGGTCGATCTCTCCCGTCGCCAGGAACCGCTCCAGATCGAACGGCAGCTTCTCCAGCACCGCATGCTTCTGGAGCTCCTTCTCCCCGAGACCGAGAGCGGCGAATGCCGGCGATACATCCTCCGGATGCTCCCCGAGCAGGCGCATCCAGCCGCCCATCTCCTGCTTGTCCATCGTGAAGTCCCACCATACCTTGCGGGGCTTGTGGTTATGGCCCAGGAAGTAGTCGTACTTCATCAGGCCTTCCACGACGTCGCGGTCAAAGCCGGCCGGAGCTTCTCCGGAGTTCAGGAAGCCCTTCAGGCGGGAGAACAGATCCTCCAGCTGATGGCCGATCCGCTCCCAGCCTCTGCGCTCCCAGTAGTCCCCATACTGCTGGAAGAAATCGAAGGCCGAAGGGAATACCCGCTCGATCAGGTACAGCAGCGTGCGGTCCATGCGATGGGCGTTCCAGTACTTCTCCAGCACGTCCTCCACCCGCTTGATCCGGATCAGGTCGGAGAACGGCATCAGGTTGTTGCCGAGAATCTCGTAAGGCGCCTGATCCGCGTATACATAACCGTATTTGTCGGCGTCGAGCCGCAGTCCGGTGCCGCGCAGCATTTTAAGGAAGCCCAGCTGGAGCTCCTCCGGCCGCAGGTCGAAGACGTCGTTGAACGTCTTGCGGAACGTATCGTAATCTTCATGCGGCAGGCCGGCGATGAGATCGAGATGCTGGTCGATCTTGCCCGATTCCTTGACCTTGGTCACCGTGCGCACGAGCTTGTTCCAGTTCTGGCGGCGCTGAACCGCCTCGTTGGTCACGTCGTTGGTCGATTGGACCCCGATCTCGAAGCGGAAGATGCCCGGCGGCGCATGCTCGGCGAGATAATCCAGCACCTCGGGACGCATGATGTCGGCCGTAATCTCGAACTGGAATACGCAGCCGCCGTGATTCTCGATCAGGAACTTGAACATCTCCAGCGCGTAGTCGCGCTTGATATTGAACGTACGGTCGACGAACTTGATCGTCTTGGCTCCCGCCTCGATGAGGTAGAGCAGGTCGGCCTTGGTCCTCTCGATATCGAAATACCGGACGCCGACCTCGATGCTGGACAGGCAGAACGAGCAGCTGAACGGGCAGCCGCGGCTCGTCTCGAAGTAGACGACCCGGTTCGCGAGCGATTCGCGGTCTTCCGGGAATCGGTGCGGGCTCGGCAGCTCGGCCAGATTCAGCTTGGGACGGCCTATGTTGACCAGCACCTCCGGCCCGTTCTCCCGCAGCTTGCGATAAGCAAGTCCGAAGACGAGATGGTATTTGCCATCGCCGTCGATCTCCTGCAGGAGATGGTGGAACGTCTCCTCCCCTTCTCCGAAGATGATGAAATCGACCTCAGGCAGCTTCTCCATCCATTCGGCCGTATCGTAGCTGACTTCGGGTCCACCCATCACGATCCGCACGTCCGGTGCGATCTTGCGCAGAATCCGGATGACCTTGATCGTCTCCTCGATGTTCCAGATGTAGACGGAGAAGCCGATGACATCCGGATTTTTGCTGTACAGATCGGAAACGATGTTCATCACCGGATCCTTGATCGTATATTCGGCAATCTCGATCGGGAAGTCCTTCTCCGCATAGGCCTTCAGGCTGCGGAGCGCGAGCGAGGTGTGGATGAATTTGGCGTTGAGTGTCGTTAATACTACTTTCATGGAATCCCTCTTTGCAATCGTCATTCTCCCATTCTACCCAACTTCGGAGCGAAAAAGAAGAGAGGGAGCCCTGGAAACCGTCTCTCCCGCGTCAAAATCAGCGAGCTATAGACGAGGAGCCTATGATCCCTCCGAAGCAGCCGAGCAGCTGGAATGTTCCGGAGGAGCGCCGGCGTCCGCCTTCAAGCCGGTTTTCCGCCGATAAAAAACCTCCGGACCTGGGGTCCGGAGGCGGTATGAGTCCGATGATCAGCCGCGAAGCTTGATGAGCATGTCTTCCTTGAACTGGACATCCAGAACGGCATACCGGATGCTCCACTTGCCGTCCGCGGCAGCCGTCGCTTCGCCGGCTGCATAACCGCGCGGCTCGAAATCCACTTGCTTGCCGTACATCAGGACGAGCTGGATCTTCTCCTTGGGCAGCATGCTGTGCAGCTCATAGGAAGTGTTCGTTCCCCACATGCGGAGATCCTTCTGCATCTTGGAGCCGTAGTAATCATAGAAATCCGGATTGACGTCCGCCTGGATGACCAGCCAGCCTGCCGCATCCCGCTCCGCCTTCCAGCCGGTCAGCGCCAGGTTGCCGTCGCTGCCCTGAATGCTGCCGAATTCCTTCTTCATCAGTGCCGCGATCTCGTCCAGCGAAGCCCCTTCCATACTGTCCGGCAGCGACGGCTTGAGGAACCCGACCTTGGCTGCGTCGAACTTCGCGGTGCGCAGCAGATTTTCGGCGTCCTCGGAGGAAGTCGCGAAGTTGAGGTCTGCCGTCGTGTCGTCATAGCCTGAAGTCGTCAGGCCGATGAGCTCCCCGTACTGGTTGAACAAGCCTCCGCCCGAGCTGCCATGGTCGATCGGCGTGCTCACTTGGTAATAGAAGCTTCCATCGTCATAGCCGATGTTGCTGATCAAGCCTTCCGACACGGTGTTCTGCAGTCCGAGAGGGCTGCCGATCGCTACGACGGTATCGCCCTTCTGCACGTCGTCGAAGCTTCCGAATACAATCGGAACCAGATCCATATCCTGCTTGGTCAAAACGAGCGCAAGATCGTTCTTCTCATCCGTGGCGGCGACTCCCTGGATGTCGATCGAGCGGCCGTCGTTCGTCATGATCTTGCCGGACTTGGCGTCCTTCATGACATGCAGATTCGTCAGGATGAGGCGCGGACCGGCGACAACGCCGCTTCCTTGTCCGTAATCGGTCTGGATCAGAACGACGCTGTCGTCGTTCTTGGCGACAATCTGCGCCGTCGTGAGACGCCGCGACGCGCGTTCCTTCTCGGCTTTTGCGACAGCGGCCTCAAGCTGGGCTTCCTCCGAAGAGATGCGGACGATGCGGGATTTGGCATCCCACTTCACCTCGGCTCCCATCGTCTCGCTGACGAAGCGGATCGGGACGAATGTAGTCCCGTTCAGAATTACGGCCGGGCTATCCAGCTTCACGGATTTGCCGTTCACGACGGCATGGGAAGCTCCAACCTTGAGGGACATGCTGAAGTAGCCTCCGCTGCTCGCAAGCAGCGTCCTCGTCTTGGGATCCCAGCTCAGCTCGCTTCCGAGCGCCTTGAAAATATCCTTCATCGGAACCAGGATCGATCCCTTCAGGATCACCGGACTCATCCGCACGGCAAGCTTCTTGCCGTCGAGCATAATAACGATCGGCTGAGCCTGCGCGGTCACCGCTTGTCCAGCTGCCGCTGCCGCCGGAGCGGCAGGAAGCGCAAGCAAGGCGGCGGCCAGCACGGGCGCTGTCAGCAAGGCGGCGGCTGGACGGAGAAGTTCTCCGAATAGTTTCATGTCTGGATTCAACCTCTCTCCACAACCGGCGATTAGTAAACTTCCCGTATCTTACCACCGCCGGTCCGAGGTTGTCTATGAGAATGTGTACATGAATCTATCGAATCCGCCGTTGTTTGGAATCGCCGCCGCGCGCATGCTATAGTAGAAAAACACGCATTCCAACACGATAAGGAGAATGAATGACCATGACCGTCCCGACATCCCCGTCTCCCTTTGTGGAGCTTCTTGACATGGACCGCCACATCGAAGGCGGCTGGTTCAAGGAAATTTGGAAAGCTTCCTATCAGATTCCCCATGAAGTGCTTGGAGACCGCTATTCCGGCGCGAGGGCTGCCGCCAGCTCCGTCTACTTCCTGCTGCATCCGGGCGAGGAATCCGCGTGGCACAAGGTGCTCTCCGACGAGCTCTGGCTGTTCCACGCAGGCGGGCCGCTCGAGCTCACGATCGGCGGGCATGGAGACAAGCCCGAAGCCTCGGAGACGTTCATCCTCGGCCTGGACATCGCAGCCGGACAGACTCCGCAGGCGCTTGTCCCCGCGGGTGCCTGGCAGACGGCCCGGCCGGCCGGAGACGAGCCTGTGCTCGTCACCTGCATCGTGGCGCCGGCATTCCACTACGATGATTTCTCGATGATCGACGCTCCCGGCGAAGAGTAGGAGCAACGAAAAAAAAGCTGTTCCCGCCAAGCCTCGGCATCGAGGCCCCGGGAACAGCTTTTTTCGTGGATAAGAACCCGCCGGCAGACGCGCGGTGGCTGCCATGCTGCCCCGTGAAGATGCATCCGGAAGGACGTGCGGGCAGACTCTACAGGCGGGTGAGCTCCCGCGGATACGACGTCAGGACGACAGGCTGCCCGTCAAGCCCGATATAGACGTCATCCTCGATGCGGACTCCGCCGATCGCCGGAATGTAAATGCCGGGCTCGATGGTGAAGAGCAGGCCCGCCTGCATGAGCGTCATGTTCTCTCCATGCACGGACGGCTGCTCATGGACGTCGATCCCCATGCCATGGCCGGTACGATGCGTAAAGTAGAAGCCGTATCCGTCCCCTCCGATCACGCCGCGCGCCGCCCGGTCCACCTCTGCGAGCGGTCTTCCCGCCTTCACGGCGGCCAAGGCGCTGCGGTTGGCCTTGAGCACCGATTCATAGATGCGATGCTGCGAGTCCGTACCTTCCCCGATCAGGAACGTGCGGGTAATATCGGAGCAGTACCCGTCCTTGTAGACGCCCATGTCGATCAGAAGCAAGTCGTTCTCCTGCAGCTTGTAGGAGCTGGACCGGCCATGCGGCAGAGCGGTCCTGACGCCTCCGAGAACGCTCGTCTCGAAGGCCGGCTTGTCGCCGCCGAGCACGCGCAGCCGGTACTCGATCTCGGCATTGAGCTCCAGCTCGGTCACTCCGGGAGCGGCTTTGGCTACCGTCTCCGCAAGCACTTGCTCCGCGAGGGCGACGGCTTTCTTGACGAGCTCGATTTCTCCTTCCGACTTGACCAGACGAAGCCCCATGACGAGCGGCTCTGCATCGCGGAAGGCCGCTTGGCCGTACAGCCGCGCCAGCTGCAAGTACCCCGAGTAGCGCAGATGCGCGCTCTCTACACCGACGACCGACGCCTGCGACCCCGTCTCCCTCTCCAGCAGAACGTAGGCATCATCCGTATCGCCGATCCCTACCAGCTTGCCGACCTGGGCCGCCCCGCGGGCGCTCTCCTCGTCGAGGGCAGGCACCAGAAGCGTATAACCGTCCTTGCCGGGCTCGATCACGAGCGCCATGAAGCGCTCATGCGGATCGCTATAGAAGCCGGTCAGGTAAAATATGCTGGCCGGCGAGGTCAGAATGGCCAGATCCATTCCGGACGCATTCAGCGCCTCTTTTATTTTGAGCCAGCGATGCTTGTAGGGAAGCGTATCCATCGTTACATTACCTCCGGTTCTCTTCTGCGGTTGACCTCTCGTCTGCCATTGTACCATACCAAAGGCGGGAGTGACCTGTGGATTTCGGCACTAATCAGCCCTATATGCACGGGGAAGCCGAGAGTAGGCGGAGTTGAACAAGGGAAAGGTAGGAGCAAGAGGTGAATGAGATTGGAATTCTTGAAAAATGCCTTTCTGTTTCTGGGCGGCTTCCTGAAAGTGGCCATTCTGCTGACGATCGCGATTGTCGTGATCCTGGTGCTGTGGGCTCGCCGCCGGGGGGATCGGCGTCACGGCAGCTATTTGTCCGACCATTCCGAGCAAGTCCGGGAAGCGGAGAGCCGCACTCAGCAGCAGAGCGATCGGGCTCGCCAGGAATGATCTGCCAGCCTGAAGCCGTACGAAGAACTGCCGGAACGCTCCGGCGGTTTTTTTCGTCCTTCTCCGCCGTTGGCGCAGTTGACCGGACATCCCCGGCGGGAGTAACGTAAAGGGAAGGGCAAGGAATGAGCAACGAGCGCCAGGAAAGAGAGGCTGAGCAAGCAATGTCAATTAAGCTAAGAACACCCGAAGAAATTTCTCAGATGAGGCGTGCCGGCGCCATCGTGGCGGAATGCCACAGGCAGATTGCGGCCATGATCGCACCAGGGATCACGACTATGGATATCGAGCGCCATGTCGAGGCTTATATCCGAAGCCAGGATGCGATTCCTTATACGATCGGATATAAAGGATACAAATACGCCACTTGCGCTTCCGTCAACGACGTGATCGCCCATGGCTTCCCGAGCGATGCGCCGCTTGCCGAAGGCGATCTGTGCACGATCGATATCGTTGTTCAGGCAGACGGCTGGATCGGCGATTCGGCATGGACCTATGCGGTAGGCGAGCTGCCTGACAACGCCCGCCGGCTGATGGAAGTGACCAAGGAATGCCTCGATATCGGCATCCGCGAAGCGCAGCCCGGCAAGAAGATCGGCGATGTCATGCACGCGGTGCAGAAGCATGCCGAGGAGAACGGCTTCTCGGTCGTAAGGGATCTGCTCGGCCACGGCGTCGGACGGGAGCTTCATGAAGAGCCGAACTTCGCCCATGTCGGCAAGCCCGGCAAAGGCTTCCGCCTGAAGGAAGGCATGGTGCTCACGATCGAGCCGATGATCAATGAAGGCACCTGGCAGATGTTCATCGACTCCGACGGCTGGACCTGCCGCACGATGGACGGCAAGCGCTCCGCCCAATACGAGCATACGCTCGTCATCCAGGAAGGCGGACCGCTTATTCTGACGCAGCAGTAGCCTATGCGCATGCCCCATCCAGCGAGCAAAAGCCCGTTGTCCGGAAGAGCCGGACAACGGGCTTTTTTAGGTGCAAGCGGATAGAGGATCTGCCTGGAGCCGCATAACCCTCTTCCCCCTGGCAGGAAAACATAGATCAGCCCGCGTCGGATATGGCCTTGAGAGCGGCCTTCTTCTGCGGATCCTCCTGCTGCAGCTTGGTCCGCAGCTGATCCATCAGCATATAAGCCGTCCGGTCTGTGACGACGCCGGTAGCGTCGATCTTGCTGCGGGTCTGGAAGCTCCTGACGTCCGCGTCGGTCTTCTCCCCGAACACGCCAGGCTGAGCCGCCGCGCCGTAGCCGAGCGCCTCCAGCATGGACTGGAGCGTCTTGACATGATCGCCGTAGTCGCCTTTCTTCAGCTCCTCCCCGGATGGAAGAGCCGGCAGGGATGCATACGCAGGAAGATCCACCGATTCATCCGGCTTCACGCCCTTCTTGTGGATCCACTCTCCGTTCGGCGTTTTCCACTGGGCCTCGGTCAGCTTGAGCACGGAATTGTCCTTGTACTGCCCGAAGCTCTGCACGATGCCCTTGCCGAACGTCGTCGTGCCGATGACCTTGGCGCCTGCCGATTCCTTGAGAGCGGCCGAGAGGACCTCGGCCGCGCTGGCCGTCTGCCCGTTGACGAGAACGACGATGGGAAGATCCAAGGCTGTCTTCTGCTTGGAGTAGTATTTCTGGACTTTCTTGTCGTCCTTGTAGTCGACCTCCAGAATCATCTTGCCCTTCGGAATCAGCTTGTTCGAGATGTCGATTGTCGGCACGAGCAGGCCACCCGGATTGGAGCGGAGATCGAGGACGAGTTTTTTCATCCCCTTCTTCTGCAGCTCCTCGAACGATTTGTTGAATTCCTTGGCCGTCGACTCGGCGAACCGGCTGATGACGATCTCTCCAACGCCTCCCTCCAGCATCGCAGAGGTAACGGTCGTAACCGGAATCGGCGCGCGCGTGAGCTCCACCGTAAGCGGCTGGCTGCCGGTCCGGGACAGCGTCACCTTGACCTTGCTCCCCTTCTCGCCGCGCAGCAGGCTGACGAGCTTTTCCATCGTGACGCCCTTGACCGGCGTGCCGTCGACAGCCGTAATCTCGTCGCCAGCCAGCACGCCGCCCTTCTCGGCCGGAGTTCCCTTCATGACGCTGTCAATCAGGTAGCGGTCCTCCTCTTGGCGCACCTGCACCCCGATGCCGACAAACTCCGGCTGGTAGCTCTGGATATAATCCTCGCCTTCGCTTCCCGGCATATAGGTGGAGTAAGGGTCGCCCAGAGCCGCCACCATTCCCTTCGCCGCCCCGTTCAGCAGCTCGTCGGGCTTCGTCCCGAACAGAAAATCCTTCTTGATTTCTTTATAAGAGGCGTTGAAATTGCCGAATACCTTTTCCTTGATCACCGGATACTGGATGACCATCGACAGCCTTCCCGCTCCGAATCCGATCGCCAAGGCCGCGATCGCCCCTGCGACGCACCAGGTGACAAAGCGCTGCCTGGCAGCCTCGCTGCGCATTTGCTTCATGTCTGATCTCTCCGCTCCGCCCGCCTGGGCTGTTGTTCTCCTGCCCGAATCGGTATCCCGACCGGTGGATCCACGTTTTTCCCTCGCATGCGCGTCCCGTCCGTCAGACGGAGAGAGCCGCTTGCTTGTGCTACCTACTTTATCCTATTTGGGCGGAGCATTTCAATTTCCATCCCCTTGAAGGCATCGGGGCGACTCCGTTACAATGAGGGATAGCTTGCCGAACCAGATAAAGAGAAGCGACAGGAAACGGAGAGATAGCCGATGTACAAGCTGATTGCCATCGATGTGGATGATACGCTGCTGAACGACAACCTTGAAGTGACTCCCGCCACACGCGCCGCTCTGACGGCCGCGCTGGATCGCGGAGTGACCGTAACGCTCGCTACCGGGAGGATGTTCGCTTCCGCCCGCCAGGTCGCCGAGGGGCTGCGGCTCAATGTGCCGATCATCACCTACCAAGGCTCCCTCGTCAAGACGCTGCTCGACGGACAGGTGCTATACGAGCGTTATGTGCCCTCGGACGCTGCTGCCGAACTTGACCGGTACTGTGTCGACAAAGGGCTGCATCTGCAGCTGTACGTGGACGACAAGCTCTACGTCCGCGAGGAGAACGAAAAGGTCAAGGACTACGCCCGCCAATCCAAAATACCGTATATCGTCGAGCCCGACTTCAGCTCCCTGCTGAAGCAGCCCTTGCTCAAAATGCTCATCATCGACGAGCCGGCCTATCTCGACGAGGTCGCGTCAGACCTGCAGCCTCTCATCGGCGGCACGGTCCATATCACGAAATCCAAGCCGCATTATCTGGAATTCATGCACAAGGAAGGAACCAAGGGACATGCCCTGAAGTTCATGGCGGAGCATATCGGCTGCTCCATGGAGGAGACAATCGCCATGGGAGACGCCTGGAACGACCGCGAGATGCTGCAGGCGGCCGGCCTCGGCGTCGCGATGGCGAATGCGCAGCCGGCTCTCAAGGAGCTCGCGGACTATGTGACGCTGTCCAACAACGAGGACGGGGTCGCGCATGTCGTCGACAAATTTATCTTGAACCCTGCTTGACGGAGCAGGAGATGAAAAAGAGCGTACCGCAGCTGCGGTACGCTCTTTTTGCGATGCTGCCGGCGCGGCTAGATCATGACCGGCATCGGATCGGTCTTGAGCTTGTTCTCCATGATCCAGCTGTCATCCGCATTGAACAGGTAGGCCCGGTGCACGAGCACATCGACCTCGTCGCCAGGCTTCAGCACTTCCTTCTCCAGCGATCGGTACGTGATCAGCTTGCGGCCTCCGATGTCCAGCTCCACCATCCATTCGCTGCCGCGGAAGTGGATATGGCGGACCTGGGCTCTCATCGTCGCGGAAGCGAGCGTGATTTCTCCCGGCTTGCCGAACTCGATATACTCCGGACGGATCAAGCCCTTGACTCCGGCCCAGCTCGCCGCTTCCTCGAAGCCCCTGAGGGACGCCACGTCTTCGATCGTCGTCGATTCGCCGATGAACTCCGCGACGAACTGCGTTTCGGGCTTCTTGTAAATATCCCAAGGGGAACCCTTTTGCTCCAGCCGCCCCTTGTTGATGATCATGATCTCGTCCGCGACCTCGATCGCCTCGTCCTGGTCATGCGTGACGAAGATCGAGGTGATGCCGACGCGCTCGATCATTTCCTTGAGCCAGGTGCGCAGCTCCGTGCGGATCTTGGCGTCGATCGCCGCGAACGGCTCGTCGAGCAGCAGCAGCTGCGGCTCCGGCGCGAGCGCCCTTGCGAAGGCGACGCGCTGCCGCTGTCCGCCGGACAGCTGGGACGGATAGCGATGCTCGAAGCCCTTGAGGCCGGTCAGCTCGATCAAGCTCATGACCCGCTCTCGAATCGCGCTCTTCGACTGCTTCTTGACCTTCAGGCCAAAGGCGACGTTGTCGAAGACGGTCATATGCTTGAACAGCGCGTAGTTTTGGAACACGAAGCCGATGCCTCTCTCCTGGGGCGGCTGTTCGTTGACCCTTTTCCCGTGAATGATGATATCTCCGGAGGTCGGCGACTCCAGGCCGGCCAGCATGCGCAGAATCGACGTCTTGCCCCCTCCGCTCGGTCCGAGCAAGCCGATCAGCTGCCCCTTCTGGATGCCGAAGCTGACATCCTGCACCGCCCGAAAGTCTCCAAAGGACTTGGTTAAACCCTTTACCTCAATATGCATGATCATGCACTTCCCTTCGCTAGCCGGGTTCCGTTCGAACTGCTTATCGATAGAATATTCCTATTAGGTTACTTGGTATTAATGCTAATGTAGCAGAAGCCTTCCTTTCCCGTCAATGGATATGTCAGATCGAACGGCAAAATAGGCGAGGTCGGGAGAGCATGGTTCCAATCATGCAGAGCTGCAAAGTGCAGCATTTTTGGCAGAGTTAAAAAAAACGCCTGTCCCCATGGACAGGCGCTTCTCGGATAAAACGATACATCTGCGGCTTCATTCCGTCTTCTCGGTCACGTAAAGCTCTTCGCCGCTCATGATGATGCTCTGACCCTGGGTCAGATCCGTCATCCACGCCGCGAAGTCCTCCGCCTCCGGAGCGGCAGGCAGGCAGCGGACCCGCACGCGGTCGGTGAACTCGACGCCGTCCACGAGGATGGCTCTGGCATGCAGCTCGTTCTCGAGCTTGCCGTACCAAGTGTAGTCCACGTCGACGAAAACCTCGCGGTGAAGGACGTTCGTGATCGGGCCGGCTGCCTCGATCGCCGCGACGGCTCCGTCCGTATAAGCCCGGATAAGGCCGCCCGCGCCGAGCATGATGCCTCCGAAATAGCGGGTCACCACGATCGCGACGTTCTTCAGCCCTTGATGCTTGATCACCTCGAGGATCGGCTTGCCGGCGGTGCCGCTCGGCTCCCCGTCATCCGACTGCTTCTGGAACTCGTCCCGCTCGCCGACGATGTAGGCGGAGCAGTTGTGCGTGGCATTCCAGTGCTGCTTCTTGATCTCCTCGATGAAAGCGACCGCTTCGGCTTCGCTCGCGACGGGCCTGCCATGGCCGATGAAGCGGGATTTCTTGATGACGATTTCCTTGACGCCGGGCTCCCTCAGCGTCTTGTACCGGTCAAGCATGCGGCTGATGCGGCTAAGGCGGCCCTTACAGGCGCGCTTCGAGCTCCGCTTTTTCCTTCTCGTAGCCCGGTTTGCCGAGCAGCGCGAACATGTTCTTCTTGTACGCTTCGACACCCGGCTGGTCGAACGGGTTCACGCCGAGCAGGTAGCCGCTGATGCCGCAGGCTTTTTCGAAGAAGTACACCAGGTAGCCGAAGGTGTACGGCGACAGATCCTTGATGCCCACGACAAGGTTCGGCACCTGGCCGTCCGTGTGCGCCAGCAGCGTTCCCTCGAATGCTTTTTTGTTGACGAAGTCCATCGTCTTGCCGGCAAGGAAATTAAGGCCGTCCAGATCGTCCGCGTCGGCTTCGATCGTGATCTGCTCGGTCGGCTCGCCGACTTGGATGACGGTCTCGAACAGGTTGCGGTTGCCTTCCTGGATGAACTGGCCCATGGAATGCAGGTCGGTGGAGAAGTCGACGGCAGCAGGGAAGATGCCCTTATGGTCCTTGCCTTCGCTCTCGCCGTACAGCTGCTTCCACCATTCCGACACGAAGTGGAGGGAAGGCTCGTAGTTGACGAGGATTTCGGTCGCTTTTCCTTTGCGATACAGGGAATTGCGGGCCGCGGCATATTGGTAGGCCTCGTTCTCATGCACGTTCGGATTGCTGTATTCCTTGGAAGCATCGGCTGCGCCTTGCATGATGGCGTCGATGTCGATGCCGGCAGCGGCGATCGGCAGCAGGCCTACAGCCGTCAGCACAGAATAGCGGCCGCCTACGTCATCCGGAATGATGAAGGATTCATAGCCTTCCTCGGTCGCCAGCTTCTTGAGCGCGCCGCGCGCGGTATCCGTCGTGGCGTAGATGCGCTTGCGAGCTTCTTCCTTGCCGTATTTCTTCTCCAGCTCGCCGCGGAAGACGCGGAAGGCGAGAGCAGGCTCGGTCGTCGTGCCGGATTTGGAGATGACGTTGATCGACCAGTTCTTGCCCTCGAGCGCCTGCAGCAGGTGAGTCACATAGGTGGAGCTGATGTTGTTGCCGGCGAAGAAGATCTGCGGGCCCTTGCGCTGTCCGTCCGGCAGGATGTTGTAGAAGGAATGCGACAGCATCTCGATCGCAGCGCGCGCGCCCAGGTACGAGCCTCCGATGCCGATGACGACGAGCGCCTCGGAGTCGGATTTGATCTTTTCGGCGGCCGCCTTGATGCGGGCGAATTCTTCTTTATCGTAAGCGTTCGGCAGGTCGATCCAGCCCAGGTAGTCGGAACCTGCTCCGGTTCCGTTGTGCAGCTGCTCGTGCGCGAGGCGGATCGGGCCCTCGAGATTGTCGATCTCGTTCTGGCCAAGGAATCCAAGCGCTTTGCTGTAGTCGAACTGAATGGTTTTGCTCATGACTGGTACAGCCTCCTCATCTCGTTCGGGTCTTTATGTCGTCTTCCGGCAGCGGCGTGCGCGCCGGACCCATAAGCCCTCAGGCATGTCCTAAGAATACTGGATTACGGTATCGAAGACAAGTTGCCGGAGACTCCTTCATGCAAGATTCACGAAGCCCGGAGTAGTCCGCTGGAGGCAGGCTTGTGGTATGATGAATGTGATTTCCGCCTCTGCCGCCGCGCAGGCGCGGATCAGTACGATGAAAGTCGGTGAATCGCCATGACAAAACCTTCGATCGCCTTTATCGGCCTCGGAACGATGGGTGCCCCGATGGCATCCAACCTGCTGAAAAAAGGATTCCCGGTCTCCGTATGGAACCGGACTCCCTCCAAATCGGAGGAGCTTGCCGCCGAAGGCGCGCGCGCCGCGGCTTCGCCCGCCGACGCAGTCGCCGAAGCGGATGTCGTCATCACGATGCTGAGCAACGACGATGTCGTACGGGAGCTGTACCGCGGAGAAGGCGGCATTCTCGCCTCCGTCCGTCCCGGTACGGCGCTGGTGGACAACAGCACCATCTCCCCCGCTCTTGCCCGGGAGCTGGCGGATGCGGCGAGCGAAGCCGGATGCGGCTTCCTCGACTGCCCGGTTACGGGCAGCAAGCCCGCTGCCGTAGGCGGCACGCTCGTGTTCATGGTCGGCGGCGAAGCCGAGCTGCTGGAGCGTGTCCGTCCCGTTCTGGAGGCGATGGGCCAGAAAATCGTCCATCTCGGTCCTTCCGGCAGCGGCTCGGTCGCCAAGCTCGGCCACAACACCATTGTCGGCATCAACAATCTGGCCCTTTCCGAAGGCCTCTCCATCGCCGTCAGCGGCGGCCTGGATCCAGCCAAGTTCCTGGATATCGTCAAGGCCGGAGCGGCGGGCAGCAAGGCAGCGGAGCTCAAGTCGCCCAAGCTGCTGGAGCGCGACTACAGCGTGCAGTTCTCGCTGGCTCTCATGCTCAAGGACCTCAAGCTTGCTTCCGCTTTGTCTGACGGGCTCAGCGTGCCCACCCCGATGCTGGAAGCAGCCAAAAGCCTGTTCCAAGCCGCGAACGCGGCCGGATACGGCGAGGAAGACCTGATTGCTGTATCACGTGTGTACGAGCAATGGATCGGCCGCGGGCTCGACGGCGGCAAATAAAACGTAACCAAACAGGCTCCAGAGCGGCGATGCCGCCCTGGAGCCTGTTTGTGTTTCAAAGCGCAGAAGGCCTGATGGCCTGCGCGAAGCGCAGCCGACCGGCGAAGCTGGCGGAACCCTTCCGCAGAAGCGCCAGCGTTCGCCTTTGAAGACGGATTCCATCCCTGTCTTGCTTGTTCAGGGAATCCGGCTTCAACCGCGATCAGAGGAAGGGTCCGCCCGCGCAGCAGGCCCTGTTCTTGACCAGGCGCAGCCGACCGGCGAAGCTGGCGGAACCCTTTCGCAGAAGCGCCAGCGTTCGCCTTTGAAGACGGATTCCATCCCTGTCTTGCTTGTTCAGGGAATCCGGCTTCAACCGCGATCGGAGGAAGGGTCCGCCCGCGCAGCAGGCCCTGTTCTTGACCAGGCTCTGCCGACCGCGCAGCGGAGAAGCTATCCGCTTACTCGCTGATATAGCTGCAGCAGTAATCCGTCACGCCGAGCACCTCGAGCTTGAAGCGGCTGTCGGCAGGCACCGTGAATTCGCCTTCGCCTTGGATATGAATCCATTCATCGGAGCCCGGAAGCTGCACCTTCAGATTGCCGGCGAGAATCTCCATGATTTCCTTGCTGTCGGTGCCGAACTCGTATTCTCCCGGCAGCATGATGCCGAGCGTCACTTTCGAACCGTCCGGAAGCAGCACGGTACGGCTGGTTACTTTTCCTTCGAAGTAGACATTCGCTCTTTTGACGGCGGTTACGTTCTCGAATTGGGACATGACGGTATGAGCTCCTTCATTAAAAATAATAGAAAATAAAGGTTAGGATAACAGCTTCGTCAAGCTTCTTGAGTCCGTTTATCCTTCACCGCTTTAGCATATCACATCGAGTGAGAAACAAAAAGCCGCGGAAGGCAAAATGCCTCCGCGGCTGAGCGTATTCCGGCCGGCTCGCCGGC
Organism: Paenibacillus sp. D51F; assembly: GCF_053345695.1. Classification (NCBI taxonomy): domain Bacteria; kingdom Bacillati; phylum Bacillota; class Bacilli; order Caryophanales; family Paenibacillaceae; genus Paenibacillus; species Paenibacillus sp. D51F. The sequence goes on along the minus strand of NZ_JBKFAO010000014.1, from coordinate 25,358 downwards.
AGGAAGCGTGGATCGGATTACAGAAGTTCCTTGACCTTGCTCACGACGTTCTCGACCGTGAAGCCGTACTCCTTGATGACGCGGTCGCCAGGGGCGGATGCGCCGAAGGTGTTGATTCCGAGCACCGCGCCGCCGTCGCCGACATAGCGCTCCCAGCCGAACGGATGAGCCATCTCGATGGCCAGGCGGGCTTTGACTTCCGGCAGAATGACCGAATCGCGGTAAGACTTGTCCTGCTTGTCGAACAGATCCCAGCTCGGCATGCTGACGACGCGGGCTTGGATACCCTCTTCGGCAAGCGCCTTCTGCGCAGCTACGGCGAGCTGAACTTCGGAGCCGGTTGCGATGAGCTGCACCTGAGGCTTGCCGTCGGCCGCGTCGGAGATGACGTACGCGCCTTTTTTGATTCCTTCGCGGGCTTTTTCCGCAGAGCCTTCCAGGATCGGCAGGTTCTGGCGGGTCAGGACGAGAGCGACAGGGTTCTTCGTATTCTCGACCGTGTATGCCCATGCTGCGGAAGTCTCGTTGCCGTCCGCTGGGCGAAGCACCGTCAGGTTTGGAATGACGCGGATGGAAGCAAGCTGCTCGATCGGCTCATGGGTAGGGCCGTCTTCGCCTACCGCGATGCTGTCATGCGTGAGCACGTACGTGACCGGCAGGCTCATGATGGCAGCGAGGCGAACAGCCGGGCGCAGGTAATCGGTGAAGACGAAGAACGTGCCGCCGTATACTTTGAGGCCGTGATGCAGCGCCATTCCGTTCATTGCCGCAGCCATGCCGAACTCGCGGATGCCGTAATAGATGTTGCGGCCTGCGTAGTTGTCGGCATGGAAGACCGGCAGGTCCTTCAAATGCGTCATCGTGGAGCTTTCCAGGTCGGCCGAGCCGCCCAGCAGGTTAGGCACGTTTTTGGCCAGGCCGTTCAGCGCGTTGCCGGAAGCGACGCGTGTCGATACGGCTTTGTCCGAGGTGGAGTAGGCCGGAAGATCCTTGTCCCAGCCCTCAGGCAGCTCGCCTGCGATGGCGCGCTCGAATTGAGCGGCGAGATCCGGATGAGCCGCTTTGTATGTGGAGAACAGCTCGTTCCAAGCTGCGTTGGCCTGCTCGCCTTTTTGCTTCACTTCGGCGAAATGGGCGCGGACTTCGTCCGGTACGAAGAACGGCTCTGCCGACGCCCACTCGTAGAATTTCTTGGTCAGAACGGTTTCTTCCGCTCCGAGCGGGGAACCGTGGGTTCCGCCATGGCCGCCTTTGCCGCCTTTGTTCGGGCTGCCGTAGCCGATCATCGTCTTGACCTCGATCAGGGTAGGCTTGCGCAGCTCGGCTTGTCCCTTCGCGATGGCCTCGGCCAGCGCATCGAGATCGTTGCCGTCTTCGACGCGCAGCACCTGCCAGCCGTAGCCCTCGAAGCGCTGCTGGACGTTTTCGGAGAAGGAAAGGCTCAGCTCGCCGTCCAGCGAGATGTTGTTGGAATCGTACAGCATGATCAGCTTGCCGAGCTGCAGATGGCCAGCCATGGACGCCGCTTCGTTGGAGATGCCCTCGGAGAGGTCGCCGTCGCCGCAGATCGCATACGTGAAGTGGTTGACGATGTCAAGGCCGTCCTTGTTGTAAGTGGCGCCGAGCTGCGCTTCCGCCATCGCCATGCCGACAGCCATGCCGATGCCTTGGCCGAGAGGTCCGGTCGTGGCGTCGACGCCTGCTGTATGGCCGTATTCCGGATGGCCTGGCGTTTTGGAGCCCCATTGGCGGAAGCTCTTCAGGTCGTCGATCGACAGATCGTAGCCAGACAGGTGAAGAAGGCTGTACAGCAGCATCGAACCGTGGCCTGCGGACAGGACAAAGCGGTCCCGGTTGATCCAGGTCGGATTGGCAGGGTTATGGTTCATCGCTTTGGCGAACAGCTGGTAGCCCATCGGTGCGGCGCCCATCGGCATGCCGGGATGGCCGGAGTTGGCTTTCTCGACCGCATCGATCGAGAGCGTGCGGATCGTCGTAACGGAAAGATGGTCGATGGTTTGTTGGGTTGTAGCCATATTTTTTCTCCTCCTAGATATCGGACGGTGCGTTTCTCTTGCTCTTGCCGGTTGAACATCATATCGGAGCTCCAGCCCCGCGGTTGTGAAATATTGTACCACTCAGCTTGTAGCATTTCCATCTGCTGCATGCTTTTAGCCGGATGAAGGTTTCATGAACAGCAGATGGAATCAACCGTGAAATACGACGGTTTTGTTCTGATGGACGAGGATCCTGTCCTCGGCATGCCACTTCACGGCCCGCGCGAGCACGACCCGCTCGATCGTGCGGCCGATCCGCTTCAGGCTCGGCACGTCGTCCCGATGGCTGACGCGCTGCACGTCCTGCTCGATGATCGGCCCTCCGTCCAGCTCTTCGGTCACGTAGTGGGCTGTCGCCCCGATGATTTTGACGCCCCGGTCGTAAGCTTGCGCATAAGGCTTGCCTCCGACGAAGGCGGGCAGGAACGAATGGTGGATGTTGATGATCCGGTTCGGGAACTGCTCGATCACTTTGGGCGAAACGATTTGCATATAGCGGGCCAGCACGATGAGATCCGCGTTGCTGCCGATGATCTCCAGCTGCTTGCGCTCCGCCTCGGCTTTCGTCTCCGCAGTGACCGGAACATGATGGTACGGGATGCCGAAGGATTCCACGAGCGGCTGCATGTCGGGATGATTGCTGATGACCATGGCGATATCGACGTCGAGATCGCCCGCCTGCCACTGCCAGAGCAGCTCAAGCAGGCAATGGTCTTCCTTCGAGACAAATACCGCCAGCCTTTTCTTGCGGCTCGCCCTGAAGGTATGCCACTTCATTTCGAAGCGGTCGGCCACCCGGGTGAAATCCTCCTGCAGAACCGGAAGCTGAGCGTCCATGTCGCTCAGGTCGAACTCGAAGCGGATGAAGAACATTCCTCCCTCCGGGTTCATCGTATATTGGTCGGATTGAACGATGTTCGCTCCGTGCTCGTACAGGAACTGCGATACTGCGGAGACGATACCCGGCCGGTCCGGGCAGGAAATAAGCATGCGCGCGCGACCGGATTTGGACGGGGCATCGACTGAAGAGCTGGCAGGCAATGGCATGAGAGAAGTCTTCCTTCCGTTTGTATGATGCTGACTAAGCACGGCCGGCTTCAGCGCACATCCGCTGATGCACTCCAGCACTAAAGCAGCCGGCTGCAAAATCAGGCAGGAAAGGCTGCTCTCCTGCCTGATGGAAATTTTGTCCTTTGAAGCTTGCGGGTGCCCGGCTTTCATCTTCTTTTTGGTTGATAACGGATGCTGGCGATGATTACCGCCGATACGTTTAGGCGTTGACGAGAATCTGTTTGCCGGCGAACCAGAACGTAATCAGCTTGTTCAGCTCTTCTTCAGACAGATCCGCGAACTCTCCGCCTTCGCGGGCCAGATCATAGAGGCGCTCCAGCGGCTCGCGAGGATCCGCCTTGCGTGCCTTGGCGTCGCCCTTGAGCGTCTCCCAGACCGAGAGCACGTACATGCGGCGGTCGATCTCCTGCTTGCCGAGGAAATGATGCAGGCGCTCCAGCTGATCGAAGAAACGCTCTCCGAAGCGTTCCATGCCGTCTCCGCGCAGCAGGGCGATCTCGGCGTCGTACATCGGGCGCTGTTTCTTGGCATCCTTGCCGATCCACGGCGTCTCGAGAATGAATGGCCTTCCCGCAAGCGCCTCGTGGTGGACGATGGAATGGATCGCGTCGTAGCCGAGCCAGCCCGAGCCGATCGGTGTATGGCGGTCCTTGCCGGAACCGGCCGGGTTCTTCGTATCGTTGACATGGACGACGGCAACCTTGTCCAGGCCGACGATCCGGTCGAACTGCTCCAGTACGCCGTCCAGATCGCCGGCAAGATCGTAGCCGGCGTCATTCATATGGCAGGTATCCATGCATACGGTAAGGCGGTTGTTGGCCGATACCTTGTCCATGATCTGGGCGATCTCCTCGAAGGAGCGGCCGATTTCCGTGCCTTTGCCCGCCATCGTTTCGAGAGCGATGTTCACGTCGGTCTCCTCGACTCCGGAGAGAACCTCGTTCAGCCCTTCCGCGATCCGGTTGATGCCGAACTCGGCATCCTTGTCCGTGTAGGCGCCGGGGTGCAGGACGATGTTGCTGACCCCGATGGCATGCGTGCGGCGGATTTCTTCCTGGAGGAAGCGGACCGCCAGCTCGAAGGTATCCGGCTTGTAGGAGCCGAGGTTGATGATGTATGGAGCGTGCACGACGATCTCGCCGATGCCGGCGCTCTCCATGAGAGCCCTGCCCTCTTCGATATATAGCGAATCGATCGGCTTGCGCCGGGTGTTCTGAGGCGCGCCGGTATAGATCATGAACGAGCTGGAGCCGTAAGAGATGGCTTCCTGTGCAGCCGTGACGAGCCCCTTGTCGCTGAACGACACATGGGATCCGATTTTCAACATGCCTGAGCTCCCCTTTATAAGCATTTGTCTTGCGTGAAATTTAGCGTGAAATGATTCCTGCAGCAATGATTCCTTCGCCGAACGTCCGCCTCTCCAACCGCAGGAGAAACCGTTCAACTTGGATAACCAGTCTTATTTTACAGGGTGCGTCGAAATAAATCTAGGAATAGGCTATAATTTGGATGAGGTGACATCACTACGATGAGAAATGCTCCGGATTGGTTTATGTACATGATTGTGTTTTGGGCATTCGTCATGATTGGAGCCATGTCGATCGGCGGCTTCTTCATGTTCCGCAAGTTCCTCAAGGTTCTTCCCAAAAAAGACGGAAAGTCGAAGCTGGACTGGCAGAACTACTGGGTCGACCGCAGCCGCAGCCTGTGGACGGACGATTCCAAAGCGCTGCTGGACGAGCTCGTCGCTCCGGTGCCGGGACCTTTCCGCGATATAGCGAAACACTCCATAGCCGCCCAGATCGGCCAGGTCGCGGTAGAGAGCGGAGCCAGCGAAGTAACCCGAAACCACTGCATCGAAGGTTATATCCGCGCCACTCCCAAGCGGGATTACCGGAGTCTGGTTACGTTCCTGAACAAGCAGGGCATCGACTATTCGGCCTACACGCATCTGCTCAATCGGTAACCGATTGGAGCCGACGGCTCCGGGGTAATGGGAGATACTTGAACGAACCCCAACGGAGGTGCTTCATCATGAACCTGACCCGAAAACGCCAAAATGGCGCCCGCTCGCTCAGCCTTGCCCCGGCAAGCCTGGCCTTGATGTCGATGCTCATGCTCGCTTCGGGCTGCGGCGCCAAAAACGACGCTCCGGCCAATGCGAGCGCCGCCAACAATGGCGGAGTGGTGGACTCCTCGCAAGGAGTTTCGGCTGATTCCGTCGGCGATCCCGTTGCCCAGGCTGCCCCTTCGCCGGACAAGGAAGGAACTGCTGCCAAGGAAGAACCGACGACCCAGTCCCAGGAGCAGAAAGGTTCCGGAACTTATAACGGCCTGGCCGACGGACACTCCGTCGAGATCACGACAAATACGGATACGGTCGTCTTCCAGGCAGCCACGGATCAGATCAAGACGCTTCAGGATATCGAGACCGGCGAGAAAGTCGACTTCACTTATATTGTGAAAGAACTCGATACGGACAGCAGCGGCAAAGTCCAGCAGCGCTGGATCACATCCATTCAAAAATCTTCTTGACGGAGAGGCGGCCTGGTGCGCGCGATGAAGATTGCTATTGCGGGAGGAAGCGGATTTATCGGACAGGCCTTGACGAAGGCGTTGACCGAAGAAGGCCATTCAGGATGGATATTGACCCGATCCCGCAAGGGGAAGGCTTCCACCGGAACCATTCCGGCAGGAAGCTTTTCTTCTGTTGCTTGGGATGAAGCGGATAGCGATCCCTCCCTTCTGGAAGGCGTCGATGCCGTCGTGAATTTGGCCGGCGCATCCATCAGCCAGCGCTGGTCAGCAGCGGGGAAGCAGCGGATATTGAACTCCAGACTGGAAACCGCAAGCAGGCTGGCGCGCATACTCGGCAGCCTCTCCGCCAAGCCCGCCGTGCTCGTCAACTCATCCGGCGTCAACGCTTACGGGAACTCCAGCGAGGAGACGTTCACCGAGCAAAGCCGTGCCTGCTCCATGGATTTCCTATCTTCCGTCGTGCAGGAATGGGAGCATGCGGCAGCTTCCATTCCTGCGGGTCGAACTGTGTATCTCCGTACGGGCATCGTCCTGGATCGAGACGGCGGCATCCTCCCCAAAATGCTCCTGCCGGTCCGATTGTTCGCAGGAGGCCCTCTCGGCAGCGGCAAGCAATGGGTCTCCTGGATCCATCTCGAGGACATCGTCCGAATGATCCTGTTCATTCTGGATACGGCAACGATTGAAGGCCCCGTCAACGCATCGGCCCCGGAGCCGGTACACAACGAAGCCTTCTTTAAGATCGCCGCTGCCGCTATGAGACGGCCTTACTGGTTCCCGGTCCCGGCTCCTCTGCTCAAGCTGGCTCTCGGGGAGCAGTCGGCGCTGCTTCTCGAAGGACAGCGCGTCATTCCTTCCAAAGCTCTCGAAGCCGGCTTCTCGTTCCGTTATCCGACCTTAGAAGCCGCCATGGATGAACTCCTTTAACGAGGAGCCGCATATTCATAGGAATAGCCATCGATCCCCGCAAGCTGGAGAACATCCCCGTTCTCCAGCTTGTAGCTTTTATAGGGGACCATCGGCCTGCCGTTGAGAAGAGATCCGTTGCGGGAGCCGAGATCCTTGGCCAAGCATCCGGATGGACCGGTCTCCAGCTCCAAATGGATTCTTGAGACCCCTGGAGAACGATCCACTAAGGCTGCGCTTCCTTCCGCACGCCCGATCTGATTCCGCGGCTCGCTGAGCTCCAGCTTTTCGATGCTTCCATTCTTGGATCGGAGAAGCACATGAGGAGCTGATTTCCCCTCATCCGCAATCGTTCCGCCGCCGGCGCCCAGCCATACGGTTTTGTCCGCAGGCAACACAGCAGCCGAAACCTCATCATGGGAAAGGCTTGTCCAATCGCCGCCATCAACCGCATTGGAAGAGAACCTCTCTGCTCGGATGACATGTGCAGGAAAAGATGATTCCTGCCCGTTGCCGACAGCCTGCTCGCGAGATTTCGGCTTGGATGGAATGTCGGATGGCTTGGATGGATTTGCAATCGACTTGTCGGATGGCTTGTTGGTTGGCTTGTTGGATGGAATGTCGGACATAGGGGACAGCCAGCGCTGGCCCGAGCCCAGCTTCCCTGAGTCCGGCACGAATAGCAGGCCGGCTCCTGCTTCCTCTTCCTCCAACCGTTCGACGCCTATGCCCGCGCTCCTGCCCCAGAACCAGATTAGAACGCCAGCTGCGACAGCAGCCGCTCCGCAGCAGAGGAAGAGAGAACGATTGCCCGGATCCGGCATGTAAATGAACTTCCAGGGCAGAGCCGCAGCTGCGATAACAGCGAGAGTGACAATCCCTTTATTCGGTTTGCTTTTTCCTTTGAACCCCGCCGAATCCGCTTTTGACAAGCTGTAGGCTTCATCAGCCTCTACAGAGTCTTTAAGCTTGCTTCCCCGCGCATCGGGACCATGAACGAAAGCTGCTTCACGTCCGTCAAGCTGCCCGGCAAATAAATCATTCCGATCTGATTTTTGCCGCAGATCCGAGTCTTTCTCTTCCCCCTTGCTCAGCGACTCCCTGACCGCTGTGCCGCTCCATCTGGAAAAACCTTGCCGTTCTCTTTGCTCCAGCCTAATCGGAAAGCGGACTTCCTCCTCCGCCCCGCTGCGTGAGGAAGCCTCGCCCATGCTTGATGCGCAAGCTCCTTCATCAAAGGAGGCTGCATCCAGCAGCAGGGATCTGAGATCATGCATCGGCACATTCTCATCTCCTATCGCCTGCATCAGCGAGGCCAGCCGTCCATCGGGTTGGACGGCCGCCGAGGCGCGGGCTGCCAGCGCCAGAAAGCGAATGCGAAGAGGAGGCGCCGCTTGCGGGAGCGAAACGAGCGGAAGATAGACCAGTCCGATATCGCCCCAGTTGTCGCCCACGAAGATATAGCTCTCATCCAGCATCAGGTTTGCCGGCTTGAGCATATAAGGGCGGCACTCTTCGCAAATGGAAGCGACCGCCAGCATCAGGCTGTAGAATTGGGCGGCATCCCCAGCCCCTTCAGCGAGCTTGTGTTTCAGCATTTTTTTGCCGCCGAGCTTGTAGCGGAAGCGGACTTGTCCATTCCACATTTGCCATTCGACAGGAAGCAGGCCCGCCGGAATGCTGCTCTCCAGCATGGCCAGCTCAACTTCATCCAACTCTTCCCGCAGAATGCCTCCTTCCGCGGAAAAAATCAATTCATGTTCCCGGTTCCATTCAAAATCAGCCTGAAGTGGTCCCATGCTCAAGTCCTCCTTCGATTCAAGAAAGCCATAATGTCATCATGCCGGGGAGGACGGCCAGCATGAAGGGAAAGCGGACCGACGTTCCTTCTCCTCCGTCGGGTGGTTCGGCTGCATCATGTCCTGGACTCGGCAGCTCGTCGCTGTCAGTGATGTCCGCCGGCGCTTGACCTGGTCGAGAATGGGTCGACTGGTCTGCCTTCCACGCAAGGACAGCGGCTTCGCCGGACAGTGCCTGCGTACCGGTCGCTGCTTTTCGAATCCTTGAGATTCTCCTGGCAATCAGGTACGCTGCCCCTCCGATTCCTCCGTACAAAAAGGAATACAGCATCAGCTCCGTAACCGCCAGCCAGCCCAGCCAAGCGCCTGCCGCGCCGAAAAGCTTGACGTCGCCTGCACCGATCCCTCCACATGCGTATAGGGCTAGGAGGGGAAGAAATCCCGCTGCCATTCCCATAGCCGCATGCAGCAAACCGTCCATCCCGGAATCAAGCGCATGCAGGAGCAAGCCTGCCGGAGCGAATGTCAGCGGCAGCCAGTTCGGAATTCTCATGTTCCGGATATCCGTGCCGAAAGCGATGCTCACCAGCAGGAAACATCCCCATAGGTTCCATGCTTCCATTTGAATCCCCCCTCATCTAAATCGTGAAAGCCATATAGGGCCAGGCCTTTTTCACGCCTTTTTCTGGACAATGAAGGGCATTGATGCCGAGGCGCCGTCCGAAGTCGTGACCACGACTTCCCATTGTCCGGGAGTCGTATTGCCGGATACGAGCCAGGTCCATTCCACATGTCCCGAGGCATCCGCAGTTTGGGTGCCTACGTGCTTGGATACGCTGTTGCCGCTTTTGTAGCGGACTTCCAGGGTGACCTGAATCCCGGGAGTGGCGACCGCTTCAAGAGTGGCTTTGCGTCCGGGCCTAGCCGGAATCGGATAAAGCTGCGTTATTTTGACTTTCGAGGAGGAATCAGGAGCACCGGCTCTGCCTTGGGATGGAAGCGGGTCCGGTATCCATACCCGCTCGGCCGCCGTTCGATGCAGGATGATTTTTTTGCCCAAAAAAGGAACCCTCAACGGAAACTCATACTCGGCCTCCAGCTTCAGAAAGCCGCTCTCTCCCCCTTCAAGATCCGGAAGGGAGAGGCTTGCAAGCGTGATTCTTGAAGGCTCCAGCGGCGTATCCTCCGCGGCCTTGCGCAAAAAAGGCTCGAACACCGCGATGCCGACGGGTTCAGCGGCCATATCGGCGAGCGCTTTCCAGTCTCCCTGAAGCACGGCTGCGGCAATCTGTCCTGCCGGATCCGGCAAATAAGCCGCTGCCTCGGCAGCCGCTTGCCTCCAGTCCGGAAGCTGCTGCGGCGATGGGGAAGAGTCCACCTTCTGTAACGTCTCGAACGGAGATTCATGGCCCGGATCCATGGAGTCTATTGAAGCCGATTCCGGGAGCTTGCTTCCGTCCTGCTGAAGCAGCAGCATCGCCGGTCGGATATGCGCCGCCGTCTGTCGAGCTGCCCGATCTGCGGCTGCCTGAAGCGAAGTCTCAGCTGCCGAAAATTGAACGAATGAGGCCAGCAAGACCAGAAACAGCAGAAGGACAGGCATGACAAGCGCAGCTTCCAAAAGGATGGATCCTTCTTCAGCACGCGCGGCTCCATCCGGTCGAGGAGACTTGCTCACCCTTTCCAAGGAAAAGCGAGGAGAAGCGAGCTGCACTCGAGGAGCCGAAAAACGAAATCTCCTGCCGGCCCTCAGTAGGACCAGCCTGCTCGCGTAGACCATTCATACCGTCCTCCCGCTCCATGATCAGGGCCGCTTCTGCCAAGAAGCCTCGCCGCTCCCGTCAGGAACCACAGCCGCAAGGAAGCATGCACCTCCACCGTCGCACCTGTCGGCACGGAAGCCAGATTCGTCCCCGTGTCGAGCTCGATGATTGCTATCATCCGGCTGAGACGGGAATCTTCGGAACCATGCAGCAAGTAAAACAGCCTCAAATAATCCAAATAGGTCAGCTCTGCCGGAACATATTTGGATATAGGAGCCTGGCCGGTTGCAATAATCGCTCTCAAATCCCCGATCGCTTCTCTCAATCCATAGACTGCAGCCATCGCCAGCACCAGCAGCGGATGTCCGGCTCCGCGGCTCTCGATCAGTCCCTCCATGGTCCGGACCGCCAGACGGAAAGCAAACAGCTCGCCGTATGCCGCGCCTAGATTTGCCGATGGATGGACGAAGCCATACAGGATGTACTCCATTTCCTGGTTTTCCAACGATGTCATAGCCGGATCTTGCCGGGCTCCTTCCCCATCTGGCCGATGTGGTTCTCCGGAGGTTCCGCCCAAGCCGGGAATCAGGCTGCAGAGCATGCGCGGGTCCGCAAAGCTGAACCGCTGGGCCGCATACTGCGCCGTGAACAGCCGCTCCCCGCCTTGGGACAGCAGAGCTCCCATGCCGGAGAATGCTCCTCCTGCCAGCTTCTGCGAACCTTTCACGGCTTCATCGGCTCCGCCGCTGCCGGAGACTCCTTCAAACGATGATCTGTCCCCGCTCGCCTTGCCATTGCCGACTTCATCGGAGCCCCCTCCCTCTTCCTGCAGCCGATTGAAGTCCATGCTGGCCTTGAACAAGCTCTCTGCTTGGCGGAAAGCTGCCATGTCCTCCTCGGTTCCCTTCAACCCTTCAATCGCATTCAGCAGCTGCTTCGCTTCCCTCCAGAGAGAAGCGGCTTTCTTCTTTTCAGCTTTCCGTTCCTCTTTTCTGCTGTCCGCATTGCCGATGCTGCTAGCCTGCTCGGCCAGCAAAGCTCCTGGCGCGATCCATTTCTCATCATAAGAGCTCCATTGGCGGGACAGCTCTTGTTCATGGATGGACAATCGGCTTGCCCATGACACAGAACGCTCTTCCAGTGCCCGATGAAGTCCGATTGCCGCAGCTTGAGCAGATGAAGAAAGGCTGCGGAAATCATCGCGCTGCTCCAGGACGTTTTTTTCCGCATGGGAAAACCAGTCCTCTCCAAGCTGCATGTCCGATGCTTCATCAAGCACGGACACCGTTCCGGGATTGGAGTCGGCGGCAGCAGAGCTGCCGGCGGGCAGCAGATAGGATGAATCTCCAGCCACATTGCGCCCATCCAGCACGGCTTTCATCTCAAGCTCCGCCCTTCTGGCTGCTTCAAGCTGTTCCAAAGCCTCATCCAGAACGGAATCATGGCTTCCTGTTGCATCGGCAGCTTGTTGAAGCTTGGCGGACACTGCCATGGCTCTGTTTTCGTAGCTCGCGATTTCGGACGCATGGGACGATGGCGGCGGCAAAGGGATCGGCGTTGCACTAGGAATCGGCGTTGCGCCCGGACTCGGCGACGGAAGGGCAGCCACCGCCTCCTGCCATGCTCTGGCTGCCGCTTCATCCAGAGAAATCCATTCCAAATAAAGAGGATATTCGGCACGAATGGATCGGAGCTCGGATCCTTCCGCTCCATTCGTGCCTCCGGTCCCGATCAGAGTGCCATGGCCGCTTTGGCTTGCGTGATCCGCTGCCGTTATCTGCAGCTTCAGCATGTTCTCAAGCGCTTGCTGCCTCTGGTCGAATGCTTGCTCGAGACTCCCCAGCTTATCCACGGCAGCAGCCGTTTGCCCCATCGCTTCGGAGAGCGGACGGAATTTATCAATCAGCTCCAGCGTCAGATCGATAGGGGCTTTGTATTTCATCTCCTGCATGATCTGACGACCGAAGATGCGGCGGTCTCCCAGAAAAGCCGCAGGCTGCACCGAGCTTCCGAAAACCTCCATATCAAGCCATTGCAAGCGGATGGAATCGCCGGGAACATTCCGCCCCGATCCGGTTTCGAGACCAAGTTGAACCGCTTCGGCCAGCAGCGCTCCGCCGTCAGTGCCTCCTCGACCGAACAATCCGTATTGCTCGTAGAGCGTTTCATCGTAAGCGGACAATACGGAGCGGACCCCGGTCTGCGCCAAGCCTTCAAGCTTGTGGCGGAAGGAAGTAATTCTCGAATAATCAATCAATACCGCCATCAGCAAAAGCAGACCTGCCGAAGCTGCGCATGCCCAGATCGTAACAGCGCCTTGAGTGCCGTCTTCCGGCAGACTTTTTTTCCGGCATGCTTCCTCGTTCTTATTGAGCTCCTCCATAATTCCGCAGCACCTTTCCAGCCTTGTCCGGGGATATATCCTCCGACGTTCGGAATTTCGCCGTGTAGTATCGGACAAGATCGATCGAACGGATAAATTCGACCGGATCGGCAGGCTGAGCCTTGGCGGTCGCGCCGATCTTCCTGCCGCCCGATAAAGCGATCGGAACGGAAGGATAAAGTCTTGTCTCGATCATGCCGAGCACGCCGCGCCTGTAACGCATCTCTCCAGTCCATGATTCGTTCAGCCTCTCTCCTGCCTTGGCGAGCTTGGCGGCAGGCAGGTCATCCGGTACGGAGCCTCGGCTGTCCAACGAGTAGGCCGATATCGACTCCGCCGGCTGGCCCATATTCATCATGCCGCGTAAAAGCCCATCCTCCGTCAGCCTCCAATACAGCCCGTCGTCTTCGCCTGCAGGCGGCAAGCCCGAAGCCGCATCGCGCTTGCTGTTGTCCCAGCGGAAAGCTGCCGCTTCGGATGCCATGACCGCCCCGGAGTAGAAGACGCCTTGCTGAAAAATGTACAAAGCAACGATGAAGTATAGGAACAAAACGCCGAAGAGCAGCGGGAAGACAGTGCTCGCCTCCAGCGTAAAGCTTCCTCCGGTGGAGATGCCGAACTTTCGAATAGGGTTATTCAAAGATCGTGTTGGCCTGATCATCTGCTTTTCCCATCAGATCTTTTATGAGGTTGATGATCCAGTCCTTGAATAAAAGCGCGATAATAATGACGACAGCGATGATCAGAATGACCTCCAAAGTACCGAGACCCTCTTCCGACTTCCCGAATTTTCTTGCCGCCTTTTTGCAGCTGTACCATAATGCTGCTGTGCTCATCCAAACCGCCTCCAATTAATGTAATGATGACCATCAAAGATTCTTTGCCTAAATGTTAGTTCATCAGCAGCATCGCGGGAGCTCCGACAAGAACCATGAGCAGAAAGAAGATCCCTGTCAGCGGAAAAACCAGCTTGGAAGAAGCTTCCTCTCCGCGAGTGCGGGCCAGGCTCTTGCGTTTCTCCCACAATGGATGGGAGATCTCGCGCAAGGATAGAGCGAGCTGTTCGCCGCCGCGACGATAGTTGAGCAGAAGCACCGTCGTGAACACCGACACTTCCTGAACGGCGCAGCGGCGGCTGAACGCTTCCATGGCGGCAGCGAAGGACAACCCGTTGCCCATGGCATGAACGGCGCGTCCAAGCTCTGCATGCAGCAGCCTCTCCAGGCCTCCTCCTGACTCGAAGGCTGCGCATCTTGCCAATGCTTTCTGCATCGTTTCTCCGGCTCCGACGAGCAGCATGAGCTTGACCAGCAGGTCAGGCAAGGCAAGCAGCAATGCTTGTTTTCGCTTGTTGATGGATTCCCGGATTTCCCTGACCTTCGAGGCCGGGATCAGCACTCCGCATGCGAACCCCAGCCAGGCGACAGCCTGCTCTCCGGCGGCAGCAGCGAGCAGCAAGCCGGCCAGAGCGGCCCCGCATCCATGTACGCATGCCAGAGCCAGATATTGCCGGGTATGGTCCGGAGTCCATGCTTCTCCTTTCAGGATGATCATGGACGCATGCAAGCCGGCTACATGCTCCTCGATGCGCGGCATCAGTCTGGCCTCTTCCACGGCCTGGATCAAGGCCGGAGCTCCGAAGCAAGCGGCGAGTGCCTGCTTGTCCCATCGGAGCAGGACAGCAAGCAACGGCATGCCGCTGGCAGCCGCATGCCGCCATGCGGCGGTCAGCCATGCGGAGGCCATCAATCCAGCTATCCATAATGTCCACATGAAATCTCTTCCCCCCTTTACAGTCGGATAGCCATGATCCTCATCATCAGCCACCCGCATGCCGCCAGCATCAGCAAAGCGGCTGTAATGACGACATACCCTGCAGGTGCCGCGTAAAGGGGAGCCATATAGTCCGGCGCCGAACCGTGCAGAAAAGCCATGAAAGCGAAGGGAACGCCTGTCATGATCTTGGCTTCGAAGCGCTTGCGGGAAATCATGACATCAATCTCCTGATTGATTTCGATCTTCTCCCCGATCGTTTGGGAGGTGCGCCGGATGATCTCGATCAGGTTGCCGCCTGTCCTCTTGCATGTAATGAAAACGTCGGCGAACTGCTGTATTTCCTCCACTCCCGACCGCGAGGCAAACTCGGCAAGCCCCGCCTCCAGCGGGTCGCCATTGACGCAGCGATGCCGGATCGCTTCCAGCTCGAGCATGAGATCGGAGCGCGACTCCGGGTACATGAGACGCAGATCGTCAAGCGAGGCGAAAAAAGCGTTCTCTACCGACCTTCCCGCCGCTAGAGAGGATGACAGCGAAAAAAGCATCTCCTTGAACTGCAGCCTAAGCTTGGCTTGGCGTCTGCGCCGCAAATAGTCCCTGTATTTCCGCGGGACCAGAAGCCCAGCGATCGAAAAGGCGGCTGCTGCCGGCATGGACAGATAGAACAAATAAATGGCGGCGAATGCAGCCGCGGCGCCCGCTACCGCGGAAGCGGCGAATTGCTTGCGGGTCAAGGAAAAGACCGAATAATCCGGCAGCCGGATGCGGTAGGCAGATCCGGATCTTGCCGGCTCCCAGCCGAGCCTCGCTGCCAGCAGCCCCGCCTTGACGGGATCAATTATTTTCAAGCGGCTGCTCAACTCCTGACTCCCCTCGCTTCTGTTGGATCGAGACCGTAACGAACCCATTTGTCCATGCGGGCCAGCGGTGTGGGGAGCCGTCGGAGCCCTCCCCCTGCTCCATCCTCATACCGGAACAAGGTTTCCAGCTGTATGTCTCCGTCCTTCATCCCGGTCACCTGTACGACTTCCTGCACTTTGCGGGAATGATCGCGCATCCGGGACAAATGAACGATGATATCCAGCGCGGAAGCGAGCTGCTGCCGGATAGCCGCGAGCGGCAGCTCTGCCGCACCGCTCAATACCATCGTCTCGAGCCGGCTGAGCATATCCTTGGCGCTGTTGCTATGGCCGGTACCCATGCTTCCCGAGTGCCCGGTATTCATGGCAGCGAGCATGTCGAGCGCTTCGGCTCCTCTCACTTCCCCGACGATGATACGATCCGGACGCATTCGCAGGGAAGCTCGGATCAGCTGTCTCATCGGAATCTCCCCCTTCCCCTCGGTATTGGCATTCCGCGTCTCCAGCGACACCAGGTTCGGCGCCTTCAATTGAAGCTCCGCCGAATCCTCGATCGTGATGAGCCGCTCATCGGGCGGGATGAACCTGGACAAGGCGTTCAGAAATGTCGTTTTGCCCGTACCGGTACCGCCGCTGATGAACAGGTTGAAGCCCGCTCGGACCAGCTGCGCCAGAAATGCTGCCGTTTCCTCGTCCAGACAACCGGCCGCGATCAAATCGTCCATGAGCAAAGGCTTCTTGGGAAACTTCCGTATCGTCAGAACCGGCCCCTGCAAGGCTATCGGCGGCAGCACGATATGAACTCTCGATCCATCGGGCAGGCGCGCATCTACGATCGGGGAGGATTCGTTGACGACACGGTTCACAGCGGCCACGATGGATTGGATGAGATCCTCCAGCCGCTCGCGGCTCTCGAAGGAGAGAGGCAGGCATTCCAGCTTGCCGGACCGCTCCGCAAAAATAGACTCATGCCCGTTGATCATGATCTCCGTAACCGAGTCGTCATCCAGCAGCGGCTGAAGCACATCCAATCCCCGGAAGGAATAATAGAGCCGCTTGACCAGCACCAGCCTGTCGGAAGAAGTCAGTCTGGCGCTTCCCGGCCATTCGGCCACAGTCGCCTCTACGGCTGCCGTCAATCCCGAGTCGCTGATCTCTCCGCTCATATCGACCAGGGAGCGGACCTTGGAGCGCAGCGAGGCGATTTCCTGCTGCAAGTCTTCTTCCCGGACAATACCAGTGCTGTCTGTCCAGTATCGTGCGCCAGCCTCGGAGCGGTTCATCCAACAAGCTCCGGAAGCATCCGCTGCAGAAGCTGTCGCACCGTCTTGGCATACGCGGGACTTACAGACCCGCCCTCGCGGTAGTGAGCCATGACGGGAATAGAAGCTGCATATTCAAGCTGCGGTTTCCTGGCGGCGGGCTCTCGGACGCTCGTCAGCTCCGCCTCTCCCGGCGGCTCTTGCCTTGCCATGGATTGCACGAACAATAATTTCCGCTCTTCCATCCTGAGCCGTTCCGGGTACGTCCTCGCTGCATAGTCCAGCGCCGCGCGAGTTTTCGCCATCGAGGATTCCGATGAGCGGACAAGCCATGCGATGCGGCCGCTGCGCTGCCAGATCGAAGCAGCTGCCTCGTCCAGGCGGCTGTCCATATCCGCCACGATGAAATCATAGAACCCGCCGCCGGCAAGGAAATCGAGCAGCAGGACAGCGTCCTCGCCGGTCATGGCCAGCCGTTCCTCCGGTCCCGGAGACGGCGGGAAATAGTCGCATTTCATCGCGCTGCTGAACGTTCGGATTTGCGCAAGCTGCCGGGCCGCATCCTGCTTGCCCGCCTTGAGGCAGTAAAGCAGCCTGCCGACTCCTCCTTCCATTTCGGGGGCGCTGGAGCCCGCGCCCAGAAAAACCTCCGAAGCGTCCCATACCTCGAAGTTGAGGTACAGCACTCGCTTGCCCTGTTCCGCCGCTTGCCTGGCCAGCTCTACGGACAGCACGGTCTTGCCCTGCCCTCCTGCCGGGTCGTAGACGGCTGCTACAAACGCTCTTCCGTCTGCCGATGCGCTGAGCGCGTCTGTCCCCGCATGCATCGCTTCCATAGACGCGATCAGCTCCGGAAGCGGCCTGAACTGAAGCAGCTCCGGATGTCCGCCTCCCTCGCCCTGCCTTCTGACAAGAACGGCCAGCTTGGATGCCGGGCATGCTTTCTCGGCTTCGCTGACGAATCCGGGCTCGACAAGAACCAAATCAACCGGATACCCTCCCTTCAAATAACCGCGAAGACTATCCGGCGTCGTGCAAGCCGTCACGCGCCATCTGCCGCCGCCGGGCATATCCCGCATAAATTCGCTTAGGCGCCTGGCGTATTCGCCGTCGGCAGCCAGAATAAGATCAAGCTTTCCCATGGAGTCCTCCTTCATGGAGACGCAAAAAAGCACCGCAAACGCAACAGGGGATACCCTGATCGTTCGCGGTGCTTCCGCATGACCAAAATTTAGTTGAATTCACTATATCACGGCGATGAAAATCCCGTCAATCTTCTTTCTCGTCAGCCTTTGGCGGTGAGGCTGGCCTGCATCTTGTTCCAGTCAGCCGTAAATCTCTCGATGCCGATATCCGTCAATGGATGCTTCCACAGCGATGGCAGCAGGGAACCCGGAATCGTAGCAATATGCGCTCCAGCGACCGCAGCCTGCTTCACATGCTCCAGATTGCGCACGCTGGCCACGATGATCTCGGTCTGGAAGTTGTAATTGTTGATGATCGTCGTCAAATCCCTTACAAGATCCATGCCGGTCATGCCGATATCATCCAGCCTGCCGACGAACGGACTGATGAACGTCGCTCCCGCCTTGGCAGCCATGAGCCCTTGAGCGGCAGAGAATACGAGCGTCACGTTGGTTTTGATTCCCTTTTGGGAAAGTGCATGGGTCGTGAACAGGCCGTCTTCCGTCAGAGGGACCTTGATGACGACGTTCGGCGCCCATTCGGCGATTTCCAGCGCTTCCTTAAGCATTTCATCGCTCGTGGAGCCCGTGACCTCGGCGCTGACCGGACCGGATACGATGCTGCAGATTTCCTGCACGACTTCCTTGAATATGCGGCCTTCCTTGGCAACCAGAGTCGGATTCGTGGTCACTCCGTCTACAAGACCCAGCTTGGCGATCCGTTTGATTTCCTCGACATTGGCGGTATCCAAAAAGAATTTCATGCTTCTCCTGCCTCCTGTTCAGATGTCCATCCGTTTTTTTACCCGTTCGGCCTAAAAGACAAACCAGGAATCCAACGGCTTTGCCGCCGGCAAGCGCAGCCGGAATGTTCAAAGCCCTGACCTTTAACATGCTCGCCGACACCGGCAGCTTATTCCAAGATCTGAGCCGTCGGGTTCAACATTTTTCAGGGATTCTTCCAACATCCGCTTGAAGCCCGGAAAGCTTTCGCCCGGGTCAAGCATACTCCCGGCGCCTGCGGCGATTCAAGGGGCTTTATGGAATCTTCATGGAGAGCGGATTGCTTGCTCATCAGCAGATACAACGCAAAAAGCAGCTGCGGCGTTGAAACGAAAACCCCTTTCCTCCATCCCGACGGGAATGGAGGAAAGGGGTTCGAATTATTCTTCCGTCAGTTCCATGAACTGGCGGATGTCTTCACGGGTCAGCGCGACCGCGCTTTGCCAGAATCCGGCCTGCTGCAGGTTCACTCCCAGATGCTTGAGCGCCAGCTCCTCTACGGTCATGCTGCCCGTATCGCGGAGAAGGTCGACGTAGCGGGAAGCGAAGGACGGGCCTTCCTCCCTGGCTTTGGCGTACAGGCCCGCGCTGAACAGATAGCCGAAGGTGTACGGGAAATTGTAGAAAGGAACATCCGTGATGTAGAAATGAAGCTTCGCTGCCCAAAAATGAGGATGCGCCTCGTCAAGCACGCCGCTGAACGCTTCTCGCTGGGCTTCGACCATCAGCTCGTTCAGGCGCTCGACGGATACTTCGCCGTTGCGGCGCTCTTCATAGAAGCGGACCTCGAACAGCAGCCGGGCATGGATGTTCATGTAGAACGACACGCCGTTCTGGATTTTCAGCTCCAGCAGCGACAGCTTTTCTTCCTTGGTCTTCGCTTGCTCGAGCTGGGATTCCGCCACGATCATCTCGGCGAAGGTCGAAGCCGTCTCGGCCACGTTCATCGCATAGTTCTGAGAAAACGCCGGCAGCCCCTCCATCACGTATTGATGGTAGGCGTGTCCGAGCTCATGGGCAAGCGTAGACACATTGTCCTCCGTCCCGGAGTAGGTCATGAAAATACGGGTCTGTCCCGTCGCGGGGAACGAGGTGCAGAAGCCGCCAGGACGCTTGCCGGGGCGGTCTTCCGCCTCGATCCAGCCTTCGCGGAACGCCTTGTCGGCGAACTCGGCCAGAGCCGGGTCGAACTTGGCGAACTGCTCGCGGATCAGGTCGCAGCCTTCCTCGTACGGAATATGCTTGGAAGCCCCGCCGATCGGCGCCGTGATGTCATGCCAGGCCAGCTTCTCAAGTCCGAGCAGCTTGGCCTTGCGCTCGAAGTAGCGCACCAGATCCTGCTTGCCTTCATTGATCGCTCCCCACATGGCATCCAGCGTCGACTGCGTCATCCGGTTGACCTTGAGCGGCTCCTTGAGGACGTCGCTCCAGCCGCGGCGGTCATACAGCTTCAGCCTGAATCCGGAAATATGGTTCAGCGCATCGGCGCAAAGCTGTGCATGCTCCGCCCATTCGCGCTCCCACTCGGCGAAGGACTCGGCCCGCACAGCGCGGTCCGCCTCGAACAGGCGGTTGAACATCTGGCCTGCGGACAGCTCCTTCTCTTGACCATCCTTTTCCTTGGCGCGGAACTTCGCACGGGAGACGATGCGGCTGTACAGATTGCCCCAGCCATGATAGCCGTCAACGGCAAGGTCGGCCGCCAGCGCTTCCAGCTCCGGACTCAGCTTTTCCTTGGCGTTCTGGCGCCGCTCGTTGAGATAGAAGCGGACCGGGGAATTATGCACCCAGCCGTCCCAGATGGAGTCGGGCGTGCGACTGATGAGATCATCGAAGCGGGTAAGAGCGATGGAGTATTCCGCTTCCAGGGATTGAATACGGCCGTTAAGCGCTGTCGCCGCTGTATTGCTCACGTTTTCCGCCATCAGGCACCCGACGAAGGAAGCGGCTTCATGCAAGCGGACTTGGATGGATTGAAGGGTCTCCGTCCATTCTTCCAGCTGTTCCGGCCTGGCTCCCGGAACTCCTTCCGAACCGGAAGACGCCAGCATCGTCTGGCTGATGCGCGCAATGTCGGCCTTCACGCCCTTGAGAACTTCCTCCAGCTCCGGGGAAGCAGCTCCCCCTTTGAAAAAGACATCCAAATCCCATGTCAGCGGGTATGTATTGGTTTCCATGGACGGTCTCCTTTCGGCAGGCAGCTGCCCGCCATGGGCTATCCGGCAGAAACGATCGGTTTGCGCCGCCGGCGTTCCCGTTGTATAACTGAATTATATCGCCAATCCGCTCCGACGCGCTACCCTGTTCTGCGGAGACGGAACCGGCCTGAGGAGGCACCGCCATGTCCAGACCCCTGCAGCTGTCAGCCGAAACCGCGGTTCGGCTGGCCAAAGAGCTTAATATCCCGCTTGAGCATCTCATGCATATGCCCCGCCATATTCTGCTTCAGAAGATGGCCGAGCTTGCCAAAAACACGCCGGATACCGCGAACGAGGCGGAGTCTGCACCCGATCCGCAGCAAGGCGATACCCATGATCCCGTTTGAAAAGGCTTTGCCTTACGACGTAATTATGAAGGACGTCTATGTTTCCTGTCCCTTCTGCGGGACAGATCATGTCCTGCTTCCCTTGAAGCCTGCCGATCTGAAAAGCGTGTCTTCCGGAGCCAAAAGGCTGCTCGTTTTTCCATGCTGCCATAGCCGGGTCACGCTGGTCGATGCCGACAAGGATTACTTGCTCACCGACACCGATCTTCGCCGCCTTCAATAATCATGATCTGGATGTCCCTATCAGCCTTGCTGCTGGAGGGACATCTTTTTGCTATTCAAGCCCTGCTCCTATCGTCAAGCAAAAGAGTCGGAAGGCATTTTCCGCTTGCAATGAAAAAAGGGCGCATCCGTCATGATGACGGGCGAACGCCCTGATGCTATGGAACCATGATTCAAAGCTCAGCTGATAGCCTGCGCCTCATACCCTCCGCTGACTTCCGGAATGCCCCCCATCATCCATTCAGGCGCATCCTCGTTTCCTTCGCGCACCAGCTGCCACTGGCTGCGGCATGCCTTGATCATGGCGGCGTCCACAATCCGCTTGTCGTTCACCACTCTCGAGAACCACCACACCGCTTCCTTCCGTTCGCCGAGACGCCTGTGCAGCTCTCCGATCAGGTACATGAGCTTGGCGTCATTGTCTACTTTCTCGGTTTCGTACACCCGCCGGTAACAATCCATCGCATGCCGGAGAAACCGCAGCTCCTCGCCGCTGTCGCCATCATCCCGGTACAGCCAGGCGATATGATGAAGGAGCCCGGCGATCAGACGGTCCTTGTCCTGCACAGCTACGGCACTGAGCAGGGCCAGCTTGTAGCAGTCCAGAGCCTGGGCATGCGTGCGCGTTCCGCTGTAGCTGCGGGGCTGCCACATCCGTCCATAGAGGAAATAATAATTCTCCTTCTGTTCATCGTTAAGGATGCTCAAGCTGTTCTCCGTCGTCGAAAAGCCGCATTGCGGGCAAACCCGGACGACATAATAATCGGCGTGAATTCCCTTGAAATGAGAACAGAAATCGGTGTCGACAGCTACGGCCCGCTTGAAGCTCGGGCGGACTCGGGGTGTCTCGAATCCGTTGCCGCAGCAAGGGCACAGTGCGGCGGTCTGATATAGCGGCTCCATGTGGGGATCATCTCCTTAGCTTTCGTCGCCTCCGTCCGAAGCGGTATTGACGAAATGATGGGCAGGTCCTGACAACCGTTCAAGCACATGGGACTTCAAATCCTCAGGCATTCCGATCTCCTCCAGAGCCCCGCTCATGCAGGCAAGCCAAGCAGCGGCATGTTCCTTCGTAATCGCGAAAGGAAGATGGCGGGCGCGCATCATCGGATGGCCGTGCTGGTCGGAGAACAAGGAAGGTCCGCCGAAAAACTGGGTTAGAAATTGGATTTGCTTTTCCATAACCGGCTCGATGTCCCGCTGAAACAGCGGAGACAGCAGCTCGTCCTTTTGAACCCTGGGATAAAAGGCCTCCACCATTCTTACTACGGTCTCATGACCGCCCATCATTTCGTATAGGCTGTTATATCTATTCATCGGCAATGATTGCCTCCCTTATTAGTTCTTTAGTCTTGATTTCTTCCTTCACTACGAAAGCCTTTACATACAAAAAAACGCCCGCTTCCGCGGGCATTTGGAATGTGGTTATAAGTAGGATTCTTCAGCTATCGTATTCTTCTTCACCGGGAGCCATAAGGGACTCGCGAATCACATACACAAAAGCACAGACCAGAATGCCGGCGACAATACTCATGTCCATCACTCCAAGCATCGTAAAGGTAATGCTATTGTACCATATCGCCCCGTAAATGCCACCCCTTTTTGCAAGCGTTTTCTATTGATTTTTTTCATCATTTTGATTTTTCTGACTTCTACCCGGTCCCTTCGAGCTGCCCGCGATTCGGCTTCTGTTTGTCCATCGCTGCTCATATCTTAAGGTTAACCTGGCTTTACAAGGAGGAGCGGATCGTTACATGGCAAGAATGCTGCTTCATCCCAGTACCGTGACCGCCTTCTGCGCGGCGCTGCTCGCAGCGCTGATGGCCGTTTTTCCCGGACCGGTCCTCCATTCTTCTTTGAGAGGACTAGCCATCTGGTGGGAAGTTCTTTTTCCTGCGCTCTTTCCTTTTTTCGTCATCTCGGAGCTGATGCTCGGCATAGGAATCGTCCATTTCATGGGCAAGCTGATGGATCCGTTCATGCGCCCGCTTTTTCGGATTCCCGGCAGCGGCGGCTTCGTGCTCGCGATGGGCTATTTGTCGGGGTATCCGGTCGGAGCCAGGCTCACCTCCCAGCTGCGGGACCAACAGCTCCTTACTCGAGTGGAAGGAGAACGGCTCGTCGCCATCACGACGACCTCGGATCCCATTTTCCTGCTCGGAGCCGTGTCGGTCGGCTTCTTCCACCAGTCGGCCCTTGCCCCCATTCTTGCAGCCGCCCATTATGGCGGCAGCCTCATCGTCGGCGTGCTCATGCGTTTCCACGGTACCAGGGAACCGGAGATAGCCCCCCGCGCTGGACATACCGGTAAGGGAAAGCCGCAGCGCGGCCTAAGCGCGGCCTTGAAGGCGATGCACGAAGCAAGGCTGCTCGACGGACGCTCTTTCAGCGTTCTGCTCAAGGATTCCATCGCTTCCGGCCTCAGGCTCATGATCGTCGTCGGAGGCCTCGTCGTCGTGTTCTCCGTGTTGATGGAGCTGCTGCGCCAAGCCTCGGTGCTTGGGGAACTGGAGCATTCCGTCGCGGCATTGTTTGTTTTATTCGGCTTGTCCGGCGATATGGCCGCTCCTTTCGTAAGCGGGCTGTTCGAGGTCACTCTCGGCGCCAAGTCTTCTGCCGAAGCCGGAGTGCCGCTCATTCATCAGGCAGCGGCCGCCGCATGGGTGCTGAGCTGGGCCGGATTGTCCGTCCATGCCCAAATCGCCAGCCTGCTCAGCCATACCGGCTTGCGCTACCGTCCCTTCCTGCTCGCAAGGCTCTCACACAGCCTTATCGCGGCGGCGCTGGTCTATCTGCTATGGGGCTGGCTCGGACCGGGCTGAAGTGCGTTCGACATTGTTTTCACGCCGGTTTTCCGCTATCATCAGGTTATCCTGTTTGTTTCGGAAGGAGCGCCATTTCTTGATCAATTATGTGGTACTCAGCAGAGGCGACCGGTATTCCAATGAATTGACGGAGCGTTTCCATCTGCTGGCTGCGTCACGAGGCTTCGTTCGCAACGACAAGAAGCCGGATACCGTCGTTTCCATTGGCGGGGATGGCACCCTGCTCCATGCTTTCCATACTTATTTGGACCGGATCGACGACATTGCCTTCGTCGGCGTCCATACCGGCCATCTCGGCTTCTATGCCGACTGGAAGGCCGATGAGATCGAGCAGCTGGTCGAGATGATGGCCGAGCAGAAGCCGCGCATCGTCCGTTATCCCATTGCCCAGATCGAACTGGATACCCCGGAGGGAGCAACCGGATATTTGGCCTTGAACGAATTCACGCTCAAGGGCGTCGACGGCACTCTCGTCGTGCAGGTCAACATCAACGACGAGCCCTTCGAGACCTTCCGCGGCGACGGCATGGTCATCTCGACGCCGTCGGGCAGCACCGCTTACAACAAGAGCCTCAACGGAGCTGTCATCCACCCTTCCATTCCTTCCCTGCAGCTCGCGGAGATCGCATCGATCAACAACCGCGTCTACCGGACGCTCGGCACCTCGGTCATCCTGCCCGAGCATCACCACTGCGACATCGTCTCCAAAAAGGACCAAAGGCTGCTGCTTACGATCGATCATCTGAGCATCGAGAGGGCCGATATCCGCTCCATCCGCTGCAGCGTCGCTCCTGCCAAGATCAGCTTCGCCCGCTACCGTCCATTCCCTTTCTGGAACCGCGTGCGCGATGCGTTCATCGACTTCAGCGACAACTGAAACCGGACGAGCATGCAACGATAAAAAAGGATGTTCCCGAAGCACGGCATAGCCGGCTTGCAGGGAACATCCTTTTTTTGACGCTTAGCTGGTCGGAGGCGGAATCGGAGGCTGAGACGGACGCTTCTTGCTTGCGCCGGACTTCTGCTCTGCGCCCGCTCCTTGACCTGCACTCGCCGAGTCGCCGTCGCGGCGGGGATAACCGCCGCTCCTGCCGGAGCGCCGCTTGCCCCCCGACTGATGCTCGCGCCGTTCGCTGCGAGCTTCAGGAGCGGCGGCAGCTTCGCGCGGGCGTTCCGCCGCAGCTTGGCCGCGCCGCTCCCGCCGGCTCTCTCCGCCGCTCTGCTCGCGGCGTTCGCCTCCGCCTTCAGCGGCGGGCTCGCGGCGCGGCGGACGCCGATCGCCGCTCGAAGCCTGCTCGCGGCGCTCGCTTGGCGCAGCCGGCGCGGCGGCATCGCGGCGCGGTCCGCGGCGCTCGCCGCCGGAGCCTTGGCGCTTGCCGCCGCC